>JBIKTV010000068.1:0-18235 GCA_044347905.1 Myxococcota bacterium
GGGCAGCTCAACGTCATCAGTGTCATGGGCACGGCCGCAGATCCCAACCACTATTCGCCCGCCGGCACCGGCGCGATTGGCCTGGGCCAGTGGACGCACCTCGCCTTTGTCCACAGCGGCGCCGTGCAGCTGATCTACGTCAACGGCGTGCTGGTGAACACCGACGTGCTCGGCAGCGCCACGGTCGGCGGCCCCGGCGTGCTGTACCTGGGCAATGACGGCTTCTACGCCCCGCTCAACGGCTATCTGGACGACGTGCGGATCTACAGCAAAGCCCTGACCGCCAAGCAGATTCAGGCGGACATGCTCTAAGGACCCGCCCGAGGACATGACCCTGGCTACTGTCTGAACGCGGCGGTCGCCGCCGAGCTTCTGAACTGGTCCGAGCTTTTGAACAGTGTCAACGTTGACACTGTTCAAGAGCTCGGCGCGCAGGCCCACTCGCAAGCGGAATTGGCGCCCGCTTTGACTACGGCCCGACCACCGGCCCCAGGGCCGCCAGCACCCGCTGAAGCGTCGCCTCTGGCTTGCGCTGCCACTCGCGGGCGTGCAGGCGCAGCACCTTCCAGCCGCGGGCGTGCAGCGCCAGGGGCCGCTGGATATGGCGGTCAAAGGTCTCCGCACCGTCGTCGCCCTCATCGCAGAACAGCGCCAGGGCATAGCGGCCGGGATCGCGCGGGTCGATCACCGCGAGCGGCACGCGGAAGTGCGAGGTGCCGACATCCATTTCGCAGCGCAGACCGCGCTTTTCCAAAGCCTCCGCCAGCTGGGCGCGCACCGGCACGTAACCCGCCAGCGGCACTTTGGCGAGCTTGCGCGGAGCCACGGCGCCCTCGCGCACCAGGGTCAGCACCCGCTCCGCCTGGGGGCGGCGGCTGTGGGCCATGTGGTGGGCAAACTCCAGGAACGCCTTAAAGAGCTTAGGCCCTTCGTTCTTGGTCGCGGCGACGGAAAGCATGTGCGGCTCAAACGACGCCACCAGCACGCACTCCGCGCGGGCCCGCGACACCGCGACGTTCAGGCGCCTCTCACCGCCGCGCAAACCCAGGGGGCCAAACCGCGACGGCACGTAGGGCTGCTTGCCCTTGCCGGCGACATGGCGCTCGATAGGCGCATGGCCCAAGGAGAAAATGATGACATCGCGCTCATCGCCTTGGACATTTTCCAGGTTTTTGACAAAGGGCCTCTCGTCCATACGCTCCGCGGCCAGGGCTTTGTCCCACCGCGCCTGAAAATCGGCGTCGTCTTGCTTGCGCCGGTCGATCTCATCCAGGATCGCTTTGCGCTGCTGGGTGTTAAACGTCACGACGCCCACACTGGGCACCTGCGGCCTCTGCAAAAGCGCGCAGAGCTCGTCGACCACCCGGCGCGCCTCGATGGGGTTGCGGCCAGCCTCATACTGCCCGTCCGGCACGCCGATCCAGCGCAGGGAAGGCTGGGCGTGGTGGGTCGAAGTGGAGGGAATCGTCAGCAGCGAGCCTTGGTACATGGCGTGGTTGGAGAAGGCGATGAGCTCCTCTTCGCGGCAGCGGTAGTGCCACTGCAACGGCGCTCGCTCACTGCGGGCCCTGGCCAGGGTCAAAAGCGACTCTTCATCCAGCAGATCGCGGCGGCCGTCTTGGCGATCGTCTTGGCGCTCCGGCTCCAGGTCCTCTTGGCCGTCCTGGGCCTCAAAGAACGCGGTGGGCGGCATCTGCTTGTCATCGCCGGCAATCACCACTCGGCGGGCCCGCAGCAGCACGGGCAGGCCGCTCTCTACGGTGCACTGCGAGGCTTCGTCAAAAATCACCAAGTCAAACAACGGCTGGCGCGGAAACAGCACGGCCATCGTCTCTGGCGACAAGAGCCACACGGGCATGAGCTCCAGCAGACCGCCATCGGCAAAGCGCCGGACAAAGGAGCGCAGGGGCAAGAGATTGCGCTGTTTTTTGGCCTCTTTGTGCATCTGCTCGCGCACGGCCTGATCGGCGCTGCGGCGCTTGCCCTTCTCCGCCACCCCGGCGCGCAGCAGCAGGCTGTCGTCCAGGCGGGTCAGCACCCGCTGGCGCTCTAGCTCGGCGGCGCGGCGCACCAGGTCGGCCAATTGCTCTTCCATGGCCGCCACATCTGGGCCAGGCGTGTCCAGGTGAACCAGCTCCGCGTGCTCGCGCTCCAGCCTCGCCAGCCAGGCCAGTGCCCAAGCGCGGGTCAGCGTGTCTCGCCAAGTGGGAGCGTCGGCCATGCCCACCTGGGCGGCCAGGGCCACCACACACGGCCAAGCCACCGGGTGCAGTTGCTCCGCCGCGGCGACCAAGCGATCCGTCTCCAGCAGGCGCGGCGCGTCGAGGTCAAAAGACTGCTGCAGGGCCAAGAGGTTTTCCGCCGGTGTCCACTCGGCGATCCACGGAAGGGCCCGCTGCACGGCGGCGATGGCCTGCTGGTGGCGCTGGGCCGCGTCCAACACCGCGAGGCGCTGGTCGACCGCCGCGTCCCAAGCCGCCAGGTCCTGGCCCAACTGCGGCCACGCGCCGGCCTTTTCTAGCTGGGGCTTGGCCTGCAGAAGCGCCGAGCCCAAGCGGGCCAGCCGCGCCAGCCGCGCCGCCAGCTCATCGGCAGCCTGGGCCGAATTCTCCAGCCAAGTGCGCATTTCCAGACGGTCCAGCGCCTGCTCCAGCGCCCGCCATCCCTTGGCCGCTTGCAGGCGGTCGCGCAGTTGCCCCAGCAGCGAGGCGTCCAGCGCCGCCCCGGCCTGTTCCGGCCAAAGCTGGCCCAAGGCCTGGCGAACCGCGCCGCGCGCCGACCACCACGACGGCCGCAGCCAGCGAAAAAACCGCCCCAGCTGCGCGGTCATCAGCGCCAACGCCGCCTCTGTGCCCGCGGGCGCCTCGGCCACCCAGCGCATGCCCAGGCGCAGCGCTGCCTCGCGCACCGCTAGCCACTCGCCCTCCGCGCGCACGGCCAGACTCAGGCCAGAAGGGTCGCTCTGGGCTGCACGCAAAAGCCCTGCGAGCATGGGCGGATCGCTGGGGTCACTGCGCTGGGGCCGGCTCGCCCGCACCGCCTGGAGCGCCGCCGCCGCGGGCTGCAGATCGGCCAAGGGCTGAGGCGACTGCTGGGTCAAATCGCGCAATTCCCTGGCCGTCGCCGCCGCGTGGCGCAGCGCCTGAGAAAACTCGCGCACCTGCGCCTCTGACCAGCGGGCGAACGACGGCCGCCGACCCCTGCCCCCTGGGGCCATCCACGGCGAGCTGGGCGCGAGCAGATCCGCCACCGGCCGCAGGGCGAGCAGCGCAGCCTCAAGGCTGGTCAATTGCCCTTCATTCAGGCTAGAAAGGGCAGCCGTATCGGCCAAATCCACGCCGCTCAGCCCCGCTGCGAGGGCGTGAAGCTGGCCGGTAGAGATCGCCAGACCCTGGGGCCGCGAGGCGAGCGCAGTGTGGCGATCGCTCAGCTTTTGCAGCACCCCGCTCATTTGAATCTGCAGCAGCGCCGCTTGGCCGGGATCACCCGCTGGGGTATCCTGAGCCTCTAACCGCGCGGCAATCTGGGCAAAAAGCTGCTTGCGATCGGCCTGAACGTCGTGGACCAGGGCCAGCACATGCCGCAGCCCCGCCCCCTCTAGGCGCTGCACCACCACGTCCAGGGCGGCGCGCTTCTCTGACACCACCGCCACGCGCTCGCCGCGGCCCAGGGCATCGGCCACCAGGTTGACAATCACTTGGCTTTTGCCGGTGCCCGGCGGCCCATCGACCACCAAAGTGCTGGCGCTGCGGGCCCGCTGCATCACCCGGCGCTGGCTGGGATCGGCGTGCAGCACCGGCACGACCGGCTGATCAGCGGGCGGAATCTCCGGGGGCCGCTGGTCTAGGGTGGCGCGCACGTCGGCCGGCAGCAGGTCCAGCGCACAGCCCAGCAGCAGCCCCAGCGGCGCGGCCTCTGCCTGGAGCTCTTGCAGCAGCCCTTCGTAATCCTGCAAAAGATCCGAGCCGGATTGGGGAAACAGCCCCAGCACCGCGCACTCTTCGACCTGAAAGCGCGTGCCCACCCAGGCGGCGAATTCGTCGGAGCGGTCGCGCAGGGGCATCAGCTGGCCGCTCAGCGCCGTCGTTGCCACGCCCAGCCGGCTCAGTTCGCCAAGAACCGCCTCTGGCCCCTGGTCCGCGGCAATTTGGTCCAGCTGTCCGGCCAAATCGTCTGGAAACGCCAGCTGTTGCTTGTGAAACAGCAAGCGCAGGAGCGCCTGGTTGACCGCCGGCTCTTTGTCTTTGCTCGGCACGGCGGCCAGGCTGCGGGCACCGCGATCGTCCCGCTCCAGCTGCAGCGGAAACAGCACCAGCGGGGCGCGAAATACGTAACCCTGCACCACACCAGACAGAAATGGATAGCCCAGGTACAGGTCGCTGGCGCCGGTCTCTTCTAGCAGGCCGCGGCTCTCGCGGTCGAGCTCAATCAAATCGCTGGCTAATTTGCGCGCGGCGTCGTGGCGGCCCGCCTCGCTGGCATCGACCAGCCGGGCCCTCTGCCCTGCGACCAGCTGCGCCAGCACCCGCTCAGCCAGGCCCACGGAGACGGCCTCCAGGCTCGCCACGTCAAAAGCCCGCCCCGGCCTTGCGGAATGCAGCCGCACGGACCGGCTGCGGCCATCGCCGGAGATCAGCTCATCGCGCAGCCGCCCCAGCGCCCGCAGCAGCCGGGCCTTGACGGGCGACGGGTCCGCCTGAGCCGCCCGCGCCGCCAAGGGCCTGGTGCCGCTGAGCTCGATGGGCTGATCGAGGCCGACCTGGGCCAATTCAGCATCGGTCTGCAAGCCGTTCTTCTGCAAAGCCATCTTGATCAGCTGAAGCGCCGCCTCGCTCAGCGCCGCCTGACCCAGCAGCCGCAGCAGCCGGCGCAAAGTGACCTTGCCGCCCCCGCGCCGCAGCATGCCGTGCAGGAACGCCTGCAGGGACGCCTCCGCCTCACCGGGCCGCGGCGGCAGCGGCAGAGACACGCTGACCACGGCCAAGTCCGGCGCCTCTAGCCCCAGGGCCTTGAGCGTGGGCAGCAGCAGCTTGCGGTACAGCGCGCCACAGCCCAGGGCATCGCCAATCGCGACGATCATCTCCAGCTCTGCGTGGCGCGCGGCACCGTCGCTAATCACCACGTGGATCAGCAGGTTGAACAGCGCGCGCTGGGCTTCCGGACCGGTGGCCATCACATAGCCGCCGACTTCGCTGAACTTCTCCAAGGCGTTGTCGCGGCTCAAGTACCAGCGCCAATCGCTCAGCAGCGGCGCAAACACCTTCTCCAGTGCCTCAGCCTCCGGTTCTGCCAGCTCGCCGTCTGCCAGGGCCACCAGCACGCCGCAAGCCAGGGCGCATTCGTGCAGTTCGCGCGGCGGGTCGTCGTACATGTGCCAGGTCAGGTCGGCGTCGTCTTGGCCGATGACTTTGGCCAGCAGCGCGTCGATGTCGGCCAGGGTGCGCGTCCCCGGGCCCTGCCCCGTCAGCTGGCGGTAGGCGTCCGACTCAGAGAAAAGCCACGCCGCCCACGCCCGCAGGTTGTGCTCTGGATGCGATGATCCCTGGGCTTTTTCGCCGCCGGCCAGGGTCGCCTCCATCAGGTCGCGGCATTGGGCCAAGTACGCGCGGGTGTCCCAAGTCAGGCTATCGCCCGGCAGCCCGGTGGTGCTGATCATCTCGAGCCGCAGCACCGCGTGCAGATCCTGGCAGGCCAGCAGGCCAAAGCGGTCCGCGGTCAGCTCCATGGCCATGCTCAGGCGGCTGGCGAGCCCCTGCAGCCGCACCGGCACCCGCTCAGCCCCCGCCAGCCCCGCCGCCAGACAGGCACCGCGCCCCATGGCCGACCGCGGCCCGTGCGCCAAGTAGTGGCCCAGCTCATGGCCCATCACCGCCAGCGCCGCGCCCGGATCGAGCAAGCCCAGCAAACGCCCTTGGATTTCAACGACAATCGGCTCGTCGATCAGGTGGATGGCGGCGTTCTCTCGGCCGCTGGATTGGTAGATTTCTAGGGTTTTCTCAATCCCCAAGGTGCGCATCGCCGCGTGGGCCGTGGCAAAAACCTCAGGCGCCATGCTATCTGACAGCCGCAGCGCGCTGCCCATCAGCCGCCGGCGAATCGCCCCCGCGTCCGCCGGTTCCAGGCGATCCTGCAGCTGGGCAAAGCTCGGGTCCGCCTCAATTTGGCGAAACAGCCCGACCTCAAAGCCCACGCGGATGAGCTCCGGGTCATAAGACGGCAGGACCACAGGTACAACGGGCGAAATGGCGTCGGTCACAGCAACCTCAGTCGCAGGCAGAGAGGCCGCGAGGGTAGCGCAGAACGGCCGGCCGCGCATCTGAGGCGGTGTCGATTGACACGCGGCGCGCGCCCCGGTACAGGCTCTAGGCGCGCACAGATGCCTGAGGCGCGGAGGATAGCGATGCCCCGGGCTTTGGCCATCCAGCGGTTCTGGCTGCTGACCGCGCTGCTGCTTGGGGCGTGTGCGTCGGAGCCCCAAACTGCGGGCCTGGACGCCGCTGTGGACGCGGATTCCGTTGGGGGGACCTCCCTAGAAGTCCAGGACAGTACAAGCGATATCGCCGATTCAAGCGCAATGCCGCCGCAGCTGCCCGCCGTCGACCGCGAGGCGCTTTTGCTGCTTTTGGCCTGGGCGGACCTGCCGAGCGACCACACCGCGGCGGTCTGGCCGGGGCTCAAGGTGCTGCAGGTGCCCACGGCGCTGGTGGTTTTTGACGATGCCGGTGTCGCCCGCCGCGCCTGGCTGCTGCACTGGCCAGCCCCGCCGCCGGGGGCCCAGGCCCTGCAGGATCCCGCATTCTCCCAGGCGATTTGGCGCTACGATGCCGCCGCCGCCGATGCCTACGACGAGACCACCGCCCTGGCCGACTGGGACATCGCCGGAACCTCGGCGCTGCTGGTGCCGGTCAGCGCGGCGTGGCTCAAGGGCGGCCCGCGCCCCGGCGGTCCGTGGTCGCAGCTGGTGGGTGCCGCAGCCATGAGCCGCTGGCGGCAGGTGGAGGGCCAGTGGCCGGCCGTGGCGCCGTGTGGCCAGCCGTTCTATCCGCGCGACGAGCTGGCGATCGCGCTGTTGTTTCTGGAATGCGCGGTGTTATCCGAGGCCCTGGACAGCGCGGCCCCCGATCAAATGGCCCAGCGCCTCGCCGAGTGGCAGGCGATCCGCAGCCTGTACACCGGCGCCTCGGCGGCGCTGATGGCCCGGGTGCGCCACTACGATGCGGTGTTTGCCCCCGACTGGTACGCCGGCCGGCGCCTGGCGCTGATGGCGGGCCAGCGCACCTCAGCCCAGGTCGAGGCCGAGTACCGCGCGGCCCTGGCGCGGCCCATGCAGGTGGCGCCTGGGGATTTTGACGCCGTGGTCAGCAGTTTTGGCGCCCCGGGTGCCGCGGCCCTGGAGCTTGCGCGGCGCCTGGGCTGGCCCGCAGTGGACGCCTATGCCAAGGGCGGAAGCGTGGCAACGGAGCTGGAAAGCTGGGTCGGGCCACCCGCGCCGGGGCTGGTCGACCAGGCCATCGCCCGCCATCCGTGGCGATCGATGCGCGCCCGGGCCCAGAAGATCATGGCGATTCCGGTGGGGTTTTTGCCGTAGGCAGGCGAAGGGGCGGGAGGTCTGTCGGGCGGGGCACGGTTTGTTGCGCGCACCCGCGTCGAAGCCCACGGTCGCTCGGGCTCCCGTGGGCTTCGACCCGGAGGCGATTGTGCGCGTCGGCCTATACCGCCTCGCTTCGCTCGTGTCCCAACAGGACAGCGCCAACCCCGAATCCATCTGCAGACTGCTTCTTGTAACGCCTTGAAACTAAAGCTCGCCGCGGCAAGTGTCTACTTAGGGCGGCGTGCGACGCCGCTTTTTGCCCCCAACGCTGGCGGGCCCGCAGGGCTGGCCGGCGCCGGCAAAAAGGCCCGGCCTGGTCGCCGCAGGCGACGCGCCCAAACTGCTCCAGACGGGCGAGCAATCCGGCCCAATAGGTCCGATGAGATTCGGTCGCTGAACCCAGTTCAATTGCGCCGCTGGCGAATGGAGTTGGGTGCTTTTCGTCCATCCCGGTTGGCTTGCTCGACAACCCTCTGCGAAATCGGGCTGCCGTGGTCTATTCGTCGCGCCAATTGGCGGCCTCTGCGCCCACCTGGGCGGCCGTCGCCAGCAACTGTCGGTCGCGCGTCAGCAACACGGCGCCGCAATTCTGGGCGACCGCCAATACGATGGCATCGGGTAGCTTGCAGTGGCCGCTGCGGCGAATCCCCACAATCCGCGCCGTCAGAGCCGTGTCGGTGTACGGGGTATCGATCACTTCGATAAACGCAGTCGCTTGCACCAACCACTGCAACGCCGCGGAATCAGCGCCCACCTGAAATTCGACTGCGACAATCCACGGAATGGCCACCCAGGCTGCGCGCTGGACCCTGGCCACCAAGGCGGGCTCGCCCATGCCCAGACCAATCAGAGCATTGGTGTCCAGCAGCAGGCGCTCAGCGGGCATCGGCGGCGCCCTCTAGGTGCGATGCTTCTGGCCATTCAGCCCGCAATTCGCGCTGCCACGCCAAGGGATCGCCCGACCAGTTCAAGGTACCGGCAACCTTGGACCAGTCGGCTTTGCCAGGCGACAAGCTCGCTTGCGTATCGCCAGCCGCGGTCCCCGCCGGGCGCAGGGTGCGCACAAACTCAAGGACTTGCGGGGCGACATCGTCAGGCAATGTCGCCAGAGCCTCGGCAATCTGGGCGAGCAAGCGGCGCTGGGCGTTGGTGGTCATGCGAACCTCGGCTGGGCTGGGCGACGGCGGCAGAAGTCTCGCCGTCCACAGGAGTTAGCGTAGGAGCGGCGGGGGCCGGCGTCAACTCGAACCCGAGCAGTTGGGCGGCGCCTATGCGCCCAGCGGTCTGCGGCCCAGCCGGACCTTCGTGCGCCAGATCAAGCCCTTGCCCGCAACGCGCGAAGGACGAGGCCCCGCTAGTACCCCAAACCCGAAACTCGCAGCGGGTTCGTCGAGGGGCCATCGCACGGGTTTGGGGTACTAGTGCGGGGTCCTTTTTCGTACATCGAACTCGAAATCCCTGACAACTCAGCGCGAACTTGGGGTTCGATGTACTAGGGCGGCGTGCGACGCCGCTTTTTGCCCCCAGCGCTGGCGGGCCCGCAGGGCCGGCCGGCGCGGGCAAAAAGGCCCGGCCTGGTCGCCGCAGGCGACGCGCCCAAACACCTCGACCGCGTGCACCGACCGCGGCTGGGCTGCGCCATCGCCCCCACCGGCGCTTCGACCGGGCTATTGCCTCGATTCTCGCGCGGCAGAAGCTCCGGCGGCTCGCAAGACTCGCCAACGGGCAACGCGGCACCTGGCGCCAAGGGCGAGAAAACCGCTTTGTCACCTGTGACAATTCGACGACGCCAGTGCAGAGCAACCGCGAATCCCGCGCCTCTGCAAATGGTTAGCGAATCCAGAAGCCAAAAGAGCCCGCGCGCGCCGGGTTGCCCTTACCGCCCGAGGTGGTGGGGCTGTAGCCGTCGCCGTACCACACGACCATGCCGTTGGAGGTCACCGGGTCCGAGCCGCATACGCCGTAGTGGGTGGCGCTGTTGAAGCCGATGAACTGGCGCTCATAGGCGGTGCCGCCGGTGTGGCCGCTGCACGACACTTGCGGGCGGTTGTCAAAGGTCAGCGCGTTGAAGGTGCTGTTGGCCTTGAGCTCAGTGACGCTGACTTGCACGCTGTTGGTGGTGACCAGCGGCAGGCTGAAGGTGTTGTAGGACGCGGGCTTGGTCCAGGTGTACGCCAGCTCGTAGGCGAGTAAATTGCCGGTGACGGCGCTGCCGGCGTTGGTGACCGTGAGGGCCACTTCGCTGCCGGACTTGAGCAGCTCGACCGCGTCGATGGCGCCCTTGCCAGAGCGGCTTGCCGGCTCCCAGGTGCCCTGTTTGGCGTTGGGCAAGTAGTACACGTCGGTGCCGCCGGTCGAGGCGCGGTAGCCGTAGCTGACCAGGGCCCAGCCGCCGCCCTTGGTGGTCATGTCGCAGTACACCTGAGTGGCGACGCCCGCGACCGCAAGCCAATAGACGCCGTCGGGGCTGGCGGGCGCCTTGGTCTTGATGTCCTTGCAGGACGCGCCCGGCGACTGGGCGGTGCCGATGGCCTGCAGCGACAGCGGGACGTACTCGGTGCCGTTGCAGACCAGCAGGGCCATGGCCTTGGGGCTGGCATAGGTGGTGCCAAAAGTGCTGGCGGTGCAGGGAACTTTTGGGGTGTCGCTGTTGGCAAACTGCAGGCCGCCGGTGGATGCAACCCGCGAGTTCGACAGGGTCTTGACGCCGACGGACCAGCCGAGCAGCTTGCCGTCCTTGCCGCCCGAGGGACCGACCAGGTCGGCGACGTTGATCGTCCACTTGCCCTTGGGATTCTTGCCGACCCACGTTCCCAGGTCGCCCGAGACCAGCTTGGTCGGGTCCGGGTAGGTGGTCTTGAGCGCGGTGCCGCTGCCGCCCTGGTCGTACAGCGTGTACTTGACGCCGCTGGGATCGTAAACATTGACCCGAACTTTGCTCAAGTCGCTGTTCACGAGGTCCACTGACAAGGTCAGCCCCTCTGCGGTGCCCAGGTCGCCGACGGTGAGTTCGTCGCTGACGCCGGCCGGAAAACCGTCGGGGATGTCGAGCGGCGCGTTGCTGGAGGCCGACACTTCGGTGAACTGCGTCGTCAACATGCCGCCAGAGACTTCGTTCAGGCCGTCGGCGGGCAGGTCGGCGGCGGAAATGCTGGTCGAGATGCAGTCATAGGAGCCGTCGGCCTTCAAGCCGCGCAGCACCAGCCCCGTGCCACAGGCGGCGCCGAGCTTGGGCAGCACCGGCGCGTTGGCGAGGTCGGCGTAGCTGCCGCTGGTGGCGACTTTGGCCAGGGTCGGCTTATCGCCCAGATCGGCGTAGGAGCCGGAGGCGGCGACCTTGGCCAGAGAGGCGGCCTTGACGTAGTCGGCCAGGTCGGCGGCCTTGGCGTAGCTGCTGAGATCGGCGGTCTTGGCATAGGGCTGCAGATCCGTGGACTTGACCAGCCCTTGGGTGACGCTGGGATCCAGGTGTCCGGCCTTGATGCAGCCGTTGCACTCGAGCTCTTCGGCCACCCCGGCCCGCAGCGCCACCGCCACCGAGCCGACCTGTACCGCCGGCAGGGCCGGGTCGCTGCCGATCTGCAGCAGCAGCTGCATGGGCTTGGCAAACACCGCTGGCAGCAGCGGATTCTTGGCACCCAGCTTGGCTTGAAACTGTCCGCCCTTGACGGCCAGGGTGACCCCCGCCTCGCTCCAGGCCACTGCGCCGCCGGCGTCCTGATAGGTAAAGGTGGCGGTATAGTTGCCATCGGCGGCCGGGCCACCGGCACTGGACAGCAGTACGCCTTCGACCGGGGTCCAGGTGGGGACGGCGGCCTGGGCCAGCGGGGCCGCCAGCAGCCCTGCGGTGCCCAAGGCCAGCAACAGAGACGGGTGCATCATCGGCCAACTCCAAGGGCAAAGCCGAACCCGCGCGCCGGGTAGCCGCCTGTTCGACCGCCCCGCCAGAGCCCCTTCGCCCGCGGCCGAGTGCGCCTCAGCCGTCGGCCGCGAGCCTACGCGCGGCATGGGCGGCGGTCAACAAAGGTTCTTGGCGCCTGCGGTTTGGCCGCGACACCTGGCGCCAAGGGCGAGAAAATCGCTTTGTCACTTGTGACAAAGCGCCGCCGCCAGCGCTAGGGCGTACACTGTAGCGGATGCGTCCCCGAAGGATCGGCCGCGCTTGTAGCGGTGCAGTCGTAATAGCCAGCCGACGACGACCAACCGCACGCCAGACCGCTCGCGCCGCAATCCTGGCTCTTGGGAGTACCGCTGTCGCAGTAATGAAGCACATCGCCGGTGCAGCAGCCTACGTCAGTCACATTGCCACACGGGCCGGGGGCCACGGCAGCGGGGCTCCATAGGCCGTTCAGCGCAGTCTGCTGACCTGCCAAATCCTCGACATGCAAGTACATCATGATCGGCCCCTCGCCAGAATAGGCGACCGTTCCGAAGTCTAACTGGCCATCTGCAGCCACGGATTGCCCGATGGGCTTCCATTGTTGGACATTATCTTTGCCAATCATCAACACCATCGGCTCCAGTAGGTCGCCTGGAGCTGGTTCGACCGCGCCGATAACTCCCCCATTGGCCACATAGAGCACCGGCACATCGGCAGGACTGCCAGTAGAGTCCAGCACGAAGCGCAGCTGTGCTGCCAAGGGACCGCTGCCAGCGGGCGTGTACAATACCTGCATGTCGATCACGATGAAGCCGCCATCAACCGCAACATTGCTGAATCCCGGCAGGCTCTTTGAGCCCTGAACAAGCACGCCGACCTCTTTGGTCCAGCTCCCGCTCACGTTGTCTCCAGCAACTTGCGCAGGTAGTACCAAGAAAGCGAGCAGGGACTGGTTGGCAGAGTCGACCTCGCCAACTAGCAACTGACTGTCGGCCACATATTGGCCGTCGCCTGTAGCTAGCTGGCCCGATATCACTAGCTTATCGCCTTGGTCGACGATCGGATTTGCCGCAGCGGCGAATTCAGGCTTGGACACCGCAGCAGTCTGTTTCGCCCAGCCGAACAAATTGCCGAGGAAAAATCGCCATCCGGCCATGAAGTCTAGAATTTCGTAGGTCTTCTGGTAGCCCTCGGCACTGCCGGGAAAGTACACGGACAGGCCAGTAGCCCCAGCCTGTGTGGGCCCCAAGTGCATCGCTACGACCGCTCCTTTCAGGGCCTGTTCGACAGCACTTGCGGCAGCCTGCAGCTCTGGCGCCTGCTTGGCCGCCAACTCCGCCAGTTGGCCAAGGTCAACCATCCCGGTATCGTCTTTGTGTTCCCCGCCGAATTGCCGGGCTTTGCCGCGCGCCTTGCCCAGCGCCAGGCCGGCCGTATTCAACTTTCCAACACCCGCCTGAGCCAGGGCGTCGAGCGCATCAGCCAGAGGCTCCAACTCGTTCAAGTCGACGAGCGATAAGGTGATAGTGCTCTCTGTGTTGTACTCCTTGGCGTGGGCGACGTATCCGGTAAGCAATGTTTGGCCGAGTTGCAGACCAGTGGTAGTCGGTGTGTCGGCCAGCACCTTGAGCGTCCGGTAGTCCCAGCCTTGGCCGGGCTCAAGTTCTTCCGAAGCCAGCATCAAGTGAGCGAACGGCCGAACCGCCAACGCCGTCTCGATGTTGGCCATGAGACATGCGTCGAACCCGATTAGATCCAAGCGTTCAACCCCTGCCTGAGCAAGCCCAGCGGCCAAGCCGTCGCGCATTTCCGTCAGGTCAAGCAGGTCTTGCGTTCCGTTGGAGTCGTCGGGTCCCATGCCCGCATAGCCGGCACCGTGATCGGAAAGGATTAGCGCGTAGCGGTCAGCGGGAAAGGTCTTAATGCCCCAGGCTACAAAGTCAGCAAGCTCACTGGGTTTGGTACGGTCTTTTTCGCCCAGGTCGGCCAGTTCCTCAAAGCCACCTTTGACCACCCTAAACCGCTTGGTGCTCGTGAAATTGGCCACAGGGCCCAAGCGCTTGTCGGTGTGCCCCTCGGCGCGATCGATCTGCACGACCAGATTCAACTGCGCGGTCGAGCCGACCTGCGTCATCTCCAATACGTCATCCATCATGGGGTCTTCGAGATTGGTGTCGGCCATCGAGTAGAGCAGCACGGTCCAGGTCCCGCCGGCGGCTTTTGGTACAGAGTCTTTCGACGGGTACTTGCCCGCTCCGGTCGGAGGCGCGGTGCCAACATCGGCTGTGGCGCTGGCATCCGGTCCATTGCCACCGACCACATCACTGCCACCTATGGAAGTCGCGCCACCGGTAGGAGCTGCAGCCGGGCATCCAGAAGCGAACAGACAGGCCATAGCCGAAACTGCCAAGCGCCACATAGTTCCATAGTTCATCATGTTCGTCCTTTGCGATCGGCCATGCTCCGGGTGCCGCAATGCCCACGGGTCCAGGTGCGCTGGTCGCCCAAGCGGCGTAGCCATGGATTGGCCTATTCCTCCGGCACTATGTTGCCCAGGACAGGTAGCATTGCAACCGTTGGCGGCGAGCCTACGCCGCAGGCGCTTGGCCGTCAACGGCGAGATCTCGGGGCAGTTCGCACCGATCCGCCCCGCGGGCCGACGGACACAAAGTGTTGCCTATGCTACCGAACCAAAGTGTTGCCTACGCTCAAGGTCGGACAGAGCACCGCCCCCTGGGGAGCCCCTGCGGCGCGTGACGCGGCTGCCTTGGCAAGGGGGTTACCGGCCCGACCAAGCCTTAGCGCGTCAGTTCAACCCCTTGCCAGCAACGCGCGAAGGACGAGGCCCCGCTAGTACCCCAAACCCGAAATTCGCAGCGGGTTCGTCGAGGGGCCATCGCACGGGTTTGGGGTACTACTGCTGGGTCTTTTTTCGTACATCGAACTCGAAATCCCTGACAACTCACCGCGAACTTGGGGTTCGATGTACTAGGGCGGCGTGCGACGCCGCTTTTTGCCCCCAGCGCCGGCGGGCCCTCAGGGCCGGCGGGCGCGGGCAAAAAGGCCCGGCCTGGTCGCCGCAGGCGACGCGCCCGCTCGAATTCGCCGCGCGGGGCCCAAGCCAAGGCGCCGATCCGGAACAGCCCCCGCGGCGGCTACCGGCTCGCCTGCTGCCTCAGCACCGCCGCTGTGCTAAACTCGCTGCCGGCACTGCGCCTTGGAACGCGGTTGGGGCCGAGCAATGCACTGGCGTATGCCGATTGGCTATTCAGACTTTCGCGGGATCCGCGAGCGCGGCCTGCACTATGTCGACAAGACCGCGCTCGTTGCCGAAGTTCTGAGGTCTGCAGCGCAGGTCCTGCTGCTGCCGCGCCCGCGTCGCTTTGGCAAGACCCTGAACTTGTCGACCATTCGCCACTTCGTTGAGCGCCCGCTGCCAGGGGACGAGGCCGATGTGGCGGCCCGCCAGCAGCTGTTTGAGGATCTGGCCGTCTGGCAGGCCGGGCCCGAGGTGCGCAGCCACTTTGCCGCTCATCCGGTGATTTGGCTGACGTTCAAGGACGTCAAGACTGCTAGTTGGGAGCCGACACTCACGGCCATCGCCCGGTTGGTCGGCGATGAGGTCGAGAGGCTGTGGCCGATCATTCGGCCCTCTTTGAGCGAAAGCGAGCGCGGCCTGGCCAGCGACTACTTGCGACGCGATGGTGCCGCCCCGCTGGCCGATGTCCTGCGGCGTCTGAGCGCCTGGCTGCACCGCGCCACCGGCCAAAAAGTTGTGATTCTGCTAGATGAATACGACACGCCGCTGCACGCCGCCTTCTTTCACGGCTACCACGCTGAAGCCAGCGAGCTGTTCCGCAACCTGTTGTCAGGCGGATTCAAAGACAATCCTTCGCTCGAGCGCGGCGTGCTGACCGGCATCCTGCGCGTCGCCAAAGAGTCGCTGTTCTCTGGCCTCAACAACTTGGGCGTCTACACGCTGGTGGCTGAGGAATTCTCCACCTCTTTTGGCTTTACCCAGGTTGAAGTCGAGGAATTGGCCGCCGGCTGCGGTTGCCCAGAGCTGCTGCCCGAGCTGGAGCGCTGGTACAACGGCTACCGCTTTGGCGGCACAACCATCTACAACCCGTGGTCCATTCTGAACTTTCTGGCCAGCCGTGACCGGATTGCCCGGCCGTACTGGGTTAACACCGCGTCAGACGACCTGTTGCGCGAGCTGCTGGTCTACCGCGGTGTCGCTGAATTGCCCGACCTGGAAGCCCTTTTGCGCGGCGAGCCGGTGGTCAAACCGATCGACGAACACATCGTTCTGGCCGAAGTCCAGCGCAATGGCGACGCCCTTTGGAGTTTTCTGCTGTTTTCTGGCTACCTCAAAGTCGTCCATGTCCAAGTGACGGAAAGCAAGCCCCTGGTGACGCTGGCGATTCCCAATCTGGAAGTCCGCGGCGTGTTGCGCGGGCTGTTTGCGGGTGCCTTGGAGAGGGGCCTCGGTGGCTCTGGCAGAGTGGCGCTGCTGTGCAAGGCCCTGGTCGCCGGCAATGCCGAGGATTTTGAACAGCTTCTGAGCGAGTTGCTGTTGACGACCCTCTCCTACCACGACATCGCCGCTCGGCCGGCGGAGGCGATTTACCAGGCTTTTGTGGCTGGTTTGCTGGTGGCGCTGGACCCGAGCCATGAGGTCACCACCAACCGCGAAGCGGGGCTGGGCCGCTACGATGTGCTGGTGGCGCCGCGGCTTGCGGGCGGTACTGGGGTGGTGCTGGAGCTCAAAGTGCTGCGGCAGGACCGCGGCGAAACCGCCGAGCAGGGCCTCCAGGCGGCGACGCGACAGCTGACGGCGCGCGACTACGCGGCGGCGCTGCGATTGCGCGGCGCAGGGCCGGTGCACCAGTGGGCGGTGGTGTTTGACGGCAAGCGCGCGTGGGTGCGGGAGGTTTAGCGGGAGAGGTGCGGCTGCTTCGCCAAGCGCCTGCCGACGACGGCCCAGCCGGCTCTTAGCGCGTCAGATCAACCCCTTGCCCTGACCGCGCGAAGGACGAGGCCCCGCTAGGGCGGCGTGCGACGCCGCTTTTTGCCCCCAGCGCTGGCGGGCCCGCAGGGCCGGCCGGCGCGGGCAAAAAGGCCCGGCCTGGTCGCCGCAGGCGACGCGCCCAAGCTGCCATCTCGCCCATTGCCCCGCCGCCGCTTGCCCCTTCGCCCATTGCCCAGCCGCCCCTTGCCCCGCCGCCAACGCGGGCTATGCTGCATGCGTTGCACTCAAAGATTGCATACAGGGCGGGATAGCGGATGGCGAGCGCGTTTAGGATGGCCCAAAGCGCCGAATCCACAGCAAAGCTTCGCCAATGGCGCCTCAGCGGCCAGCTCGATGCCCACAGCGCGGCGCAGCTGGTGCAGGGTTTGCGCGGCCAGTGGCCTCGGCGAGGCGGGGAACTGCAGCTGGACCTGGCGGATCTGCAAAGCATCGACTTCGCCGGCGTGGCGACCTTGGTGCACACCTGGCGGCTCAGCGAGGCCAAAGGCGTGACGGTGCGGCTGAGCGGCGTGCAGCCGGACGTGCAACAGTGCCTGGAGCGCTACCGCTTGCCTGCCCAGCCCACGGCCCCTGAAAAGCCGCCGGGGATCCTGGAATCGCTGGGCGACGGCGTGTGGACGAGCCTGTCTGCCCTGGGCGATTTCTTGGTGCTGGCTGCGGACACCACGGTGCTGGCCGCTGGCAGCTTGGTGATGCCCTCGCGGTTGCGCTTTGCGGCGGTGCTGCGCGAGGCCAGCCGCATGGGTTCGCAGGCCCTGGGGATTGTCGGGCTCATCGCCTTTCTGATTGGCCTGACCTTGGCCTTTCAGTCCGCTTATCAGCTCCGCCAGTTTGGCGCGGCGATCTACGTGGCCACCCTGACCGCCATCTCCATGGTCCGCGAGATGGGGCCGCTGATGACGGCCATTCTGGTCGCGGGTCGCTCGGGCTCATCGATCACCTCTGAAGTCGCAACCATGAAGGTGGGCGAAGAAATCGACGCCCTGCACGTCATGGGCATTCCTTTTGTCGACTTTATCGCCGTGCCCAAGCTGCTGGCGATGGTGGTCACGGTGCCGCTGCTGACGGTTTTTGCCGATGTGCTGGGGATTTTGGGCGGATGGATGGTCGGCATGGCCTACTTGGATCTGGCGCCGGTGCCGTACTTGCAGCGCTCGGTCGAGGCCCTGGTGCCCAAAGACCTGGTGACCGGCCTGTTCAAAAGCGTGGTTTTCGCCTGGGGCATTGCGCTGATCGGCCTGTACTACGGCATGGGCGTCCGCGGCGGCGCTCAGGAGGTCGGCCTCGCCACCACCCGCTCGGTCGTCAGCGCGATTTTCTTTATCATCGTCGCGGACAGCCTGTTCAGCATCCTGTTTTACGTTTGGCTGGGTTGAGGGAGGATACGCCGATGACGGACGCCGCACCTCAGCCTGGTACCCCCGACCCCGTGGTCCAAGTCCGCGGCCTTGTGGTGCGGTACGGCAAGCGCACGGTGCTGGATGGCGTGGACATGACGGTGTACCCGGGCGAGATCCGCGCGATTTTGGGCGGCAGCGGCTCGGGAAAATCCACGCTGCTCAAAGGGATTCTGGGCCTGACCCAGGTGGCAGCGGGGCGGGTGCATCTGCTGGGCCAAGACACCTTGGCGCTGGCTGAGACCGATCGGCGCAGTTTGATGCAGCGCACCGGGGTGTTGTTCCAAAATGGCGCGCTGTTTGGATCGCTGACGGTCGGCGAGAATATTGCCCTG
>JBIKTV010000069.1:0-18231 GCA_044347905.1 Myxococcota bacterium
GGGTCAAAGCGTGGCGCGTGCAGCCCAGCCAGTGGCAGGCGTGGCGTCAGGCCCAGCGCGAGGCCAGCGACCAAGAGGCCCAGCCCAAGCCGCCGGGCACGCCGGTCATCGATCGCTTGGTGGCGATCAGCGGGCAGCCCGACGAAGCGGTGGAGACCGCCCTGGACCTCAGCGCCGGGCTGCAGGGCCCCTACGGCCAGCTGATTGTGTATGTGGCGCCCACCCAGCAGCCCAAAGAGCGCTGGAGCCAAGAGCATTTTTGGTCGTGGGTCCAGGTGACTCAGCTGGGAATCACGGCGGTGCGCGACCAGACTCAGCTGCTGGCCTGGGCCACAGAGCTGGGCAGCGGCAAAGCTGCGCCGGGGGTGGAGTTTGAGCTGGTCACGGCCAAGGCGCGGCCGCCGCAGGTCGCCAAAAGCGGCGAGGACGGCACGGTGCTGCTGCCCCTGCCAGAGGTGGGCGACCGCAGCAGCATGCTGATCGCTAAGCGCGGAGCGGACGTGGCGATGCAGCCGGAGCACGCCGACTACTACAGCGACGGCAGCGACTGGCACCGCCGCGAGATTGGGCCGCGCGCAGTTTGGCACGTGGTGGACGACCGCGGCCTCTACAAACCCGGTGAAACCGCGCACTTCAAGGGCTGGCTGCGCATGCTGAGCTTTGGCCCGCGCAGCGACGTGGGCCCGTGGAGTGGCCCGGCGCGGCTGTTTTGGCGGCTGCGCGATTCCCGCGGCAATGATGTCGCCAAGGGCTCGTGGCCCCTACAACAGGGCGGGGCGTTTGACGGCAAGATCGACCTGCCGGGCACGCTGAATCTGGGATACGCCCAGGTGATTCTGTCTTTTGGCGAAGGCGGCCATGAGTTTAGCCGCAGCCTGCGGGTCGAGGAATTCCGCCGCCCGGAGTTTGAGTCGACCACCTCGGCGGATGCGGGTCCGCACTTTGTCGGCGGCCATGCCCTGGTGGAGACCGCGGCGCGCTACTACGCCGGTGGAGCCCTGCCAGGGGCGGACGTGCAGTGGCAAGTGACAGCCACGCCTGGGCAATTTGACCCGCCCGGCTGCGAAGGCTACGTGTTTGGCCGGCAAATGCCGTGGTGGATGCGCGGCTGGGGCGGTCGAGACAGCGGCGACAGCAGCTCGCAGAACCTGGCCTCGCGCCTCAGCTCCAGCGGCGAACACAGCGTGCGCCTGGACTTTGACCGCGCCGCGCCGCCGCAGCCCTGGTCGGTGGCGGCCCACGCCACGGTGATGGATGTCAACCGCCAAGCTTGGAGCAGCCAAGCGGCCCTGCTGGTGCACCCGGCGGCGGCCTACGTGGGTCTGCAGCTGGAGCGCAGCTTTGGTCAGGCCGGGCAGGCCATGGACATCGGCCTTATCGCTGCGGATTTGGACGGCAAGCGCCTGGTGGGGGCGCCGGTGTCGCTGCGCATGTTCCGCCGCACCAGCGAACAGGTCGCCGGCGAATGGCAAGAGAAGCTGGAGGATCTGCAGACGTGTGAGTGGAGCTCGACCGCCCAGCCCGGCCGCTGCGCCTTTACCCCCAAGACCGGCGGCATGTGGAGCATTGAGGCGACGGTCAAGGATGCGCAAGGGCGGATTAACCAAACGATTTTGCAGGTGTATGTCAGCGGCGGCGACGCCATGCCAGATCGCGGCAGCAGCGAAGACAGCGTGCGGCTGGTGCCGGACCGCCCGCAGTATGCCCCGGGCCAGACCGCCAAGGTGCTGGTGATTGCGCCGTGGCCGGGGGCGGAGGCCGAGGTGACCCTGGCGCGCGAAGGGCGCATTAGCAGGCAGCACTTGCGGATTGAAGGGCTGTCGGCGGCGATCGACGTGCCGATCGAAGACGCCCACACCCCGGGGCTGCACATCCACGTGGCCCTAGTCGGCCAGGCGCCGCGCCGCGATGCCGAAGGGCGGCTGGACAGCAAGCTCCCGCCGCGGCCGGCCCACGCCAGCGGATCGGTGTACCTGGCGGTGCCGCCGCTGCACCGCACCCTGCAGGTGGTTCTGACGCCCAAGGATCCCATCGCCGCCCCCGGGCAAAAGACCAGCATTCAGCTGCAGGTGCGCGACGCCTCGGGTCAGCCCGCCGCCGGCGCGGAGGTGTTGCTGGTGCTGGCCGACGAGTCGGTGCTGGCCCTGACCGGCTATCGCATCGCCAGCCCGCTGGAGACCTTCTACCCCCAGCGCGGCGACGGCGTGGTGCTACATGAGCTGCGCCAGTGGCTGCTGCTGGCGGCGCTGCCGGCACTCCAAGGGCGGGCGACCGGCATGGCCAGCGGCACGGGCCGAGGCGGCGGCGGCGGTGGCAAGGGCATGGTGCGCATGAAGTCGATGAAGTCCGCAGAAGCCGGGGCGATGATGGACGGCGACGTCGCCATGCCGCGGCCGGCCCCCGCACCGGCCATGCGCGAGGCCAAGGAGGAGGCGGACAGCCCGGGCAGCGAGCCCCAGCCGGCCATCGCCGTGCGCAAAGACTTTAATCCCCTGGCGCTTTTTGCCCCTGCAGTGGTCACAGATGCCCAGGGCCTAGCGCGCGTAGAGCTGACCCTGCCGGACAGCTTGACTCGCTACCGGGTCATGGCCGTCGCCTCGCACGGCGCCAAAGCTTTTGGCCAAGGCGAAGCGCTGGTGACGGCGCGCCTGCCCCTGATGGTCAAGCCCAGCGCCCCGCGCTTTGCCAACTTTGGCGACCGTTTTGAGCTGCCGGTGGTGCTGCAAAACCAGACCGACCAGCCGCTGCAGGTCAAGCTCGCCGCCCGCTCGACGGTGCTGAAGGTGGCGGGGCAGGGCCTGGCGATCACCGTGCCGGCCAACAACCGCGTTGAAGTGCGCCTGCCCACAGAGGCCGCCAGCGCCGGCACCGGGCGGGTGCAAATTGCCGTGGACGCCGGCGGGTTTTCGGATGCGGCCGAGATCAGCCTGCCGGTGTGGACCCCCGCGACCACAGAGGGCTTTGCCACCTATGGCGTGCTGGATGACGGCGCCCGCGCCCAGGGCATCCGCAAGCCCCAAGCCGTGGTGGCGGGCTTTGGCGGCCTCAGTGTCACCACCAGCTCCACGGCGCTGCAGGGCCTGACCGACGCGGTGCTGTACCTGCTGCGCTATCCGTTTGACTGCTCAGAACAGCGGGCCAGCCGCATGCTGTCGATCGCCGCGCTGCGCGACGTGCTGCAGGCCTTTGGTTCGGCGGATCTGCCCGACGACGCGGCGATTCAGGCGTCGATGCTGGCGGATCTCAAGGCCCTGGAGCGCCTGCAAAACGGCGATGGCGGCTTTGGTTTTTGGCGGCGCGGCGAGCGCAGTTGGCCCATCAACACGCTGCACGTTGCCCACGCCCTGGTGCGCGCCAAGCAGAAGGGCTACGCGGTGCCAGAGCAAATGCTGACGCGGGTACTGAACTACGCAAAGCAGATCGAGAGGCATTTTGCCGACTACTACAGTGTGGAGACGCGGCGGGTGCTGCGGGCCCTGGCCCTGTACGTGCGCCTGCAGGCCGGCCAGCGCGACGTGCCCAAGGCCTTGGCGCTGCTGGGCGAAGTCAAGAAAGTCGAAGACCTGCCGCTTGAAGCGCTGGGTTGGCTGTGGCCGGTGCTTTCTGGCCAGAAGGGCGCCGAGGCGCAGGTGCTGGCGATCCGCACCCATGTGGCCAATCGCGTGGAAGAACAAGCGGGCTCGGCGCATTTTACCACCCGCTATGCCGATGGCGCCCACCTGCTCCTCGCTTCCGACCGGCGCGCCGACGCGATCTTGCTGGACGCCCTGATGACCGACCAGCCCGACAGCGATGTGATCCCCAAGCTGGTGACCGGCCTGCTGGCCCACCGCAAGAAGGGCCGCTGGGGCTCGACGCAAGAAAACAGCTGGGTTTTGCTGGCCTTGGACCGGTACTTCCGCACCTATGAGAAGGTGACCCCGGACTTTGTGGCGCGGCTGTGGCTGGGCGACCAGTACGCCGGCGAGCAGCAGTTCAAGGGCCGCCAGACCGAAAGGCGCGAGGTGAAGGTGCCGATGGCGCTGCTGGTCGCTGGGCCCAAAGATGTTGACCTGATTGTGCAAAAGCAGGGGCCGGGTCGGCTGTACTACCGCATTGGCCTGGATTACGCGCCGGCGAGCCTCAAGCTGGGCGCGATGGACCGCGGCTTTGCCGTGCAGCGCAGCTACCGCGGGCTCGACAAAGCGGCGGACGTGCGCCAAGACCCAGATGGAACCTGGCGAATTCGCGCGGGCGCCCGGGTAGAGGTGCGGGTGGTCATGGTGGCGGCGGCGCGGCGCTATCACGTGGCGCTGGTCGATCCGCTGCCGGCGGGACTTGAAGCCATCAGCGGCGACCTGCTGGGGGCCCAGCCGCCTCCGGCGCAGCAAGCGGGTCCGCCCTCGGGGCATAGCTGGCGCTGGGGCCGCTGGTACGAGCACGACAACCTGCGCGATGAGCGCGCCGAGGCCTTTGTCAGTCTGTTGTGGGAGGGCGAGTACGAGTACGCCTACACCTGCCGCGCGACCACGCCGGGGGCGTTTGTGGTGCCGCCGGCCAAGGCCGAGGAGATGTACAGCCCAGAAGTGTTTGGCCGCAGCGCCAGCGACCGGGTGGTGGTGGAGTAGCCGGCGCGCAGGGGACAGTTGGGACGTTGCAACTGTCCTGGCGGGCGTGGGGTCCGGCTGGAAACTCGCCCCGTATCTACATGCAACCGCCGCCGCTGCACGCCTGGCCGGCGCCGCAGGGCAGGCCGTCGGTCATGGGCTCGTGCCAGCAGCCGCCGTGCGCCGCATCGCAGCGGTCGCTGGTGCAGGGGTTGGTGTCCCCACAGTCGGCCATGGCCATTGTCGCGCATGGGCCTGATTCAGCTGCAGACTTGTTGCCAAAGAAATCAGTCTGCGCAACCTGGTATTTCAGCCCGCCGACTTGAAGCGCATGCCGACCCACCAAGAAGCCAAGCCCATTGCGCTGTGCCATCAAGACTTGGACTCCAGGATCGCCGCGGCACCAGTTCGCGCCAGATACTGCATCGAATGCACACCACCGGTTGTCAATGCTGTCGCCCGGGGGGTGCAGCCGATGTGTCGTGACCACGAATCTCCCTCGGTAGCTCCGGTCGCCAGTGCAGATCGCCCCGAGCTTCTGGACGTAGTCCACGGAAGCGCAATCCTCTGGAAAATTTGGCTGTTGCGAGAAGATGAGCGTCCGGTACATGCCGCCCTGCACGCGCGTAGCCCGAAGGGTTGCGGCGCCACCCCACCAATTTCCGCTCCAAATCCAGAGGTCGGCCTCGGACTCTTCAGAGATCCACGAATCCTGCTTGGAACGTTCCAAGACTGGACTCTGCACCTTGACAGGTGGCGATTCGTTGGGCGCCACTCGCATGATCACGTCCCCGTGCCCGACGTTGGCCAGGACAATCCTGTGGTCCAAAAAAGTGCGGTCGGACCAAGACATGCTGTTGGCAGTCCAACCGTTGGGCAACTCAATGGGCTCGCTGACTCCGTCCTGGCGTATGCGCCGCAGTTTGTATTCATAGCCGCCTTTGCCATCGCTCCGGACGCAGGCCAAGGCGCTCCAACCAGAAAAATCGACAGTGAGAGGCGAGCATCCGAGCTTGGCAACACCACTGCCCGCCAAGTCGACGCGCCATTGCTTCGAGTCCTTGCCTGCCAGCGTTGCCCCCTGGAGCCAGGTATCCCACACAAGTTTCCCCTCAACGGGTTTGGCCCACGGCGACCAGAACAGACACTCGGCCTTCGTGTTACAGGCAAACACAAAGCTGTCCCACTGAGTCCGCAGTCTTCCCGCCTGGCCATTCGGGCCGCAAAGGCGGAAGTCAAATGCTTCCAGTGACCCACCACTGTGAGTCCCGCTGTGGAAGAACAAAGCTGTGGTGCCATCGAAGTCGACAAACCAGTCACTAGGAGCCGAGACCTGCCCCAACTTGGCTTCGCAGTTCGGCCACCATTCGCGGTTGCTCTTGATCGTCCCCTGGGCTTCCGGACCGAAGTCCACTGCGTCGCCCAACGTCTCAATACCAGAGGTATCCGCGACGTCGACTAGAACCGGCGAATCCAACAGCGTATTTGATGTCGGAGGCGGAACTGCCGATGCCGGTCCGCAAGCAGTCGCGAATATGAGCGCCGCAGTCGTGGCCGCTCGAACGCTCATGGCTTCTTCCCGTAAACCGCGATTTTGTGCTTGCTTGTTTTGCAACAGGTAGCCGCATTGGCCGGCGAAGGCGTGCACGGACTAAGGTAGGTGCTCGAGCCTTTTGCAAATCCATTGTCAGATAGACACATGTACTCTAAGGGATTCCCGGACTCTGCGCACTTGAACGGCCCCTTACCAAGCTCATTGTTCGCGATCGCGCCAGCTAAGAACGCCATATGGGCGTCAAGCAAGATCTTTGGCGGACCATAGTACTCAGCGCAGTGGATTGGCTCGGAACACTTGCCATTACTAAGCGGAATTCTGTAGGCACCGTCGACTGGCGGTCCGCAAGGGTTGCAGCTGCGTCCAACCGGACCCTCTAGCCCCAGGCCAAAGGGCTCTTGCGGCTTATCACATCGGCACGTCTTCTCGTTCCAAAACCAATAGCCGGGCGGGCAGCCGTTCGGGCCAGGCACAACCGCATCGGCGGGCAGGCATTCTGACTTTGGATCGCTTTTGTCAGCAGTCTTTCCACCCTGCTCCTGCGGCAGATAGAAGTCGACACAGGCAAGCCCGGGCGGGCAAGGGCAGCGATCTTTGCACCACCCGCTCTCAATGCCCGCGCCTGGACTGCCATCCGGTCCAGGCACCGCCAACTTGCAGCAATTAACGCACGGCTCGTCAGCAGTTGGCACGACCCCGTCTTGCCGCTTGGCCCACCCAGCAGGGCAGCCAAAGTATTGGTTTGGGGGCGGCATGCAGGTCTTGCCGCCCCAGGCATTGGGGGAACACGGCTGCTTTTCGCAGTTGCAAAAGCTACCGTTCTCGCCTAGCGGCCCAAGGATGGATTCAAAGAAGCTGCACGCCTTGGGGCCCGGCTGGCCATAGGCTTCGATGTTGAGGAGGTTGCAGAACTCGCAGGGTGTCAATTTGCAGCAGCCGCTCTGATGGGCCTCGAGCGTACAGGTCTTGTCGTTCTTGAGCATCGCACAGGGGTCACCGCAACACCCGGCGGCCAAACAACTCAGGTCGCATTGGCCCGTGGCTTTGAAGCGGGCCGCGCACGTTGCGCAACCCTGGTTGGGAGGCAGGCAACACTTGGGGTCGCAGCCGGGCGGGCAGCCGACCTTGGCTGGAGCGACGCCGCTGTCGATGAGTTCGGCGATGGCCTTGTCACAGGCACCACAGCAGCAGCCACTACTCCGACAGGGCGTCCCGGGCGCGCAGTTCTCCACCGTACAACCGGATTTTGAGCAATCGTTGATGGAGGGGATCTCGAAGCCGATTGGACACGGCTGCCCCGGCGGTACCGGGTATGGGCAAGGCCCAGTCCGGCGCGCGGTCACGGGTCCAGGCGGCCGCGCGACCTCGGCCCCACGGCGCGGACCGGCTCCCCGCATCGGTGGCAGAGTCGCCGGCCCCATTTGCTCCCGCGGGAGGAGCCTAGGTCCCCCTGCCGAATGCCACAGCCCCAAGGCCTGTTCGGCATCGCCACTGTCGATCGTCGTTCGCAGCGCCGCCGAACTCGGCAAGCGCGCGGCCCGGGCCGGCGCAGCAAACCCAGGTAGCATGGACTCGCGCGTCGCCGCAACGCCCTCGCCGCTAGGGCCAACAGTAGATCGGAGCGAGGACCACCCAACACGCCCGGGCTCGGGCGGGGCAAACCCTGGAAGCATGTCGTCGTGTCGCATCGGCAATTCCTCCCCGCGCCGCTAAGGCAGGATGGTCATCGTCAGCGATGTCAGACTAGGCGTCGCAGTGCCGGCCTGGTAGTACACGCAGGCCCAGTCCGACGGCCCCTCGACGACGAACGAGGCGTCGCTCTCAACCGCGGCAATGTACCGGCCGGTCGCGGCGTTGTCGCAGATCATGTTCGCCGGCGTGCTGGAAGTCCCGGTGGCCAGAAACAGCGCTGGTGCGGAAGCGCCCACCACTGCGGCAAAGCGAGCCTGGATGCGCACGGCGCGCGCGCCCGCCGTCTTGACGGCCATCGCCCCTGGCACCGGCACGGGCGGGTTGCCAGCCGGAGCCATGGGCACGCCGGTGGTGGCGATGTCGGCGGTGGTGACTGCAAGCACGCCGCCGAACTCCGCTTCAGCGCTGAGGGTAACGCTGGCCTCTTGGGTACCGGTGCTGTCAATCTCGATGCCGATCTGGAACAGTTCCGCGTGCTCTTGGGCGATGCCGAGGTATTGGTGGGTCCAGAGACCGTTCGTGGCAGTGATAGCCGCGCCGCGGTCCAGATATCCGACCATGGCTGCGACATCGCTGCTGTTGGCGGGCAGCCATGTGGTGCCGTCGATGGAATAGCGTCCGCGGAACCGAACACTTCCGCCGCGGGTGTAGAGGATCATGAGGCGGAGGAGGATTGCGGGGGCAGAGAACGGTACCACCGGGCCCCACCAGACCCTGGGGCTGCCGTCTGCCATGGACTGGAGTTCGATGCTTGTGGCGAGCGCGACGCGCTTCTTGGAACCGCACGACATGAGGAACCTCGTTGCCGGCTGTTCGCGTTGCCGGCTGTTCACGTTGCCGGCTGTTCACGTTGCCCTAAGAGGCGTCTGTGAGCAAGCCATAGGTTGGCGTCAGTGTCAAGGGCAAAACGCGTCGAGCGAGGGGACCACTAGGCCAACTGGCGGAGCAGGGATCAGCCTGCCGGTGTGGACCCCCGCGACCACCGTGTGTTTTGCCACCTACGGCGTGCTCAACGGCGGCAGCCGCGCCCAGGGCCTGATCAAGCCGCGGGACGCCCCGGGGCCCGGCCCATGCGGGTGACGGTCGCTGGCCCGCCGACCTGTCTGGCCAACGGGAGGGGCGAACCCCGTTGGTCGGTGCCGCAAGAGGGATGGAGGCCCGCTAGGGGGGCGTCCGACGCCCCTTTTTGCCAGCGCAGCCGCGCCCTTGGGCGGCGGCGGCCGCGGGCAAAAAGCCCCAGCCCGGTCGCCGCAGGCGACTTGCCCAAAACCAAATGGAGCGCAAGGCGGCGAATCCGCGGCACGCCACCCCGTTGACAACCCCGCCCCTAGCTCCGCTGTGGTCCCTGCCGCTGGCCCAGCGCGTGGCCCTGCGCCGGGAGCTGGAGCGCGTCAAGGCCGCCGCGGAGCAGTGGTTGGTGCGGCTGGGGTAGGGGCAACCTGCGCTGCTGAAGGCCTTGCCAGCGGATTCACCGCATCGCTTGAAACACGGCTCGATCGGGCCGCCGTTGAATAGGCCCTAAACCACCGCGATAACTAGCGGTTGACGGAGCTGGCCTCGCGGCGTAACCTCCATGCCGCGGGTCGGGCCGTTTGCTGCCAGTCCAGATTTGCCGCCCGGGAGCCAGTTCCATCGTCAGCGGAGGACGCAGCGGAACCTCTAGGGACCCAAGGGGATAAACGCAGGGAGCTATGGCCACAAAGCGCTGCGCAGTCTTTCCAACGCCGAGCGAATTGCTGGTCGACCGCCATGGCCGTCCGTATTTCTTGTGGGACGTCGACTGGACGCTTGCCGAGTTCACAGCGCGTCTCGAGTCAGGACCGCAGCCTGTTCGCGATGCGCTGCTGGCCAAGCTGATGCGCCAAGCCAAACCCGACGATGTGCTGAGTTTTGTCAGTCGCAGCGAATTGGCCTCGCGCTTCAGCCACATTGCCCCCCTGCTGGGTGATCAGCGCGAATTCTGGGCATTTTGGGCAGCGCGATGGCGCGAAAGTGCAACGCCATGAATGGGCTAAGCGCGCTGCAGGTGCGTTTGATCGGCCTGCTTCAGCAATTGCAGCCGCCGCCCGTGCTTTTTGGCGGTGCCGCTATCCTGGCGACCGTCTGCGCTCACCGCGCCACTCGGGACTTGGACCTCTTGTGGCAGCCTGCGGATGACCTCGTCGACGTGGCGCGACAGGTGGCCTCCGCCATTGAGGCCGCCGGAATGCGCTGCGACACGGTCCAGCGCGCACCCACGTTTGTGCGCCTTCGCCTCGATGACGGCGCTGACACCGTGTTGTTGGACCTCGTAGCCCATCCGGGCCAGCCCCGAGCAGACGTCGTACTGGCAAACGTGGCCGGCCAATCCGTGCGGGTGTTGTCGCTACAGGGGCTCATGGTCGGCAAACTCGGCGCCTTGCTGTCGCGCGAAGAGGGCCGTGACCTGGACGACCTCAAGCAACTCCTCATCGCAGGCGGGGACCTCGCTCAAGCCGTAGCGGCCGCGCCCCATCACGACGCAGGCTTCTCCTGCATGGTTGTCGTTGGGCTATTGCGTCGCTGGCGGATGCCGGTTGTCGCCGCTGCTGCCGGCTGGTCGGCGGAAAAAACTGCAGAAATGGAGGAATTTCGCGATACCCTGGTCGGCATGCTTGCCGATCTAGTGGGGTAAGCCACCGCCCGCTCACTGCCCGCTCACCGCCCCCTCAAGGAGCCCGATGCCCCGCCTCCTCCCGACCTGGGCCTGCCCGACCTCTGCCATCCGCGGCCTAGCCACCGCCGCCGTTTGGCTTCTGGCCAGCTGCAGCACCGCGGCCAAATCCCCAGACCCGGCCGACATCGCCAGCGCCGACACCCCCTCTGCAGACACCGCTTCCGCAGACACCAGCCCCGCAGACACCAGCCCCTCAGACGCCAGCACCGACTCTTCGCCCACCGCCTTTGACCCCTGCGGCGTAGACGTCGAGCTGGCCTACCCGCCCACCCCGGCCGACCGCACCACCCCGCGCTGGGCGTTTGAGCCGTGGATCTCCAAAGATATCTCGACCGCTGACGACACCCGCGAGTTTGTCAAAGGCTTCAAAGACCGCGGCATCCCGGTGGGCGTGGTGGTCATCGACAGTCCGTGGGAGACCAACTACCACACCTTTGAGGCCAACCCCAAGCGCTATCCGGGGTTCTACGGCCTGGTCGACGAACTGCACGCCCAACAGGTGCGGGTGGTGATGTGGATGACCCCGCAGGTCAACGACCAGAGCTATGACGTCGAGACCGGCGGCGACACGTATGACGGCCCTTCGCCCAACTTTGCCCAGGGCCTGGCCTGCGGTCACTATGTCAACGCGGGCTACACGGCGCCGTGGTGGAAGGGCTTTGGCGCTGGCATCGACTTCTTTTCGCCGGCCGCGCGCACGTGGTGGAACCGCCAGCAGCTCCAGCTCTTGAGCAAAATCGACGGCTACAAGCTCGACTTTGGCGAGATGTACCTGTCGCCCGTGCCGATGCAGACCGCCCAGGGCTTGCAGAGCCTGGACGCCTATGGCCAGGCCTATTACCGCGAAATGCTGCGCTTTGGCCGCTCGCGCAACCCCGAGTTCCTGACCATGGTGCGGCCTTGGGATGAGAGCTACGACTTTGCCGGGCGCTTCTTTGCCGACCCCAGCGACGCCCCGGTGGCCTGGGTCGGCGACAACCGCCGAGATTGGTTTGGCTTTGTCGACGCCCTGGACCACATCTTCCGCTCGGCCGCCGCGGGCTACACCGTGGTCGGCTCAGACATCGGCGGCTATCTGGACCGCAATGACAAAATGCTGATCGAGAAGATCCCCTTTGACCCCATCGTATTTGCCCGCTGGATCGCCGTGGGCGCCCTGGGGCCGTTTATGCAGCTGCACGGCCGCGCCAACCTGACGCCGTGGACCATGCCCGAGCGCGGCGCTGAACTGCTGGCCGCCTATGACTATTGGTCGCACTGGCACCACCAGTTCGCGCCGATGCTGTACTCGGTCACTTGGCGCTCGCAGACCCAGGCGGGGCAGCCGTTGGTCCTGCAGCCCCTGGGGAATTTGCCGCAGTGGTCGGGCGACTGGCGCTACCTGCTGGGCGACCGCTGGCTGGTGGCGCCGCTCCTGGACGCTAGCGGCAAGCGCAAGGTGGCCCTGCCGGCGGGTCGCCAGTGGCTAGACTGGTGGCAGATGGATGCGGCGCCGCTGGCCGGAGGGGTCACGGTCGAGGTCGACCTGGCCAACGACCTGACCAAGACGCCGCTGTACCTCGACGCTTGCAGCCTGCAGCCGTTCGTCGACGGCAATCCCCTGACGGGCCTGGCCCCGGCCGGCCTGCCGCCCCACGACGGCTGGCTGGTGGCCGCAGCGGTCGACGGCGAGCGCAGCTTTGTGTCGCATGCCCCACAGCCGCTGCAGGAGGCGCTGCAGGTCAAGGGGGCACTGCAGGTCAAGGCGGGGCAGGTGAGCCTGCAGCTGAGCGCGCGGCCGCGGCCGGTGGTGGTGGCGCTGCGCGCGGGCGCGGTCAAGGCGGTGGCGCTCGATGGCAGTCCTGTGGGGCAGGTCCAGGCGCTGGGCGGGGCTAAGCCGGGCTGGCAGCCTGCGTCCAAGCCGGGGCTGCTGTGGGTCTACCTGCCGGCGGGGGGCGCGGCGTCGCTGGTGGTGCAGTAGCGGGCGGGGGGTGTCGCGGGGCGGGGTCTTTGCCGCCGCGAACGGCATATCGTCTGTTATATCATGGATCAGACAAGTGCCATGCACCTGCGGGATGAGCCTTTGGGCGCGTCGCCGAAGCGGCGACCAGGCTGCGACCGGCGAGGCGCCGGCGGCGTCGCACGCCGCCCTTCGGGTTCGCATCCTTCGCGCATTCACTTGCAATAGTGCTTTCTTACGCCGCTAGCTCATCGCCGCCCCAGGTGAATTCGGCCCCACCCCGGCAGCCGCCGCCGCCCCGGGCAAGCGACCGTTACCCGCAGGGCCGAGCCCCGGGCGGCGCGCGGCTGCGGCCACCTTCATACCCGCAAAGCCAACCAGCCGCAGCGCGCCCGAGGGCTCGGTCGGCCGGCTGGCAAGCTGGACGATAGGGCGCGGTCCTGGCCCGGGCCGCGGCCGCATCGCGGCGCGGTTGGGCCAGGATGACCCCAAAACAGCCCAAGACCTCAGCGGGTAGATAAGACGCAGTGCAGTGCCGCGACCAGACTGCAGCCAAACGGCAACGGCCGCACCGCCGCTCTCTACGGCGCAAGCGCGCAGGTCTCGCCGGCATTGCCGCAGGGATTCTCTTGCACCGCCAGGACATCGGTCGACTGCTTGCTGTCTACATCGGCGTAGCTGTTGTCGCCGTCCTCTGGGGCCGACGCCGCCGCCGCGCCCGCGCCGAACTGGCCGGCCACCACCACCCCGTACTTGCTGCCTTGAATCACGGTGTTTTCGATCAGCAGGTCGGGCATGCCGTCGCTTTTGGTGGCGCAGCTGTGGCCAATGACACCGGCGCGCAAGTTGCCGATGAGCTTGGCGCCGCTCACCTTGCCGCTGGCTTGGCTAAACACGCCCACGCCGTCGGCGAGGTCGGCGGATCCTGTGCTGCCCGGGGCGGTGTAGGCCAGGGCCCGCGTGTCGGCAATGCGCGCCCCAAACACGGTCAGCCGCGCGCCGGCGCTGGCCGCGACACCCACCACGGCGTTTTGTGCCAAGACCGCAGTGCCCTGGATTTCGACCACAGCGCCGATGCCCTGGGCCCAAACGCCGCCGTGATCACACTGCGAAACCTCGCCTGCTACCTCGGCTTTTGCGGGCGCGGCGATCAGCATCCCCAGGCGGGCGCAGCGGGTAATCAGGCTGGCGGCGTCGAGCGACAGCGACAGCGCCTTGCCGGGGTTGCCGCCCTGGGTGGCGGCGGCGAGGATCAGACCGTCGCCCTGGGCACCGGCCACGGCGGTCGAGTCGTGCAGTGCCGACCTCTCAATGCGCGCGCTCGCCCCAAACAAAGCCACGCCATACTTGCCATTCTTGCCAATGTCGCTGGCGACCAGCTGCAAGTCCGCGGCGGTAGAACCGGGCATAAACAGCGGATCGATAATCGCCACCCCGCCCATGGCGTTTGAGGTGATGCGGCTCGCCGGCATGAACAGCGGATCGATAATCGCCACCTGGCCTTGCGAGCGAGCCCCCTGGGCGGGCATAAACAGCGGGTCGATAATCACCACGGGGCCACTGCCGGTGACGGCGACGCCAATCCCCGCACTGTCCGTGACTTGGCAGCGCTGCAGCGTCAGCTTGGCGGCGCCGTTGGCGCGGATGCCGTGGCCGGGCTGAGCCGCCGACAGCGAATTGGTCCCCTGAACTTCGACTTGGTCCAGCAGGACTTCCGCCTGATCAATGTCGATGCCGATGCCGCGGGCCTCAAGGATCTTGATGGAACGGACCGTGCGGCTGCCCTTGCCGGCGATGGTCAGCCCTACGCCGTCGATGGGCCTCAGATGCACTGCGCTGCCCACGAGGTTGACACCTGGCGGCAGCGTCAGCGACTCGCGGTAAATGCCCGCCGACACAACCACGGTGGTGCCGGCCGCGGCGCGCTCTAGGGCAGTGCCAATCGCGCCATAAGGTGACTGCGCCGAGCCATCGCCGCCGCTGCTGCCGCACGCACCGCTGACGTGCAGGACCGGACCGGTGGCGCTGGGATAACCGATGTTGGCGCACGGATCGGGTTCGTCGCAGCCCACGGTGCCGAGCAGGGCAATGGCGATGCCCGCTGTCGCAAGCGCCGCGAAGGGGCCGATGCTGCCCAGGGTCCATCCAAAAAGTCGCATGTCGCCTCGCCTTTGCCGTGGGGTGCCCCAGCGGGGCGCAAGGTCCACGTCGCGGTGCAGCATAGTCTTTGGCGGGCGGCGAGCGCAAACGCTTTGGGGAGCCAGGGCGCATCCCCAAGCTGATCTTCGGCTTGAAATCAACGAGTTGAAGTCCGTGTTGTCTGAATGGGATAGGTAAGGTCACGACATGAAAGGAGGTTTTGGACCCTCGAAGGGGTTGAATCAAGGCAGGCTCAACTCCGCGCGACCCGGAAGCGGACCTGGCGAGGGAGCCCGGCGACTGAAGTCGCGGGCAACAACAACCAAGCCTCGCCTTCGCGAGGCTGCGATCGAAGGGCCGTCTCCCAGTCAGAAACCGTCGTTGCGCTGCCCAGGGGGCGAGTTGATGGTCGATAGTAGCGCCGAAAACAGGGGTATGCGGCCACAAGTCGGAGGGACCAGATGCCGTGAACCCTGCCGCCGCAGCTCTCGCATCGCGGGAATCAGCCTCGCGCAGGCGAGGCTTTGCTATTGGTGCCCGCGACTTCAGTCGCCGGGCAGTTCAGCAGCAACCCAAGCTACCAGATCAGGACAGAATCAGGTTAGGGATGCGCCCGGGAGCCACGCGGCGACAACTGGCTCAGGTGGTGAATTCTAGTTGTCGCCGGTGGTGTGCCCTAGGGACCTGTTCGAGAATAACTCGAACAGGTCCGTGCTGCTGGGTGGGTCGCAAGTTCGCGTCCTTGCTGGCCGTCTCACCGCTCCGTGTCCATCAAGGTGATCGACATTTTTCAGGACCCTTCCCAATTTTCGCACCGCACACGCGCCGCAATTTTCTCCATGGCCCGGGAAGGCACCCTTGCTCTCCTGGGCGGGCCCGAGCAAATATGTCACGCTCCGCCCATGATCTTACGCATCCTGTCTGACCTCCACTTTGAGTTTCACCGCGACCGCGGCGCCGAGTTCGTACGCACGCTAGTTGCCGATCCGCAAGAAGTCCTGGTTCTAGCTGGCGATATTGCCGTCGGTGAAGGCCTGGGGCCAGCCCTGGCGGCGTTCTGTGCCAAGTGGCGCCACGTTGTCTTTGTGGCCGGCAACCATGAATTCTACCACCACCGGCCTCAAGAAGTGCTGGCGATCCTGCAGCATTGCCAGAAGCTCCACCGCAATTTTCATTGGCTGAACAACGGCCAAGTCACTGTGGAGGGCCAGCGCTTCGTCGGCGGGACGCTGTGGTTTGGCCAAACGGCGGGGCAGCAGCCCACGCGCCACTATCTGTCTGACTTCCATGCGATTGAGGACCTGGAGCCCTGGGTCTACCGCGAACATGATCAGGCGGTGGCGTTTCTGTACAAAGAGTTGCGCGACACCGACGTCGTCGTGACCCACCACTTGCCAGCCCAGGAGTGCGTGGCGCCCAAGTGGGCAAACTCGCCGCTGAATCCCTTCTTTGTGCACGACCTGTCCGGCCTAATCCGCGCCCGCGCGCCCAAACTATGGATTCACGGGCACACCCACGAAGCCGTGGACCTGCGCATCGGCGAAACGCGGATCCTAGCCAATCCCTTTGGCTATCGCGGGCAAGAAGAGCAGCCGCACTTCAAGCCGGGGCTGACGGTAGAGATCTAGGGCTCGAAACAGCACAGGTCGACCGTGCTGAACTTCGAGAGGCACAGCTTTGCCGGTCAGGATCAGCGCCATCGCTGCCCAGACCCGTGGCCCGCGGAGCGCGCAGGGGTGATACAAGGTCCGCCAGTTCTGCCGCGAGCTTGGCCCTCTGGCCCCGTCGGTCGGCCGCCGAATTGGCCAGGGAGTTCAGCGCTGTCGCCGTGATGGATGCAAGTAAGTTCATCGGGATCCAGGCTGCGGTGCTTTTGCAGGTGGGCAAGGAGCATGCCCTGAACGTGGCAAAGGCCGAGTCCGCCGCGCTGGCGCTCAAGTCGCAGATGTCTCTGGGCGCGTCGCCGAAGCGGCGACCAGGCTGCGACCGGCGAGGCGCCGGCGGCGTCGCACGCCGCCCTTCGGGTTCGCATCCTTCGTGCATTTTCCTGCAATGCCGCATCCTTACAGCAATGCACCTTCATCGCACCCGTCGAGTTCAGCCCGGCGGGGGCGTCACACACAAGCTCGGACCCACGCTGACGAAACTAACCTGGCGGGCACGGAGACCCGCCCCTATGCGCTAGCGGGGGGCCCGAACGATGCCGTCCGGGCCCGCGCCGCAGGGCGCCCAGCCCGGCCAAACCCCAAGCGAAATGGGGGCGTCACCCGCAAGGGCGGAGGCGCGGGCGGGCCGACAAGGCAACAGTGACAGCCCAAACCCCCGCTGGCCCGCCCGCGTCTCCGGGCGCAGAGGCCGGGAGGCCGGCGCGCCTAGCACCCGGTCCCGCGAAGCGGGATTCGCCCAACCTCCAGCGCTTCTGCCGCAGCTTTTGCCCAAACGCGCGCCAACCTGGCCCATCTAGCTGTCGCAGCTGCCACTACGGCGCTTGCACCCAGCTCGTCGGCGCGCAGGTAGACACGCCCGCCCCCACTACCGGATACCCCAGCGCGGCGTGAAACAGTCCGTAGCTGCCGTCGGCCGGATCGTAGGCGTACACCGAGGTCGAGGCGTCTTTCTCGCCTTGATAAAACACCAGCATCTTGCCGCCCCAGTGGGCAAAGGCCCAATTCTTGACGGGCGATAGGCCGAGCGAGTCCACGCTCTTGACCTGGTCGACCTGGCCGGTGTCCTTGGCGATCCGGGCGATTTTCATCGGCTGCGACTGCGGAAAAAAGCCCCACAGCTCGCCCATGGCCGTCCCCGTGAGCTCCGGCCAGCCGGGCTGGATCGCCAGCGGTCCCATCGGTGTCACCTGCCACTGCTGCAAATTCAGCTTGCCCAGCTTGCCCTTGGGCGAACCCAGATACAGCGACTCGCTATTGCCCGCGGGCGTGCCCTTGGCGCCGTCTGCGGCAAAGCCCATGCCGCACTCCATCCAGTCGGCCGAGGGGACCTGCCACGGGGTCGGCTGGCACGCGGCGTTGGCGGTGCTGACGGCAAACAGCTCGCCCGACGAGTACATGACCCACGCGCCGCCCTTGCGGTCCACGGCCATGGAGAAGGGCCAGGTGGCGTACTCGGCCGGGCATTCCAGGTTGCCAATGACGTCCAGGGCCTTGGTCGCCGGGCTATAGGCCAGCAATTGGTATTGCTTGGTCAGCAGATACACCTTCTGCGAGGCCGGCGGGCACGCTTGGGGATCCAGCCAGACATCGTCGGCCTCCGCGGCGTCTTGGGCGGTGTCGTCCGCGCTGCCCAGGTCGTCGCCAGCGCTGTCTGCCGCCGCAACGTCGCCCGCTGTCCAGCCGTCGTTGGCCCGCTGGGCACCGCTGCCGTCGGGCTTGTTGCCTTCTAAGGTTCCAAGATCAAGTGTAAACTCGCTGTCTCCGTTTGCGTCAGCAGCGCCATCTGCGGCGCTAGCGGCGGCGTCGCCGGCGTCAGGGCGGGCGTCTGCTGCATCGGCGCCAGCGTCGACGGCAAACACCGCTGATGCCGCGTCTAGGGGCCCGCCGGCAAAGCTGCCGCTGGGCTGGCTGCACGCGCTGGGGCCCATGGCCAAAACCCCTAGCGCCAGCGCGGCCTT
>JBIKTV010000351.1:0-6106 GCA_044347905.1 Myxococcota bacterium
GGCCGGCGACGCGTGCAAGAACGGCAGCTGCCAAGCGGGCTCGGTCACCGGCTGCGATGACAAGAATCCTTGCACTGTGGATACTTGCGACGCATCCACCGGCGCGTGCCAGGTGCTGTTCAACACGGCGCCCTGCGAAGACGGCGACGCCTGCAGCGTGGGCGACAGCTGCGCCAACGGAACGTGCAAGCCCGGCGCAGAAAAGCCTTGCGCAGACAGCAATACCTGCACGTCAGACAGCTGCAACTCGCAAACCGGCGCCTGTGTCCACGCGGCGATCAGCGGCTGCGGCGACGGCTGCAGCAAGGCCGGCGACTGCAAGGCCGGCGATGTGTGCAATGAAGCGGCGTGCGTGTCCGGCAAGTGCGCGTTTTTGCCCACGAGTGCTGGCTGCGACGACGGCGACGCCTGCACGGCGGGGGATCAGTGCGAGGCCGGTGGCTGCAAACCGGGCAGCGCCAAGAACTGCGACGACGGCCAGCCCTGCACCGCGGACAGCTGCAAGGCGGGCGCCTGCCAACACGCCAACTCGACCGATGCGTGCTCCGACAACAACGCCTGTACCCAAGGGGACTTGTGCGGCGGCGGCGTGTGCAAGCCCGGCGCGGCCAAAGTCTGCAACGACGCCAATCCCTGCACCCAGGACGGCTGCGACACGGCGAGCGGCAACTGCTCGGCCACCCCCAACAGCGCGGCGTGCAGCGACGGCAACCCCTGCACCAGCGGCGAGGCCTGCCAAGGCGGCAGCTGCGTCGGCGGCAAAGCGGTGGCGTGCGACGACGGCAACGCCTGCACCAGCGACGCGTGCGACCCCAAAACCGGCGGATGCAACCACAGCAACAACAGCGCGCCGTGCAGCGATGGCAACGCGTGCAGTGAAGGCGATGTGTGCGGCGGCGGCTCCTGCCAAAGCGGCACGGCCAAGACATGCAGCGACAACAACCCGTGCACCACGGACACGTGCGACCCGGCCACCGCGGCGTGCAGCAACAGCGCCAATGCCGCGCAGTGCAGCGATGGCGACGCGTGCAGCGTGGGCGACGCGTGCAGCGGCGGGTCGTGCAAGGCCGGCGCCGCCAAGGTCTGCGCAGATAGCGACACGTGCACCAATGACGCGTGCGACTCGGCCAGCGGCAACTGCGTGTTCAAGCCGATCACGGGCTGTGGCGGCAATTGCGCCAAGGCGGGAGATTGCAGCGACAGCAACGTCTGCACGGACGACGCCTGTGTCAGCGGCAAGTGCGCATTCCCAGCCAACACAGCCAGTTGCAGCGACAACAACGCCTGCACCCTGGGCGATGCCTGCAGCGGCGGCGCCTGCAAGCCCGGCGCGGCCAAAGGCTGCAATGACGGCAATCCCTGCACCAACGACTCCTGCGACCCGCAGACCGGCGCGTGCGTGCAGGCCCCCAACACCTCCGTCTGCGACGACGGCAATGCCTGTACCGCGGGCGATGTGTGCGGCGGCGGCGGGTGCAAGGCCGGCAAGGCCACCGATTGCAGCGACGGCAACCCATGCACCACGGACGCGTGCAATCCCGTCAGCGGGGCGTGCCAGACCAGCGCGAATACCGCGGCGTGTAGCGACGGCAACGCCTGCACCCTCAATGATTTCTGTGCGGGCAGCGCGTGCAAGGCCGGCAGTGCCAAGAGCTGCGACGACGCCAACCCCTGCACCAACGACAGCTGTGACCCCCTGAGCGGCGCCTGCGCCAAGGTCGCCAACAGCGCGCCGTGCAGCGACGGCAATGCCTGCACCCAGGGCGATGTCTGCGCGGCCAGCGCGTGCAATGCCGGCACGGCCAAAGTGTGCAACGACAGCAACCCCTGCACCACCGACGGCTGCGACGCGGCGAGCGGCAATTGCACTGCCGTAGCCAACACCGCGGCGTGCGAAGACGGCAGCAACTGCACCAGCAGCGACAAATGCGGCGGCGGCAGCTGCCAGGCGGGCACGGCCAAGGTATGCGATGACGGCGACAGCTGCACCAGCGACTCGTGCAATCCCGGCGATGCGAGCTGCGTTTTTGCCCCAAAGGTCGGCTGCGGCGGCAATTGCAGCGTTGCGACCGACTGCTCGGACGCCAACCCGTGTACAGACAACCAATGCGTCGCCGGAAAGTGCGCCTTTCCCAACAACACCGTGAGCTGCGATGACAAAAACCCATGCACCATCAGCGACATCTGCGCTGGCGGCGTGTGCAAGTCCGGCGCGACCAAGTCCTGTGACGACGCCAACGTCTGCACCAATGACAGCTGCACCGCGGCGAGCGGGTTGTGCAGCTATGTCAACAACAGCAACAGCTGCAGCGACGGCGACGCCTGCACCTCGCCCGACGCTTGCTCCGCGGGCAAATGCCAGCCCGGCAGCAAGAAAAGCTGCCAAGACGGCAATGCGTGCACCGATGACAGCTGCAATTCCTCAAGCGGCGCCTGCGTCTACACCAACAACACGGTCAGCTGCAATGACAACAGCGCGTGCACCAGCGGCGACGCCTGCGCGGGCGGCACCTGCGCCGGGCCCTCCGCTGTGAGCTGTAACGACAACAAGCCCTGCACCACCGACAGCTGCGACCCCGCAAGCGGCTGCAAATTCCTCAACAATACACAGTCCTGCAGCGATGGCAACGCCTGCACCACCGGCGACGTGTGCAGCGGCGGCGTCTGCGCGGGCGGCGCGGCCCCCGTGTGCAATGACGACAACCTGTGCACCACAGACGGCTGCGACGCGACGAACGGCTGCAAATACACCGCCAACAGCGCCGCTTGCGACGACGGCAATAAGTGCACCCTGAGCGACAGCTGCAAGCTCGGCAGCTGCAGCCCGGGCAGCGCCAAGGTGTGCAATGACAGCGACAGCTGCACCAGTGACAGCTGCGATCCTGCGGGCGGCGCCTGCGTTTTCAAGCCGATCATCGGCTGCGGCGGCAACTGCGCGACGTCGAGCGACTGCAGCGACGGCAACGCCTGCACCAGCGACAGCTGCAGCGGCGGCAAGTGCGTGTTCAGTCAAAATGTGGCCGCGTGCAACGACGGCGACGCCTGCACCACCGGCGACGTCTGCAGCGGCGGCACCTGCGCGGGCACCCAAGAGGTCATGTGCGAGGACAAGAACGACTGCACCAGCGACAGTTGCGACAAGAGCGCCGGCTGCCTGTACACCAACCTGGCCAACGGCACGCTGTGCGAAGACGGCCAAGCCTGCAGTGTGGGCGATGGTTGCCTGAGCGGCGTATGCAAAGCCGGCACAGCGGTGTGGGTCGACACGCTGGCGGGCAGCGTCCCCTCGCCCAACAACGGCTACGGCGGCGGCGGCCTGGCCGACGGGCTGGGGGCAGTGGCCAAGTTTAACACCCCAATGTCCATCGTTTATCACCCCGGAGACAATAAACTCTACATCGCCGATACCGCCAATCACGCGATCCGCAGCGTCGCACTCGACGGGCAAGTCGCTACGATCGCAGGCAATCCCAAAGGTGCGGGCCTGCAGGACGGCAAGGGCAGCGACGCGCTGTTCAACCAGCCGATGGGCATTGCCGTCGACAGCAGTGGCGTGCTCTACGTCGCCGATGCGCTCAACCACGCAATTCGCATGGTGATGACCGACGGCAGCGTGACCACGCTCGCGGGCAACGGCACCCCTGGGGCGCAAAACGGCAAGCTGTCGGTCGCCAGTTTCTCTGCGCCGCGCGGCATTGCGGTGAACTCCGCTGGGCTCATCGCCGTGGCCGACACCAATAACCATCTGATTCGCATCATTAATTTGAATAGCAGCAGCGTCACCACCCTGGCGGGCAGCAGCGTGGGCATGAACGCCGGCATCGGCGCCATCGCGCAGTTCAACACGCCGATCGGCGTAGCTTTTGGCGCTGGCGGGGCCCTTTACGTGGCCGATCAGGGCAACCAGCGCATCCGCAAGGTCACGCCCGAGGGCCAGGTGACGACGGTAGCCGGCGACGGCAACGCCGCGTGGGTCGACCACAGCAATCCCCTACTAGCGCGCTTCTATAACCCCACAGGTTTATTTGCCATCCCCAACGGACCTCTCCTCATTGCGGACAGCTATAACGGCCGCATCCGCCGCTTTGGCCCCACAGGAGTCGGCACCCTCGCCGGCAGCGGCACGGGCTCGGCCAACGGCGCGGCGGCCACCTCGTCCTTCTACCTGCCCCACGCGATGGCCGCAGATAGCAACGGCTACATTTACGTCGCCGACAGCTACAACCACGTCATCCGCAGAATCCGCGACGGCAGCGCCCCGTGCACCATCGCCGGCGAATGTGTCGTCGGCGGCTGGTCTAACCCCAAAGACAGCTGCACGCACTGCAGCGCCGCAAGCTCGGCAACCTCTTGGACGGCCAAGGCAAATGGCGGCTTGTGCGACGACGGCAACCTGTGCACCAGCGGCGACGTCTGCAGCGACACGGCCAACAAGGGCGGATGCTCGGGCGGCGCGGTCGACTGCAATGACGCCAACCTCTGCACCAACGACTCGTGCAACGCCCAAAGCGGAGCCTGCCTGCACGAGGCCAATAGTTCCGGCTGCAACGACGGCAATGCGTGTACCGGAGGCGATTTCTGCAGCGGCGGAAGCTGCGCAGCGGGCCCCAACAACGCCTGCGACGACGGCAACGCCTGCACCACCGACACCTGCAACATCGCCAACAACAGCTGCAGCAATTCAGCGGTGGCGTACGGCACGGCTTGCACGCCCACCAACAAAGCGATGTACGGCTTCTGCGCGGGCAGCAAGTGCACGGGCTTAGAGCAAAGCGCCAACCTCTACGCCGGCTCGGGCAGCAGCGCCAACCGCCTGACTAGCGTGACGATGGGCCCCGATCAGAAGCTCTACGCCTCAGGATTTGGCCTCGCCGCGCAGGCCGCCAACCCGGTGTCGACCATCTGGACGATCAACGCCAGCGTGTCGCCGCCCGCGCTAATCTCGCCCTACACCAGCGCGGGCGAAGTCTGGTCGCTGGCCAAGCGCCTCGCCAGCGGCGGCAGCACCAGCGTGGGCACCGCCGGCGACACCAACGCCAACGTCTGGACCCACACCGGCAGCGGCTGGGGCACGAGCGGGCTGCCCTATTTGCCCAATCCCACCGCGCGAATCCTGCGCCAGTCGAGCCAGGTGGATGTCGCCGGTGGCAGCGAAACGTACCTGCTGGGCGGCAACCCCGACGGCGCCTCGGCCGCGCCGCCGACCACGCTGATGCGCCTGGGCTGGTCCAGCAGCAGCGGCTGGCTCAGTGGCGACGGGTACGGCGAAATTGCTATGTACAACTCACTCCCTACAACGGTGGCGGAGTGCATTAGCAAGAGGGTCTCCGCGCCGATCACGGGCATTGCCGCCTTCAATTCCACCTCGGCCTACATCGCCAGCAACTTCGGCGTCGCCAACTTGATTCCCCAAGTCGGCCTGTTCGTCGCCAGTGTCGGCCCCAGCGTGCTCTGCAAGGACTCGGCGCCGGGCGGCGCGTTGATCTATAGCTCTGGCTACAACTATTTGGGCCTCGCCAGCGGCACGGTCAGCGGCGTCGCCGCCACCTCGGTCAACCGGGCGATCGCTGTGGGGTCAAGCGGCGGCTCGCCGTGGATCCAGCGCCGCACCAGCGCCTCCGCCTGGGCCGCAGAGACCCCGGCGCCCACACCGCCCGCCGGCTGGCCCGCCTGGGGGAGCAACTACACGCCCACCGCGGTGTGGCTGGGAGCCAAAGAGACGTGGGTCACCGGCATCGTCACCTACAGCGGCTGCTCTTACGTGTTTGCCCTGCACGGCTCCTGGCCCGACACGACGGTCGCGTGGGACAAGCTGTTGATCACCAAAGACACCGTCGCGGCCTGCGGCAGCGCGGCCCAGAGCCAACTGTCCGTGACCAAGGTGTGGGGCGATTCGGCGTCGGGGGCGGTCTACCTCACCGGTTCGTCCGCGGTCGACTCTACCGGCAAGACCAAGCTGGGCTCCGGCACCCCGTCGGTGGGCCAGGTCGGCGTCTTGTGGCGCATCCAATAGGCTGGGACGATCAGCGAGGCTTGCGCACAAGCTCGTAATCATTTTGAAACGGTTCGCGAATTTCGCCGGTCTGCGGGTCGATCAGCCAGACCA
>JBIKTV010000176.1:0-10841 GCA_044347905.1 Myxococcota bacterium
TTGCGCCCGCTGCCCCAAGGAGATGAGTTCATGACCGCAGATCCCACCTCAGCCGCCGTGACCGCCGTGACCGTCGTGGCCATGGGCGGCAATTCCCTGCTGGATCCCGCCCTTCCGCCCACGCTAGAGAACCAGTTTGCCGTCACCCGCCAGGCCATCGCCCCCGTGGCTGAGCTGATGGCCGCCGGGCACCGCTTTGTGTTGACCCACGGCAATGGCCCTCAGGTCGGCTGGATGCTGCTGCGCTCAGAGCTGAGTAGCAAAGAACTCCATGAAGTGCCGCTGGATTCGCTGGTCGCCGACTCTCAGGGGGCCATCGGCTACATGATCCAACAGCTCCTGCGGGACGAGCTGAACAAGCGCGGCGTCCAGGTGCCGGTGGCGACGGTGGTGACCCAAGTAGAAGTGGACCCTCAGGATCCCGCGTTCCGCAAGCCGACCAAGCCCGTGGGCATGTTTTACACCCCAGAAGAGGCGGAGAAACGCCGGGTGGAGCGCGGCTGGGCGGTGGCAGAAGATGCCAAGCGCGGCTGGCGGCGGGTCGTGCCGTCGCCGTTGCCCAAAAGCATCATCGAACTCGACGTGATCCGCATGCTGATCGCCCAGGGCGCCACGGTGATCTCCTGCGGCGGCGGCGGCGTGCCGGTGATGCGCGGCCCAGGCGGCGAGCTGAGCGGCTTGGAGGCGGTGATCGACAAAGACCGCACCAGCGCGCTGTTGGCCGTCGATCTGGGCGCTGAGCGGCTGATCATCACCACGGGGACGGAGAAAGTGTACCGCGACTACATGAAGGGCACGCCCACGCCGATGGACGTGGCCCACTGCGATGAGCTGCGCGCCATGCTCGCCGAGGGCCAGTTCCCCGCGGGCAGCATGGGCCCCAAGATCGACGCCGCCCTGTATTTCCTCGATCGCGGTGGCAAGTCCGTGATCATCTGCCGGCCAGAAGACCTCGTCGCCGCCATGGACGGCAAGGCCGGTACCCTGATCATCAAGTGATATTTATATCGTTAGAGCCGTCGTTACCCTCTGAAAAAGCAAGGAGAAAATCCCGTGAGCACCATCCAACTGCCCCCTCTGAACGCCGAAGTGCTGCAGGGCCTGACCAACCGCAGCCTGCTCATCACCCAGGACTGGAATGACGCCGAGATCGAGCAATTGCTCAACGTCGCTGCGGCTTTTGAGACCTTGGACCGCGCGGGCGTCAAGACCGACCTGCTGCCGGCCGAGCTGGCCTACGCGATGTTCTTTGACAACTCGACCCGCACCAAGTCCGCCTGGGCCGGCGCCGCGGCTCGCTTGGGTATGCAGCCCGTGATCGTCGACGGCTCGTCTACGCAGATCGCCCACGGCGAGACCGCTGGCGAGACCGGCGCGATGCTGGGCATGAACAGCCACGCGCTGGGCGTGCGCCACGACCTCATCCTGGGCCAGGGCCAGAAGATGATGCGCGAGGTCAAATCGGGCATTGACGAATACCTGCAGGCCAGCGGCCAGACCCGCAGCGTGCCGATCGTCAACCTGCAGTGCGACGTGGATCACCCGACCCAGTCGCTGGCCGACCTGCAGTGGCTGCGCCAGAAGTTTGGCAACAACCTCAAGGGCAAGCGCATCGCGGTGTCGTGGGCCTACTCGCCCAGCTACGCCAAGCCGCTGTCTGTGCCGCAGGGCCTGATCATGCTGCTGACCCGCTATGGCGCCGATGTGGTGCTGGCCCACCCGGAAGGCTATAACTTGCTTCCGGAAACCATGGAATACGCCAAAGAGAACGCCAAGCGCTCGGGCGGCACGTTCCAGCTCGAAGGGTCGATGGATGAAGCGTTTGTCGGCGCGGACGTGGTCTACCCCAAGAGCTGGGGCCCCATGGACCTGATGTTCCAGCGCGTCGCCGCCGCCGGTGACAAGGCCGCCCTGGGCCAGATCGAAGGCCAGATGCTCGCGCGCAACGCCGACCACAAGGACTGGATCTGCGACGAGCGGCGGATGCGCCTGACCCGCCACGGCGAGGCCCTGTACATGCACTGCTTGCCGGCCGACATCGGCGCGGAAGTGTCGCCGGGCGTCATGGAGAAGGCCCGCATCGATGTGGCCATGGAAGCCCAGAAGAAAGTCTACGTGATCATGGCCATGCTCGGCATCGCCAAGGTCCCAGGCCTGGCCGGCAAGCTGGCGGGCCTCGCAGGAGGCAAGTGATGAGCGACCAACTCGACCTCAAGATCCGCGAACTGGCGGCCCGCGACCTGCCTCTGGCGGCGGCAATCCTCCGCGAAGCCGTGCGAGTCCCTGAGGATTTTGTCGACCTGCCGGTAGACCAGGGCGGCGATCCGCTGTGCGGCCTGTCAAACCACGAAGGCCCGCGGCTCAAAGGCCTGATGAAGGCGATCATCGACCACAAGGCCGTCGCCAAGCCGGAAGACGTGTGGATCGACGCCTTTGGCAACTTGGTGTGGACGGTGCAGGACCAAAGCGACGGCATCGCCGCGGCCGACAAGAAGGTCATCTACCTGGACGGCCACAGCGACACCGTGCGGGCCCTGCGGCCCAACTGGCACACCAAGACCGGTGGCGGGCTGGATCCGTACAAGGGCATCACCAACAAGGACAAAATCGACCGCAGCTTCTTGCGCAAAGAGCTCGGCTGGCTGCCGCCCGATGATGAGTGGCAGCACCTGCTGTTTGGCCGCGGCTCGGCCGACCAGCTGGCGGGCGTGGTCTCGCAGGTGTTGGCGACGCGCATCCTGCTTGAACTCGCGCCGCTGGGAGCGCTCAAGGGCGTGATCATCCGCAGTTACGCCACCGTGGCGGAAGAGGACAACGACGGCTGCGGCCCCAAGTTCATCGTCGACCACATCCTGCCCGGCGCGCCGCCCGAGCTGATTCCAGACGTGGTGGTGTTGACCGAAGGCACCGGCGATTCCGTCAAGGGCGCCCTGGGCATCTACCGCGGTCAGCGGGGGCGCATGCAGATCGAGGTCAACGTCCACGGCAAGAGCTGCCACGGCTCGATGCCTTGGATGGGCTTGAATCCCTTGGAGTATGCCGGCGCCATCGTCCACGAAGCGGCCAAGGCCTATGAGCGCCGCGACGGCTTCTTGGACGACCCGTTCCTGGGCCACGGCACGCGCACGGCTTCTTGGGCCGTCCTGAGCACGCCGAGCGATTGCGCGGTGCCGGAGCGCTTTGTGTTCCGCTTTGACCGCCGCTTGACCGTGGGTGAGACCCCCGAGCAGGCCGTGGCCGACATTGAGAAGCTGCAGGCGGTGGCCGATGCGCGCGCCGCTGGCTTGACGGTGACGATCAGCGTGCCCGACTACGACGACCCCACCTGGGTCGGCTTTAAGCCCGGCAATCCGCAGATTTATCCCGGTTGGGCCACCCCCGAAGACCACCCGGCGATTCAGGCGGTGGTGCAGAGCTATCAGCGCGTGGTGTCGCCAGAAATCGCCGATGGCGAGCGCACCGGTGGCCAGCTGCGTCAAAAGCCGCGCGTCGACCGCTGGATCTTCTCGACCGACGGCGTCGGCTTCCCTGTGCGCGTCGAAGACGATCGCATCCCGGTAACCCCGCAGAAGCGCTGGGTGACCTCGGGCGCGGTCAAGCATCCAGCCATGTTCGGCCTGGGTGCGGGCATTGAGCAGAACACCCACAAGATCGGCGAGTGTGTCGACCTGCGCGAACTGCAGCACGCCATTGCGGTGCTGGTGCGCTTCCCGTCGATCTTTGCGGGGCTGTAACCTGCTGAACAACAGAGAATAGAAGAGGTTTCTCATGGACTCGACCCTGCGCACCGTCGCCTTTACCTTGAATGGCCACCCGGTCGAGGTGGCGGTGCGCGAGGGCGAGACCCTGCTGCAGACGCTCAGAAATCGCTTGGGGATCAAGTCGGTCAAAGACGGCTGTGCCCCCCAAGGCCAGTGCGGCTGCTGCCTTGCCATCATCGACGGCACGGGCAAGACCACCTGTTCCATGACCACGGACAAGATCCAGGGCCGCACTGTTACGACCATGGAGGGCGTGAGCGACGAGGAGCGCGACCTGCTGGCCCGCTGCTTTACCGCGGCGGCGGGGGTGCAGTGCGGCTTCTGCATCCCCGGAATTGCCCTGCGCGCCACGGCTTTTGTGCAAAAGTTCCCCCGTCCCACCCACGACGAGCTGGCGCGGGCCTTTGACGGCCACCTGTGCCGCTGCACCGGCTACAGCAAGATTTTCAAAGCGATTGAACTGTTTGCCGCGGTGCGTCGCGGTGACGAGCCCGCGCCCGACGTCTGCACGGACGGCCACATCGGCGAGCCGCTGGGCAATGTCTCGGCCCTGAAAGCCACCCTGGGCGACCGGCCATTTGTCGCCGACCTGGAGTTTCCGGGCATGCTGCACGGCGCCGTGGTGCTGTCGGATCACCCGCGGGCCAAGGTGCTGCGCATCGACACCGCCAAGGCGGAGGCCCTGGACGGCGTGGTCAAGGTCGCGACCTATAAAGATATTCCCGGTGAGCGCTGGACTGGGCTCATCTACGCCGACTGGCCGGTGTTTGTCGCTGAGGGCGAAGAGGTGCGCTATGTCGGCGACATGCTGGCGGCGGTCGCTGCGGTCGACGAGCACACGGCGCGCAAGGCCGCTGCGCTGGTAGAAGTGACTTACGAGGCGCTGCCGGCTTTGCTTGACCCGTTTGATGCGCTGATTGACGGGGCGCCGCAGGTCAACCCCAAGCACGCCAATGAGCTGTCCAAGACCGTGCTGGTCCGCGGCGATGCCGAACAGGCCCTGACGCAGAGCGCCCATGTGGTCCGCGGCCGCTGGCAGACCCAGCGCATTGAGCACCTGTTCCTGGAGCCGGAGAGCTGTGTGGCGCGCATCCTCGACGACGGTCGCATGCACGTGTACAGCCAAGGCCAAGGCATCTTTGACGATCAGCGCTGGATCGCCCGGATGATCGACCAGCCGATTGAGCAGGTCCATGTCGAGCTCGTGCCCTCTGGCGGCGCGTTTGGCGGCAAAGAGGACATGAGCGTGCAGGCCCAGACGGCGCTGCTGTGCCATCTGACGCGCCAGCCGGTGCGCATCACCTTGAGCCGCGAGCAGTCCGTGCGGGTCCACCCCAAGCGCCATCCGGTGACAATGGACTATGAAGTCGGTTGTGATGCCGAGGGCCGGCTGACGGTGGTTCGCGCCAAGATGATTGGCGATTCAGGTGCTTATGCCTCAGTGGGCGGCAAGGTGCTCGAACGGGCTGCCGGCCATGCCTGTGGGCCCTACCGCGTGCCGGTGGTCGACATCGTCGCGCGCGCCGCCTACACCAACAACCCGCCGTGCGGGGCGATGCGCGGCTTTGGCGTGTGCCAAACGGCTTTCGCCATTGAGGCTTGCGTCGATCTACTGGCAGAGAAGGTCGGCCTGGACCGCTGGCAGATGCGCTGGCTCAATGCGGTTGAAATCGGCGACATGTACTCGACCGGCCAGATCCTAGAAAAATCGGTCGGCCTCAAGAAAACCCTGTTGGAAGTCAAGCCGATCTACGACGCCGCCCTGGCGCGCGGTCAGGCGGTCGGCATCGCCTGTGGCCTCAAGAACAGCGGCCTGGGCAACGGCGCCGTGGAGTTTGGCCGGGCGCGCTTGGTGGTAGAGCCTGACCAGACCATTAGTGTTTACAACTGCTTCTCTGAGATGGGCCAGGGCCTGCTGACCATCACGGTGCAGTGCGCGGTCGAAGTGACCGGCTTGCCGGCGGCGATCTTTCGGCCCAAGGTCGACACGACCTACGCGATTGGCAGCGGTCAGACCACCGGCTCGCGCGGTACGCTGTTGGCGGGGCGAGCGGTCAAAGACGCTGCGGAAAAGCTCAAGGTGGACCTGGAGTTGGGCAAGACCGTCGCCGAGCTCATCGGTCAGGTGTACGAGGGCGAGATCCGCATCGACGACACCACCGCCCCCAGCGTGCAGGTCGCGGGCCAGGCGCCGGCCAAAAAGATCAAGACCCACACGTCGTTTGGCTTTGCCACCCAGCTGGTGCTGCTGGACGACCAGGGCCGCGTAGAGAGTGTGGTGGCGGCCCACGACGTCGGCCGGGCGCTGAATCCCGCGGCGTGTACCGGGCAGATCGAGGGCGCGGTGGTCATGGGCCTGGGCTACGCGCTGACCGAGGCGCTGGACACAGAGAACGGCTGGCCGACCACGTATAAGCTCAAAGAGATCGGAGCATTGCGCACGCGCGATATCCCGCCGATCGACGTGCGGCTCATCGAAGAGTACGAGCCCGAGGGGCCGTTTGGCGGCAAGGGCGTGGGCGAAATCGGCCTGGTGCCCACGGCGGCGGCGGTGGCTGGGGCGCTGCGGGCCCACGACGGCGTGCTGCGCACCAAGTTGCCCATGCGCGACTCGCCGGCGGCCCGGGCCATGAGTGTGGGCAAGCTCAAGATCGCCGCACAGCGGAGCACCCCATGAGTCAGAACTCGTGGATTCTAGGCCCAGATAGCCTGGGTCAAAGTGTCCTGGTGCTGGACGGATGGGTGGCCTGGCGCGGTACCGGACTGCCGCCGGCGACGCTGCTGCCGGTCGACCGCAAGCTCGAGCAATTGGCTTGCGAGGATGCGGTGATCCGCGACGGCCATGTCAACGCCCACACGCACCTGTACAGCGGGCTTGTGCCCTACGGCGTGGCGATGCCGGCGGAACAACCGGCCAATTTTCTGGGGATTTTGGAGAGCCTGTGGTGGAAGCTCGACCGCGCGCTCAACGCCGAGCTGCTGGCGATTTCTGCCGAGGTCGCGGTGGCCGATGCGCTGCTGTGCGGCACGACCTTGCTGGTCGACCACCACGAATCGCCCAACTTTATCGCCGGATCCCTAGATGTGATCGCCGACGCCTGCGAGAAATTCGGCATCCGCGCCTGCCTGAGCTACGGCGCCACGGAGCGCAACGGCGGCCGCGATGAAGCCGAGGCAGGCCTGAAGGAGTGCCAGCGCTTCTACGACCAGCGCGGCCATACCCTGATGCTGAGCACGGCTTTTGGCTTGCACGCCGGTTTTACCGTGTCCAACGACACGATCACCCGCGCCGGTCGGATGGCGCGCAAGGTCTGGCGTCCGGTGCATGTGCACGTAGCCGAGGACCTCGCCGACGTGCAGGACGCCATCGAGCGCGGTTTTGCCGGGCCCCTGGACCGCCTGTGCCGCCTCGGGGGCGTGCCGTTCCACAGCGTGCTGGCCCACTGCATCCACCTCGCGGCGGAAGAGCGCGCCAGGATCGCCAGTCATGTCGCCAACGCGGTGCAGAACCCTCGGTCCAACCTGGGCAATCGCGTGGGCTATCCGGTGGCCCTGCAGCGGCTCAGCCACGTGGCGCTAGGCACCGATGGCTATATCGCCGATATGGATAAAGAAGTCCACTGTGCTCAGCAGCAGGGAGCCCTGCACGGCGAGCCGCCGGAGCTGGCCCTGCGCCGGCTCAAGCGCAGTCAGTACATGGGCCTTGGCTTGATGGACCAGCCTGGGACCGAGCAGCTCTGGCTGCGCAAGCCCGCCGACCTCGCCGCCATGACCGCCAGCGGCGCCCGCCATGTGCTGGTCGATGGCCGCGTGGTGGTGCGCGACGGCCAGCTGCCCGGTGTCGACGTGGCCAGGCTGCGACAGCGGGCCCGCGACGCCGCGCAGAAGCTCAACTTGCGCATGGCCAAGATTTAGCAACCCTTTGAGTTCGTTCCTCTCTCTCGCCTATTTGGAGCCGTCATGTCCCACCGCGATCTGCCCACCTCGATTGTCGACCTCGCCACCCGCAAGCGCACCGTACAGCGCTTTCGCGAGCAGGGCGTGACGCTGCCGACCTTTGCCATGCTCGCCGACCCGTCGCGGATCCCCGCGGACATCACGGAGAAGCTCGCCAGCATCGATCCGGACGCGGCGCACCCGCTCAACCTGTACCGGGTCCACTGGTTCAACTCCGCGGACCGCAAGGGCAAAGTTAGCGTACCCGGTCACCTGGTGCTGCCGCCAGAGCTCACGGGCGTCAAGTCGCCGATCCTGGTGGCCCTGGGCGAGCGCTTTCCGATGATCACCGCCCACAAGGTGCTGGCCGCCTACGGCTGTCTGGTGCCGCGCTTGGTCTCCGGCGCCTTTGACCCGACCCGCCACCGCGCCGTCTGGCCGTCCACCGGCAACTATTGCCGAGGCGGTGTGGCGATTTCGCGCATCCTGGGCTGCCGCGGCGTGGCGGTGCTGCCGGAAGACATGAGCGCCGAGCGCTTTTCCTGGCTGGAAAACTGGGTGACGCACCAAGAAGACATCATCCGCACCCCGGGTTGCGAGTCCAACGTCAAAGAGATCTACGACAAGTGCCACGAGCTCTCCTTGGACGACGACAACTTTATCCTCAACCAGTTCAGTGAGTTCGCCAACCACTTGGTGCACTGGCGCGTCACCGGTCCGGCCCTGGGCAAGGTGTTTGAGAGCTGGGCGCAGGGCCAGAAGGCCGCGGGCAATGTCGATGTGCAGCTGGTGGCGTTCGTCTCCGCCACGGGCTCTGCGGGCACGATCGCCGCGGGCGATTACCTCAAGGATCACTACGGCTCCAAGACCGTGGCCGTTGAAGCCGCGGAGTGCCCGACCATGCTGAAAAACGGCTTTGGCGGTCACAACATCCAGGGCATTGGCGACAAGCACATCCCGCTCATCCACAACGTCATGGACAGCGACTTTGCCGTGGCGGTGTCCGATGAAGCCACCGACTCCCTGACCATGCTGTTCAACACCCCCAAGGGCAAGGCGTATTTGGTCGAGCGCAAGGGCCTCAATCCCCAGCTGGTGGACTCGCTGGCGAGCCTGGGCTTCTCCGGCATCTGCAACGTGCTCGCGGCGATCAAGGTGGCCAAGTACCTGGATCTGGGCGCAGATCAGGCGATCATCACCGTCGGCACGGACGGCGCGGCCATGTACCACAGTGAGAATGAGAAGATCCTGGACACGCGCTTTGGCGGCCGCTTTGATGAGGTATCGGCTGGCGAAGCGTGGGGCCAGTTCCTGGCCGGTGCGGCGACCGACAACCTCCAGGAATTGACCAAGGAAGACCGCGACCGCATCTTCAACCTGGGCTATTTCACCTGGGTGGAGCAGCAGGGCGAGACCGTGGAAGCGTTTGAGGCCCGGCGCAAAAAGGCCTTCTGGCTCAAGCTGCGCGACGCCGTGCCGGTGTGGGACCAGATGATCGACCAGCTCAACGCCGAGGTGCGCGCGGGGGAGGCATGAGCCAGACCCTTGCCTCCAGGCTGGTTTGCGGCGGCTGCGGGCTCCCCTTGGCCGACGACGCGCCGCTGACCTTGCGCTGCCCCCACAGCGGTGACGGCGGCGACCACGTGCTGCTGCGCGAGCTGGAAGAGGACGCGCTGAGCCGCGGCTTGACGGGCGACCAGTCCTACTCCAACCCGTTTATCCGCTGGCGGCAGCGCCTGCACGCTTGGCACCTGGCCATGCAAAAAGGCTGGACGGATGAGGAGTTTGTCGCCCTGGTAGAGAGGCTGGACGGCGAAGTGCGCCAGGTCGACCTGGGCCGCGGTTTTGTGATCACGCCGCTCTTGGCCTCGACCGATTTGGCCCAGAGCCTGGGGATGAGCGCGCCCGTGTGGGTCAAAGACGAGACCGGCAACGTCTCTGGCTCCCACAAGGCCAGGCATCTCTTTGGGGTTTTGCTACTTCTAGAGGTCGCTGGCGGCGAGTGGGCCCAGAGGCCCTTGGCCATCGCCAGCTGTGGCAACGCGGCACTGGCCGCCTCGGTGTTGGCGCGGGCGGCCAACCGCAAGCTCGACGTCTACATTCCGGGCGACGCGGAGCCGCGGGTGGTGGAGCGCCTGGGCGAATTGTCTTCGCAGATCAACATTTGCGAGAGGCAACCCGGTGAGGCGGGCGACCCGTGCTTTCTGCGCTTCTTGGAGGGCACCGCCGCGGGCAGCATCGCCTTTGCCTGCCAGGGGCCGGAGAACGGCTTTGCGATTGAGGGCGGAGAGACCCTGGGCTGGGAGCTGGCTTCGGGGCTTGCCGAGGCCCACCAGCCCCTGGATCGGCTGTTTATCCAGGTCGGTGGCGGCGCTCTGGCCAGTGCGGTGGCGCGCGGCATCGACCAAGCGGTCAGCGGCCAGTGGCTGCCGGCCCAGCCCAAGCTCCATCCGGTGCAGACCTTGGGCTGCTATCCCCTGGCGCGGGCCTATGAGCGCATCGCCCGGCAGATGGACGAAGCCGTGGGGGCAAGCGCGGCCCAGACAGGTGAACCGCTGTACAGCGAGGCCGATCAGTCGCCAGAAGCGGTTCAGTCCCGCGCCCAGCGGGCCCAGCGTCTGGCGCGCCTCTGGCTTGATCCGGCGATCCAAGGGGTCTTTGCCCGCGCCGTCCGCGATCGCGCGAGCGTCATGTGGCCGTGGGAAGACGCGCCCCACAGCATCGCCCACGGCATTTTGGACGATGAGACCTATGACTGGGTGGCGATCTTGCGCCACGTGTTTGCCAGCGGCGGCTATCCGGTGGTGGTCAGCGAGGCGCTGCTGGAGCAAGCCAACGCCCTGGGCCAAGCGTCCACGGGAATTCCAGTCTGCGCCACCGGTTCTTCCGGCTTGGCGGGCTTGATGGCGCTGCGCCAGGTCCACGCCGTCGCGCCAGACGAGGCCGTGGCGCTGTTCTTTACCGGAGTGACCCGCTGACTTTTTCCGCGACCTGTCCGTTCTTTGTCACAACAGCGCCCCGGCAATTTGACTGGGGCCCTGCGGCGGCCTAATTCGTGGCCGCGGTCAAAACTTTCCGCCCCCTTTGGAGTTCACTATGACGAAGCGTTTTGTTCTTGCCGGAATTGCCAGCCTCCTCGCGATG
>JBIKTV010000290.1:0-7367 GCA_044347905.1 Myxococcota bacterium
TCACGACCGCGTGCTGGGCGTCGATGTGGTTGGCCATGTCCCGGTCGGCGACCTGTCTGACGCCACCGGCATGGGCTTTGGCGCGATGCTGCGGTATGAGAACAAGCTGCAGGACAGCCTGGCCATGACCGCGCGCTTTGGCTACGTCATGGGCCTGGAAAAAGAATTCTCCACCACGATCTTGGGGACGACCCACAAGGCCAACTACGGCATCGACTTCATCCCGGTGATGCTTGGCGCGGTGTATCGCACCACCGGCACGCCCGACGGCTTGTTCATCAGCGGCGAGGTCGGCGCCAACTTCTTGCGCGGCCACACGACCATTGGCACCACCACCACCAATGCCGACATGGAGACCAAGTTCGGCGCCAACGTCGGCGTCGGTCTGCGCGCCAATGCCCTGAGCTTCCGCGGTGGTCTGAACATCTTGGACCTGGGCCACATCGACACTTCCATGGGCCTGATGGTCTCGGTCGGCTACGACTTCAAGAAGCTGTAGCCACCGCTGGTCCGCAGCGCTACACTCCTTGGCCTGACACGCCCGCCACCCCTCTGCCTCGCGCGGGCCGGCAAGGAGCACGATGCGCATCGATGGACAGCGTCTGTGGAATTCCCTGATGGATCTGGCGAAGATCGGCGCCACCGACAAGGGCGGCGTCAAGCGCATCGCGCTCACGGATTTGGACGGCCAGGGCCGAGATCTGGTGGTCCGGTGGATGCGCGAAGCCGGCCTTGACGTGCGCGTCGACAGCATTGGCAACATCTTTGGCCGTCGCCCCGGCAAGGACCCGACGCGCGCCCCCGTGGGCACCGGCAGCCACATCGACACTCAGCCGTCCGGCGGCAAATTTGACGGCAATTACGGGGTTTTGGCGGGTCTTGAGGTGGTCCGGACCCTCAACGACCTGGGCATTGAGACGGAAGCGCCGATCGAGGTCTGCGCCTGGACCAATGAAGAGGGCACGCGCTTTACCCCGGTGATGATGGGGTCGGGCACGTGGGCCGGGCTGTTCACGCCAGAAGACATGCACAAGCGCCCGGACATCGACGGCATCACCGTGGGCGAAGAGCTCAAGAAAATCGGCTATTTGGGTACGGCTCCCTGCGGCCCTTCGGCGGAGTATCCGGGCTTTGCCGCGTACTTTGAGGCGCACATTGAGCAGGGGCCGGTCCTTGAGGACGCCGACCTGCCCATCGGTGTTGTCACGGGGGCCCTGGGGCAGCGCTGGTTTGACGTTGAAATCGTCGGTCAGGAGGCCCACGCCGGCCCGACGCCGATGCCGCTGCGCCGCGACGCGCTGCTGGCCCTGTCTCACCTGGTGCAGGCGGTCAACCGCATCGCTTTGGCGGAGGCGCCGCACGGCCGCGGCACCGTGGGTTTTGTCCAGGTCGGGCCCAACTCGCGCAATGTCATCCCCGGCTTGATCAAGTCGACGATCGACCTGCGCCACGCCGATGACGACGCGCTCAACCGCATGGAGAAGGCGGCGTACGCGGCGGCGGCGGAGATTTCCGCGATGGTCAAGACCCGCTCCGGCGGCGTGAGCGTGACCGTGACGCCGGCGACGCAGTTCCCCGTGTGCAAGTTTGACCCGGCCTGCATCAACGCGGTGCGTCAGGGGGCAAATGCTTTGGGGTTGGCCAACATGGACATCGTCAGCGGCGCGGGCCATGACGCGGTGTATGTCGGTCGCACTTGCCCGGCGGCGATGATTTTTGTGCCGTGCAAAGACGGGATCAGCCACAATGAAGTGGAAGACGCCAAGCCCGAGCACCTGGAAGCCGGCTGTAACGTGCTGCTGGGCGCCATGCTGGAGCGCGCGGGCGTGGTGATGGGCCACGGCGTCAAGCCCGGTTCGGCAAGCGCGGCTACATAAGCTTTCACGGCCGGGGAATTGCACTGGCGCCCGACTCGCAATCGTCTGAGTATCAAGAGGAATATCTCTGCGCACAGGCTCTGAGCGAGCTGGCGCAGTCGCGTCTCAGCCATTGAGATTTACAAATCCACCGAGTTTGTCCGCGGCGACTGTGCGACTTTGAGTCGGGTCGCCGGGGGGTGACGCGGGGACTCGATGGCGAGATCGGCCTTATTGCGCGCTGGGCTTCTGGGCTGGGTCGCGGCGTTCTTGGTCGTGTCGGGCTGCCAAGACTCGGCTGTTGACGCCAGCGACGGTCCACAAACGTTGGACGCGCAAGAGGATTTTACCGGGGCCGCGCTCGATTCTGATGCCAGTGTGGACTCGGCAGGCGGCGATGCCTTGGCCGCGGGTGACAGCGCCGGCCCCGATGCCGGCCCAGCCGATGCCGATACGGCAGATGTCAGCGGAGTGGACGGAGAGGCCGATCTGGCAACGGCGGCGGATAGCCTTCCAGACACAGGAACGGCCGATCAGGACACCCAAGTAGAGACCGACGCGCCCGAGATTGCTGACGAGGCGGACGGCAAGCCTCAGGCGGACAGCGGTGCAGCGGATGCCGTCGATTCGTCCTCGCCACAGAGCGACGCTGCCCAAGGCAACCAAGATGCGGGCTCAGACGCAGCCGCCGACACAGGGGCCAGCAGCGACGCGCCCGACCTGACCGGCCTGCCCTGCAGCGATGGCAACGCCTGCACCTTGGGCGACCAGTGGCAGGGCGGCGAGTGCTTGGGGCAATGGAAAGGCTGCGACGACGGCAAGGCCTGCACCCAGGACAACTGCGAAGCGAGCACCGGCCAGTGCAGCCATGTAGTCCAGAGCGGCGGTTGCGACGACGGCGACCCGTGCACCCAGGGCGAAACGTGCCAGGGGGCCAAGGGTTGCGGCGGCGGCTCGCCCATCAGCTGCGATGACGGCTTGCCGTGCACTGCGGACTCCTGTTCGCCGGACAGCGGCTGCCTCCACGTGGCCACCAATGTCGGCGGCGCTTGCGGAACCGGCTCGGTATGCCTGGCGTCCGGCGCTTGCGTCATCTCCTTTAAGTGCGAGGGCATGCCGGCCCTGTGCGACGACGGAGAGAGCTGCACCATCGATTTTTGCGAGCCGCAGCTCGGTTGCCAACACTTGACCCAGCCCGACAAAAGCTCTTGCGATGACGGCGACACCTGCACGCCCTTTGCCACAGACCGCTGCGAGAGCGGCGTTTGCACCAACAAAACCAATGTCTGCGCCTGCAAGCAAGACAGCGACTGCGCCCAGTTTGACGATGGCGACCTCTGCAATGGCGTGTTTGCATGCATCGCCGGCCCGTCTGGAGCCAAGCTGTGCCAACCCAAGGCCAATTCGGCGATTCAGTGCCCGGCCCTGGCTGCTTCAAGCTGCCACACCGCCAGCTGTGACCCGGGCAGCGGCAAATGCCTGGCCAAGCCGCTGGGCGACGGCAGCTGGTGCGATGACGCCGAGCCGTGCACGCAAAAATCCTTCTGTAGCAAGGGGATTTGCCAGGGCAAGCTGGCGATGGGCTGCGACGACGGCAACCCCTGCACGGTGGACAGCTGCGTGCCCGGCAGCGGCTGCGTCAGCACCGCCGTCAGCGGTCCAGGCTGTGGGGCGTGCGGCCAGTGCGACGACAAAAATCCTTGCACCATAGATACATGCGACAGCAGCGGCTGCGGTCACGCCCCGCAGAAGTGCAGCGCGGGCGGCGACCCCTGCATCACCGCGAGCTGCGTGGCGACCGGCGCGGACAGCTGGACTTGCGCCTTGACCCCCAAGCCGAGCGTTGCGCCGCTTCAGCCGGCTGTACCCTGCAATCTCTTTGATCCGTTGGATGTATGTCCAGGCGGTTATCAATGCAGCGCACCAGCGGACAAGCCGGAGATCGCCACCTGCCAGCCCAAGCTCAGCACCGCTTGCAGCGATGGCGACGCCTGCACCACCGGCGATACGTGCGAAGCGGGCCTGTGCAAGCCCGGGGCGCCGAGCGGCTGCGACGACGACAACCCGTGCACCAGCGACGCGTGCGGCAGCGGCGGATGCCTCCACACGGCGATTGCAGGGTGTAAGGTCTGCATTCAGGAGGCTTTTCAGACGGAGAGCTGGCAGCCGCAGTGGGCGGCCCATGACGATTTTGACGCCTACGTGAATTGGGAAGTGGCCCCGGAGCCCAACGGCAACGCGCGCCAAGTTGCCACCTGGAAGGGCCCGTTCACCAAGGCAAAGGTCAATCAGGGGGCGTATTTGGACGCGCGACGGCTGCACTTGGCCCCTGGCGTGCCGGCGCAGATCGATTTCTGGTACCGCACTTCGCTGGGGGCGCCCAACTGCGGCTCCGATGACCTGGAGTTGTGGGGCAACGGCCGCTTGCTGTGGCGGGTGTGCGCGTCGACCCCGGGCGGCTCGCAGGGGGCCTACCAGCACGCAAAGGTCGACTTGACGGCACTGGTTGGCTCGCCGATTGAGTTGCAGTTCCGTGTGCTTGCGGGGCCGGAGGCGGTGGCATACGGCAAGGTCGAGATCGACAAAGTGCGGCTGGCGGGCGGCTGTAGCGATGCCTGCATGGGCGGCCACATGGAGTCGCTGGCCACCGCGCGGGATGTCCCCTCTTCGCCCATCCCCCAGGGCTGGAAATTGACAAGCAGCGACCCGGATTACGTGGCCTGGGGGCGCACCTACACCGGCGGGCGCCAGGGCTTGGGCGCCATGACGGCGCGGTGGACGGGCCAGCCGACCACGGGCAAGCCGCAGACCGCGCTGTTTCGCGTGCCGTTGGTGCGGCCCGCCGCCGGAAGTGCCCTGCATTTTGCCGTTCGCGCGGTGTTTGCCGCCGACTCCAGCTGCGACGCCGATGCGCTCACCGTCCGCGTCGCAGGGACTCAGGTGTTTCAGCAGTGCAGCGCACAGAGCCAGTGGAAGGCCCAGGTGGTGGACCTTTCGCCCTGGGCGGGGCAAGACGTGGATGTGACCTTTGAGGTCAAGACCGGCGCGGGCCCCGACACGCTGGGGCTTTTCCAAATCGACGACCTCACCGTGACGGGCGCATGCTCCTACGCGTGTTTTCTGAGCACCTTCAACGAGTCCGGGGCGACCGACGGCTGGTGGAAGGGCAATACGCCCGGGGCTGGGTCCTGGACCCATAGCCCGTCTGAGGCCTCTGGCAACAGCGGCTCGCTCAAGGCGCAACTCCCGGCCAGTCTGCCCAAGGGCGCGATGACCACGATCATGCCGACGGACAAGTGGCGCTGGGTCATGCCGATCAATGGAGCTAGCCTGGAGCTAAAGGCCAAGCTGGGGGCGGAGCTGGACACCTGCCCGTTTGAGCAGTTTCGCACGCGTATTGTGTATGAATATCGAGGCATTGCGCCAACAGAGCCCAAGGAGGTGCTGACGAGCCCGTTCATGTACGACATCGCCGATCAGTGCGCCACGGGCGAGGAGGTGTTCAAAATCGAGCTGGGCGACCCCATTCGCGGGCGCAAGTTCTTGCCGCTGTTTATTCTGCAGAAGGCCGACAATCTGCCGGGCGGCCAAGGCGGAAACAGCGTTGAGTTGGACGATTTTCTGATCCGCTGCCGCTGAACCCTTAGAAAGTCACGTCAAAGGCCAGCCGCACCACCTGGGCGCCGCGCGGACCGCCCAGGCCGCTGCCGCTGCCCACGTTCCAGCTGTGTTGGCCGTCGAGCTGGAGTTTCTGCTTGTGGCCGGCGAAGTACCAGTTGAGGCCCGCGCCAATTTCGTGGCCACCCTGGGCTTGCAGCGGTGACTCTGAGGCCAACTGGTCGTCCGCGGCCATGGGCCACAGCCGCGACCAACGGCCAGCCAGCTCCAGATGGGGGGTGATCAGATAGCCGCCCTGGACGACCGCCCCGCGCCCCGAAGACCGGCCCTTTGCGGCAGAGAGACCCTGCTGGCGGCGCTCCACCAATTCCGCCAGGAGCGAGGCACCGCGCCACTTGGCCACCACGTCGGCGGCCCACCAGCGGTAATCTGCGGTTGCGCCTTGGGCGAATTCGCTGCCTGTTGTGCCGCGAGTGCGGAGGCTGGACCAGCTGTAGGCCCCGGCAATGCCAACCGCGACCTTCAGCTCGCTGCGCTGCTCCAGATCCCCTTCAGAGTCGGCGTCAAAGGTGCCCAGCGGTCGGAACTCCAGGCGGGCCAAGGCCAGCGGACCCTTGGGGAATCCGGCCGCGGCAAAGCGGTTGCGCCCTTCGCCGCCAAACACGCCGGCGTGATAGAGCAGCCTGCCGCCCAAGCCCAAAAAATCGTCGGACATCAGGGAGATCCCCGCGTCGCGGTCCAAGGTCAGCTCGCGCACGGCCACCGGTCGGTCGACCAGCTGCAGGGCAGACTCGCGCAGGGTCCGCGATCGGTCAAACGGCACAAGCCACTGGCCCGCCTGCAGCTGCAGGTCTCTGTGCAGGGTCAGGCGGACAAAGGCGTCAAAAAGCGGCGTCGGCGTGTCGCTGTCGGCGTCCTTGCCACCCACGGCGAGCTGGATTCCCCAAACGGTGCGCGGCGTTGTGGATGGGTCCCCCTGGCGACCGGTCAGCCAAATCCGCGCCGTGCGCACCTGAGTCTCCGCGCGCCAGTGGGCCGGATCCAGGGGGGTATCGCCGCTGAAGTCTGAGGTGTGCCTCAGGGCCATGCGCGCGGAAAGGCCAAAGCGTTCGCGGCCATCCGCGCTTGTGACCTGCACACCTTGGCCTTGCTGGTAGCTCAGCTCCGCCGCCCGCGCGGGGCTCGTCGCGCTGCCCAGGCATAGGGCCAGCACGGCCCCCTTCAGAACCGGCAGGGCCATGGGGCTCCAGCGACGCCCGGCCGCACGGGAGCGACGACTCATGGGCAAGAACCTCTAATCAAACAGGATGAGCCGCGGCAAATGCGGGGCCTTGTAGACCTGGGCGCCAAAGCGCTCTTTCTCCATCGCAAAGATCTCGTCGGTCCGCTTCTGCCGGTCTTCGTGATCCAGGAGCAGGGCATCGCGCAGCAGGTTGCGCTCCATGTGGTCGCGGTTGCGGTCAAATTCGCGGCGCAGCTCAAACTGATCGGCCAGGCTCTGCTCGCGGATGCGCACAAAGATCGCCCGGACCGCGTAGCCGACTTCGCCCGTGCCAAACAGCAGATAAAGCAAGGAGTTCACCAGCGGGGTGCCGCTGTCGAGCAGGCCGATCACCACTTCGCGGACCCGCATGCGCAGGGCCACAAAGGCGATGGCGTTGGCCACGGCGACTGCGTCGCGCACCTCAATCACATAGTCATCGTCCGAGCGCCGCACGCCGATCGTCACCGGCGAGTCAAATTGCGAAGGGTCTTCAAGGAGGTATACGTGCAAGAACGCGTAGCGAGAGGGCGTGTGGTGGTGGTGCTGCAGGTGGCGCGCCTCGGTCTTGGTGCGCGCCTCTAGGGTGTTGGAGCGCAGGGGCACGAGCACGACGTCGTGGGCGTCGCTCA
>JBIKTV010000352.1:0-6101 GCA_044347905.1 Myxococcota bacterium
GCGGGCCCTGCTTGGCTTCCACGACCATCGCCACCAGTTCGTCTAGATCGTTGACGTGCAAGTCGACATTGGCCCGATCATCGCTGCCCGGCCGCCGCACCAAGCAGGTCTTGAGGCCCTTGCCGCGCGCTGGCACCAGGTCCGTGCGGGTCGATGCCGAGACGTGCAGCCAGTGGTCGCGCGTGACCGCCGCCTTCATCACGCCCATGCGCACGATGGCATCCCAGGCCCGCTCCGTCGGCTTGTACGCGCGGATTTCCTGACTGGTAATGCCCACATCCGGGACCACGCGCATGGCCGTCACCACATCGACGTGGTGCTGAGCGTCGCAATTGCCCACCAGGCCGACTTTGACCACCTCGCGCAGGCTGTGCAGGGCGCGCATCGAGTCGCTAAACGGCGCACTGCGGCCCAGATCCTCTGTAAATACGCCGACGATCGCCGGGCGCAGGTGCGGCTTCATCTTGGCGATGGCGTTGCGCAGAATCTCGCTGTAGCGGACCCAGCTCTCTTTGTCGGTCTGCTCGCGGACGGCCGCCTCAAAATCGGCGATCTCTTGCTTGCCGCGGATTTCGACCTTGTCCAGCGCCGACTGGGTGTCGATCAGCGTGCCAAAGACGTCAAAGGTGATGAGCTGGATGTCGGCGAGCCAGGCGGGGGCGGTGGCCATGGGCGGTTCTCCGGTTAGAGCGGCGTGCTGCGCGGGTTGCAGAATGCCGCGAAAAGCTGCGGAGGTCCAATCGGCGTTCCGCGTCGGCGGCGGCAAGGTGGCCGCTGCGGTGGTCTAGGTGTGGGCGGCGTTGTGGATGGTGGGGCGCGACGAGCGGGGTAGGGATTGGCCACAGCCGGTGAATTTGCGATCTTGGGCGCGTCGGCGAGGCGCCGATCAGGCTGCGACCGGCTGCGCCGGCGGCGTCGCACGCCGCCCTTCGGGTTCGCATCCTGCGCGCAACTGGCCAAGGAGGATGGAGAATTGTGGGTGGCTGGGCTGCAGCATGGGCTCGGGGATGTTCGACATATCGGCGCTCACGGATGCCTTGGAGCAGTGCGGCGTTTGTGCTGTTGGCGATCAGGGATGCCGTGGTGCATCAATGTACCCGTGATGCTGCTGGTCGAGCAGCCCCGAATGCGGGACGACGAGGACGGCTCAAGCCAAAACGCAGGCACCAGTCTGCGAGCGGCAGGTCCATCCATTGCCCGCCAGCTCACCAACCGTCAGAATCCCGACCCGCCAGGGCCGCAGTGAGCCCCCGAGTCGAGCACCGCCATGAGCATTCCATCGCCCGTTCGCAAGTCCTTAGAAAAGCTCCCGCGCCGGTCTGCGCCGTGGCTGATCGGTATGGCGACCAAGCCAGACGGCAGCTGCGGCTGCTATGTGCTGGACCGCGACGGCGACGCCCGGGCTGTGCTGGATCTGCCGGCTGCACCCGATGGCGCCGCCTGGGGCAAGCTGCTGGTCGCCGCCATGCAGCGGCCGCTGCCCCTGCACGAACCTGGGTTGCCCCGGCGCATGATCTGCAATGATGGCAAGGTTGCCGCCGCGATAGCCCCCATCGTCGCGCCGTTGGCCATCGCCGTGGAAACGGCCGCGTCGCCGCACCTTGCGGCTGCCAAAGCGCGCGTGGCCGATTTATCAGCGCCGTGCCTAAGCAGCTTGCCCGACGCGCTGCGCAGTTTGTATGCCGACGCCGCCAGGCTGGCCGAGCTCGCGCCCTGGGATTGGTTCGATGACCAGCCCGAGTTCGCCATCGCCACTGCAGATCCAGATGCACCGCCGGCCTTGGCCGTGCTGATGGGCGGCCTGGGGAGCAGTTTTGGCTTTGCCCTGTTTCGCAGCGCCGCTGATTTGCAGAGGGATATCGAGGCGTCTAGTCCAATTATCGGTCGCGTGCCCCACACCGTGCTCGAACTGGAGCGCGCCACAAGGGCGCCGTCTGCAGTGCGCACCCGAAGCGCAGAACGCGGCTATGCCGTCCACGCGGCGGATCGCTATCCCCTGGCCTTGCGCATCGGCGAGGACGGCATGAAGGGCTGGGATGCCACGGCAATTCCAGGTCTGGCCCTAGCCGCCTCGGCGATTCTGCGCTGGTGCCAACTGGCCAAAGAGGGGCAGCCCTTTGCCAAAGAAGCGGGCGCCGCCGTGCTGACCAACCCGCATTCGTTCGCTGGGCTTGATCAGGACCGCTTGAAAGGCGACGGCGAGAGCATCGTGGTCCCGTGTGATCCGATCTGGGAATTGACGGCCCCCGACCAGCCGCCCACCCTGCGACTCCCGGTGCAGCGCGACGCCTTGGGTGCGCTGTACGAAGCTCTGAGTCAAGGCCAGCAGATTGACGTCGATTGGGAGCCCGAAGATACCTACGGCATCCTCAATATGGCCGAAGACGAGGCAGATGGCGCAGAGGACGGCGAGGCGGATGACGAGGTGGATGGCGAGGAGGATGGCGAGCAAGAGGGCGCAGTCATCGGCGTCGAATTCACGACTTTGCCTGATGCCGCATGGCTGCGAGCCGCGGCACTTGCCGGAGACGCCGCAATTGTCGTGCTCGTGGTCCGCGATGCCGGCGCAGAATCGGCCAGCAGCGGCGCGCAAGGTCAAGCAGAGCCGATACTGACAGAGTTCTACGGCCTCAATGCGCTGCGCCGCATCTTGGAGCTGCCGCAGGCGAACTACGGCGAGAACCAGCTGGCGATTGCCGACGTCGAATTGTCAACGGACGGCGGCCTGGCCGCGGCGCAGGTCACGGTGACCACTGGCAATGCCGCGGCGGCGGTGGCGGCCCTGCAACGGCTCGACCGCCTGGATCTCCTCTGCAAAGTCCATGATTGCCCTGAGTACGGTTATGCCCAGCTGATGCTCGGCAGTTTTGATGCCGCTGGTTACCTGGACGCCCGTGTCATCGTGGCGGACCAGCGCCTGCCGGACTCGGCCTGGCTCGACCTCGCGCGGGCCCAGGGGGTCCACCTTGAAGTCGCGCTCGGGAGCGCACACGGGCCGGGCTTGGAGTTTGCCTGGATTGATTTGCCCCTTGGGGCCGTGGCTGAGGTTAGGATTCCGTAGGGGGTTAGCGGACAGGGTGGCCCTGGTGATGCGCAGCGCACCAACACCAACCAATCACAAACGCCCACGATTAGCCCAGCCCCAGTCAATTCCGCGATCCTACCGCGTCAAAGCCCCCCGCACCCGCGCCGCCTCTGCCTCAATTACCCCCGTGGCGGCCCCAGCGTGGGCAAGCACCAGGCCCGTGAGCGCCACCGCAGCCTCCAGCTCGTCGACCACTACTCCGCTCGCGCCCAAGCGGCGGATCTCCTCGACATCGCGCAAATAGCGCAGCCGCACCAGGATCTGCGTCTCTGGATTGAGCGCCTTGGCGGTGGCGATGACACTGGCGCGGTCGCTGCTTGCCGGCATGGTCAAGATGACGTGCGAAGCCTGGGCCACACCGGCGTGATCCAAGATCTCTCGGCGGGCCGCGTCCCCGTAGAGCACCCGGCGGCCGGACTCGCGCAAGGCGGAGATGGCGTCGATGTTGAGGTCGATGATGACCGTGTCGCGGCCCGCTCCGCGCAGGAGCTCGTCCACTTGGCGGCCCACGGGGCCATAGCCGACGATAATCGCATGGGGGCCTTGAGCGCTGTCCCGCGCGACTTGGGCATTTTCCAGGCTGGCCCGGCGTTCGGCCCGGCCACTGAGCGCGGCGGCCAAAAAGCGCTGGCGCTGCACCCAACCCAGCGCCGGGTCGATGGCGCGAAACAGCAGCGGGTTGACGGTGATAGACACCAGCGCGCAGGCCACCAGCAGGTTCATGGCGGTCGGAGGCAGGAGGCCTAGCTGTTGGGCCAGCTCGCCCAGAATGAAAGAGAACTCGCCGACTTGCGCCATGCTCGCCGCGACCGTCAGGCCCGTGCGCGCCGGATGGCCAAGTGCAGCGACGCAGCCCAGCGCCATCAGCGGCTTGGCGACCAGCACCAGGCCAAGTCCAGCCAGCAACAACGCCGGTTCCTCAAGCACAAAGCTGGGATCGAACAGCATGCCCACAGAGACAAAGAACAGCACCGCAAAGGCGTCTCGCAACGGCAGCGCATCCGCGCCGGCCTGCTGGCTCACCGGCGATTGGCCCACGACCATGCCGGCCAGGAAGGCGCCCAAAGCAGCCGAAGCGCCAAAAGCGAGCGCTGCACCGGTTGCCACGGCGATAGAAAACACGAGCACCGTGAGGGTAAACAGCTCCGGCGAGCGCAGGCCGGCCACGCGCACCAGCACCCGCGGCACCACCAGCTGACCGCCCACCAGCACCACCAGAGTCATCGCCGCGAGTTTGGCCAGCGCCAGGGCGATCGCCGCGACCGATAGGCCACCTTGCGGCCCGGCCAGCGACGGCAAAATCACCAGCACTACCACGGCAATCAGGTCCTCTACGATGAGCCAGCCGACCGCCGCGTGGCCAGCCGGTGTCGCCAAGCGATCGGTATCGGTCAGCAGGCGCAGCGCGACCACGGTACTGGCAATCGACAGCGCAAGGCCGATCAGCAGCGCGGGCAGCGCGGCCATGCCCAGGGCGGTAAACACCGCGACGCTGGCCAAGGTGACGAGCGTTGCGTGGCCCAAGCTGCCGGGAAGCGCCATCTTGCGCACGGCCAACAAGTCGCGCGGGTGAAAGTGCAGGCCCACGCCAAAGAGCAGGAGGATGACGCCCAGCTCTGCCAACTGCCGGGCCAATTGGCTATCGGCGACAAACCCGGGGGTGTGCGGGCCGACCAGCACCCCAGCCAGCAGGTACCCGACGATGGGCGACAGGCCGATCCGCTGGGTCACAAGGCCCAGCACCCACGCAGCCGTAAAGGCGCTGGCCAGGGTCGTTAGCAGCGGCGCGTCGTGCATCAGCGGGGGGAGCACGCCGCCGTCAGGGCGAAGGCGGTGCTGAGCAGGAGCAAAGGCTTGCGAACCATGCGGAACCTCCGGGGCGGCTATGCTACGGCGCTGGCGAGGTGGCGGCAACCGCGACGCCGACACCGCGGCGATTGAGTCGGGCGCGCTGCTGGTCCGCCGCTTGTCCACCGACCAAGAGGCGGTCGTGGCGCTGGGCATCAAGGCCGTTGGCCACTTTGGCAGCCGGACGGCGCCGGAATGCCTGCGGCTGTTTGCGGTCGCCCCGTCTACCCTGGTTGCGGCATCTACAGCCGCGCGGACGGCGGGATTCGCTGCCTTGGCTAAGGCTTTGGCCTCAAGCGCGTCACCAGCTACTTCCCGCCGCGCAAGCGGGCTGCGAAAGCTGCCAAGGTGACGCCGGTCGCGCCGCAGTAGATGTAGCGGACTGCGCGAGGGTGACCCTGGCGAACTGCGGCATATGCGATGTTGGTGACCAGAGATGCCTTGGGACGCGACGGCGCATGTGATGTTGGGGATCAGGGAGGCCATTGGAAGCGACGGCGCATATGATGTCTATGATCAGGGATACCCTTGTAAGGAAGATGGGCGCGTCGGCGAGGCGCCGACCACGCTGCGACCGGCGCGGCGCCGGCAGCGTCGGACGCTGCCCTTCGGGTTCGCATCGTTCGCGCAGCAGTTGGGAGGCTTGCTCTGACTCGCAGTGCCTGCTGCGGCGACAGTCGGGCCGGTCACCGCTCGGGTGACGGAGATACTTGACTTGGTCCATGCATCGGGCGTATGACCGCGGCACAGCAAAGAGGTGCGCGATGCCGCTCAAGGTCAAAGACCGCATACATCCGCCTGGCCGGGAGAGCGATCCCCAAAGGTTTGGCAGCGCAACCAGATGGCGTGCGGTGGATGTAGGCCACAAGACCGACGTGCTGCTATGGACCAAGGCCCTGCCCCGGGACCATTGGCAAGGGCTCAAGGACCTAGCGATCGCCTCGGGCCGATCCGTCATGGACACGCCAGAACTGGCCCATGTGGGGGACCTGGGCGACTACCGTGCGGTGATCGCGGTGCTGGGCAACGGCGAGCACGCCAAAGTCCCGACGGAGGCAGAGACGGCGCGATTGCAGAGCTACTTCACGGCGGGCGGGGCTCTGGCCGTCCAGACTGGAGGCCTGGCCAGCGGTGGCAGCGGCGCGACTGGGGCGCTGATCGCCCAGCT
>JBIKTV010000070.1:0-18153 GCA_044347905.1 Myxococcota bacterium
CAACCGCGCGGCGATCGGCCGGCGGGCGTCATTGCGCAGCCTCACCGTCATCACCCCGCGATCTGGGTCGTGGGCCAGCGGCCGCAGGTACACCTGTTCTACCGCGAGGTTATCCAGGGCTGTGGGCGAAACCTCAGCGGCGATGCGGATTTCTTGCAGGGGCACGCTGGGGGTGATGTCGCCCGCCAGCCCCGGACCGCCGTCGCTCACCAGCACCAGCCGCGGCTGAGGTCGGCCGGCCAGGGACTGCTGGGCCAGCTCAACTGCCCGCGCCAAATCCAGGCCGGCGTGGCTGGGCTCCACCGTTTGCAGCGCGGCGACCAGGGCCTGGCGATCGCTGCCCCAACCGCTGATGACCTGGGCTTGGCCAGAGGCGGCGATCAGCAAAATCTCTTCGTCGGCGGGGCTTTGGGCGATCAGCTCCTCAATGGCGCGGCGGGCAAGCTCCATCCGCGAGGCCGGCCCCTGCCCCGGCTGCAGCGGCGCGCCGTCGCGGGTGGCCATCGACGCCGAGCGGTCCAGGGCGATCACCGTCGCAAAGCGCATCGGCGGGGCATTCTCCGTCTCTGGGCGGAAAATACCCTCCGCCAGGGCACCCAGCAGCAGCGCCGCCAGCAGAGCCACCGCCAAGAACGACCAGAGCCGCTGCCAGCGCCGCCCCAGCGAGTCCGCTTGGCTCTGCAGCAGCACCTGACGCCACAAACCGCCAAAGGGCACTTCGACTTGGCGGCGGCGCGGCCGGATCAGATACAGCAGCACCAGGCCGCCGATCACGGCGATCGCCAGCCACGCCCAGGCCTGCTGCTCGCCGCTCCAGCCGCTCATCCCAGAAAGCCTCCGCTGCGAAAAATGCGCAACACGACTTCGTCAAAGGCGAGCGACACGTCCACCCGCAGGCAGCGCGCGCCGACTTCGCGGGCCGCCCGGTCGATATCCTGGCTAAAGCTGGCAAAAGCCGCGCGGTAGCGCTGCATCATCGCCGGCGTCAGGGTCAATTCGCGGATCTCGCCGGTCTCTGCGTCCACCAGGGCCACGTCGCCGTACGCCCCGGCTTCCAGCAATTGCAGGTCGCAGAGGTGCAGCACCATCGGCTCAAAACCGCGGTACGCCAGTTGCTTGAGCGAGTCCCCCAGGCCCTCTGGGTCGTAAAAATCGCTGATGATCACCACAAGGCCGGGCCGCGGCTGATAGCGCAGAAATTCGCCCATCGCCTTGGGAATGGCCGTGCGCCCAGCCGGCTGAACCTGGGAGAGGGCCCGTAAAACCCTCAGGAATTGCCCGCGACCGCGCACCGGCCTCATCGGCACCGCGCTGCCCTGGGCAAACGGCACCACGGCCACCCGGTCCAGGTTGGACAGCGAGATGTAAGCCAGCGCCGCCGCCACTTGCAGGGCCCGGTCGAGCAGGCTGACCTGACCGCTAGGCCCCACCGCCATGGACAGGCTGTGGTCGACCAAGAAATACACCGACAGGTCCTCTTGCTCTTCAAATTCGCGGATCTGCACCTGGTCTGAGCGGGCAAACAGCGCCCAGTCGATCTGCGCGGGATCGTCGCCAGCGCTGTAGTCGCGGTGCTCGGCAAACTCCACGCCAGAGCCGACCTTTTTGCTGCGGCGGTGCGCCTGAGCCCCAGAGGTGGCCATGCGCCGCGCCAGCAACGCCAGCTGCTCGACCCGCCCCAAAAAGCCGGGATCAAACAGATCGGCGCGCAATTGCTGTTCGGCGGCGGCGGAGGCCATGGGCGATTACCCTTTGACCCTGCGGTCTAATTCGCTGATCAGCTGTTCGACCACTTGATCCGGGCGCACGCGATCGGCCTCCGCGTCAAAACTGAGCAACAAGCGGTGGCGCAGCGCCGGCTTGGCCAGGGCCTTGATGTCGTCGATCGACGCCGCCGGCCGCCCGTGCATCAGCGCCCGCAGCTTGGCCCCCATCACCAAGGCCTGCAGGGCCCGCGGCGAGGCCCCAGCGCGCAACCACTTCTGCACCCCCGGCAGCGAACCGTGCGAACCGTGGACCAGCTGCACCGCGTAGTCGACCACGTGGCGGGCGATCGGGCAACCCATGGCAAAATCGTGAATCTCCAGGATTTCTGGGCCACTTAGCACCGGCTCGATCTGCGCCATGGGCCCGCTGGTGGTGCGCGCGACGATCTCGTGCAGCTCTTCCGGCTTGGGGAACGGCACCTCGATCTTGAACAAGAAGCGGTCGAGCTGCGCCTCTGGCAGCGGATAAGTCCCCTCCATCTCAAGAGGATTCTGCGTGGCGAGCACAAAAAACGGCGCGGCAATCCGGTGGGTCTTGGTGCCAATCGTCACCGATCGCTCTTGCATCGCCTCCAGCAGCGCGCTCTGGGTCTTGGGGGTGGCGCGGTTGATCTCATCGGCCAGCAGCACCTGGGTAAAGATCGGCCCGGGCTGGAACACCAGCTGGCGACCGCCGCGCTCGTCCTCCATCAGCACCTGGGTGCCCAACACGTCACTGGCTTTGAGGTCGGGGGTGAACTGCACGCGGGCAAAGTCCAGGTGCAGCGCCTGGGCTAACGTCCTGACCAGCAGCGTCTTTCCCAGCCCCGGCACGCCTTCCAGCAGCACATGGCCGCCGCCCAGCATGCCCAGGATCACCGCCTCGATGACCTCATGCTGGCCGACCACCACCTTGGCCAGCTCGGTGCGCAGGGTCTGCAAGCGCTCCGCCATCCACGCCATTTTCTGCTGCACTTGCGCCGCCGTCAGTTCGCTGTGGGCCTGCTCCGGTGTGATCATGGTCTCCTGCGGTGCCGGCTGGGATCAGCGCGGACGGATTTTCTCAAAGTAACGCCGCACCAGAGCCTTGCGCCCGGGCGGAAGTCCCTCTTTGTCCAGCATCTCTTCTGCCACCTGGCTGTACTCCGTGTAGACCTCGCGCCAGCCCTGACGGGCAAAGCCCTTGCGCGCGGCGTCCATAAAGGTCTGCTTGACGTCTGGCCCGCTGCCCTGCTGGCCCTGGACCTTCTCTGTGCGCGCCGCATCCATGGCGGTTTTCTTGCCCTGGCCCTGGTCCGAGCCGCGGTCCGTTCCCGCCTGGCTGCCTTCGCCGGCCTGAGCCGAGTCGCTTCCCTGCTTTTGGCCTTTGCCACTTCGCTGGCCGGCGCGCTGCTCGTAGCCCTCGCCGATGAGTTCGGTGCGGCTCTTGTCACCCAACCCTTTGGACCCCAGCCGGAAACTCCGCTTCTGCCCCGCGCGATCGCCCGCAGCGCCGTCCTGGCCGGCTTGATCGCCCTGCTGGCCCTGTTGCCCCTGATCGCGCTCTTGGTTGTCGCCGCTGTTGTGCTGTTCTTGGCCGCGATCGCCCTTCTGGCCCGGCTTGAGCCGCGATTTGCCGTCCGCCTGGCGCTGATCCTGGCCCTGGCCGCCCTCTTGGCCGCGCTGCTGTTCGCCGCTGGCCTGGCCCTTGCGCCCTTCTCCGCGGGAGAGAGCCTCGCGCAAATCGCGCATCCGCGACTCGCCAATCCGCTGGGCCTGCCGCGATTTCTGCCCTTCGTCTTGGCGGCGCAGCTCATCGGCGGCCTGGCGCATGGCCTCGCGCATCGCCTGCTGAGACGCCCCGCCCGACTCGCCATTCTCGCCGCCTCCCTTACCCTGCTGACCCTGCTGACCTTGCTGACCTTGCTGACCTTGCTGACCTTGCTGACCTTTTTGCCCGGCGCCCTTGCCCTTGTCGAGCCGCGACTCGCCCTCTGCCACCCGCCTCAGCTCATCGGCCGCCTGGCGGGCCTGGCGCTCCAGCCGCTGAACCTGATGGCGCGCCGCCTCCGCATCGCCGTTTTCGCGGCGCAATTGCTCCAGATCGCGCCTCGCCTCCTGCAAACGCCGCTGATCGCTGGGGTTGAGCCCGCCTTGATCGGCGCGCTGCTTCTCCAGCCGCGAGATCTTCTTGGCCAGCTCTTCCATGCCCTTGGGCACCTTGGCGTCCTTGAGAGCGTCGGCAAATTTCTCTAGGGTCTTTCGCCACTTCTCCAGGTCCTTGGCCTGCAGGTCCTTTTCCGCCAGCTTTTGCAGCGCCTTGGCCACCAGCCCCAAATCGGCCTGTTCCAGGGCTTTTTCAAGGGCCTTCTTGTCCTCGCCCTCTGGGGCCGCGTCCAGCGCTTTCTGCGTGGCATCCAGAACTGCTTTGCGCGCCGCCAGATCGCGCTGGCGCTCTGCCTCTGCGGGGTCCTTGTCCGGCGAATTACCAGGGGGCGCGGCGCCTTTGGCCTCCTGCAGCGCTGCGTCGAGCTCGGGCTTGTGCGGCCGGGCCGCCTCTAGCGCCGCCAGCTGCTCCAGGGCTTGGCGCTTGTCGATCCGCCCCTGCTGCACCGCTTGGACCACCTGGCGCAGATCGCCGATCCACTTGCGCGTCTGCGGGTCGCTCAGCTGTTCCTCGATCTCGCCCAGCAAGCGCACGTCCACGCTGAGCAATTGCGTCGCATCTTCGCCTAGATCCTGGCGGGCGCTCTCAAACCCCGGCGGCCGCGGCGGCAGGTGAATGGCGAGCCCATACGCCAGCTGACCCTGGCCCAACCGCAGCGAGGCCAGCGGATCGGCCGCGGCGATCACCGCGATCAAGGCCAGCGCCGCCGCCGCGCTCGGTCGCCAGGACGGCGGCAGTCGCATTGGCAAAAGCTGAGGCAGTACAAGGTACTGCGACGCGCGATCGGCATAAGCGGCCTGCACTTGCGCCCAGCCGTCGCGGCGCTGATGAGCCGCCAGGTCCACCGCGGTGGCCAACGTGTCGCTGCCGGCGCTGGCCTCGTCGACCACACGGGCGGCCCTTTGCAGCGGCATGCGGTGGGCCAGCGCCCAGATCGCCACGGCAACAGAGAGCAGCCAAATCAGAATATCAACCGTTGTATCAAACGCTTGTGGCAGGGGCACCCAGCGAGTCGCCGCGACGATCAGCGCCGCCGCCGCCAGGGGCAGGGCCAGCCACGCCGCCAGCCGCTGCAGCAACACCTGGACCCAGAGCCGCCGCTGGGCCCGCCGCAACAGCGCCAAGGCCTGCGGCGCCCGCTGCTGCAGCAGGAGCTCGGGAGGGGCGCTGGCTTGGGCGGCGGTCTTGGGCATCGTCTCCAGGGGCCGCAGGGGCGCCGCGGCAGCTCCGCCAACACACCGAGGCGCCGGCCTGTTCCGCGAAGCAAGGGCTCGGACGCTTCAGGTCGCCTGGCGATTCAGCCGGGGCTGTGGGTGGGCAAGCTTACTTGGCGCGAACCTTGGCTTTGCCAGCGGGTTTTGCCTTGGCGGCCGGTTTAGCCTTGGCGGCCGGTTTGACCTTAGCGGCTGGTTTGGCCTTGGCGGCTGGTTTGGCCTTGGCCGCCGGCTTGGCCTTGGCTGCCGGTTTAGCCTTGGCTACCGTTTTTGCCTTGGCGCTGGGCTTGGCATCAGCGGTCGGTTTGGCCGCGATCGGCTTGGCCTTGGCCGGCGATGCGGCGGCGGGCTCGGCCAGGGGTTCCGCCGGGGCCTGGGCCGAAACTCCGGCTGGCTCCACAGCATCCGAGTCCGCCGCTTTGGCCGAGGCGAGCTTGGCCTCCGCCGGCTTGGCCTCTGCGGGCTTGGAGGGCGGTTCCGTCGCGGGCTCCTCGCTGGTAGGCACGTCCTTTTGGTGAAGCGCCAGGGCGTACATCGGTTCCTGGTGGTACAGCACCCGGTAGGTGGCGATCGCCGAGGTGACGCGCTTGGCGTAGTCGCGGGTCTCGCGGAACGGAATCGTCTCGACAAACAAGTCCATCGGCCAATCGCCGCGCTGTTTGCGCCACCGACCCACCGCGCCGCCGCCGGCGTTGTAGCCCGCCGCCATCTGCTGTTCGCGCTCAAAGCGGTCGAGCAATTTCTTGAGGTAGCGCGCACCCAAGCGCACGTTGACCGCCGGCTGGCGCAGGGTATCGGCGTTGGCCTCGACATCTAGGCCCTTGGCCATCATCTGCGCGGTCGGCAGGATCAGCTGCAGCAGGCCAATGGCGTGGGCGTGCGACTCAATCCGCGGGTTAAAGCCCGACTCGCTCCGGCAAATGGAGTAGAGAATCGACGGATGCAGCTCAAATTCCTTGGCCGCGGCGTCCATCAGGCTCTGGTAACCCCTGGGAAAGGCGATCTTCCAGGCCTCGCGGTTGCCATCCCCTGGCCAGGCGGCGGCAAAGGCCCGCAGCGAATCGCGGCCGATGAGGTGCGAGGTCACCCAGCGCCCCGCTTCGCCGTCGATCGCGCCGCGGGTCCACAGCCGGCCCGGATCGCCCGGGGCCCAGCGCTGTTCCGGCCCCAGATCGCGGCCTATGCCTGCCGAATCCAGCTCCTCGCCCGCCTCGTCGTGCCAGCCCAGCTGCCCCAACAGGCGCGCGCGCTGCACCCTGGCGTCGGCCAGCAGGTGCTCGTCGATCTGCGGACCTGCATCGACGGCCGGCGCGGCGCTGAGCCAAGCGCTGTCCACCGGGCCAAGCTTCTGCAATTGCGCCAGCGACATCCCGGCGTAGTAGCTGAGCGGATGGCGGCGCAGCACGCGGATCCACCGGGCCTTGGCATCGCCAGGCTTGCCCAGTTCGCTAAGGGCGCGCGCTGCAAAGTAATCGGCGCGGCCGCGGCCCCAGTCGCGGTCGTCAAAGCGCGGATCGTTGGTTGCTGGTGCGGAATTGTTTGCTGGTGCGGAATTGTTTGCTGGTGCGGATTTGGTTGCAGGTGCGGCTTTGCCCTGGGCAGCTTGGGGGCCCGGCCCGGCGAGGCTGGCGGGATCCGTGCGGGGCAGAGGGGCCTCATCGCGGTCGCGAACTTCAGCAAGGCGATTGAGCAGTTCCAGCGCTTCCTTCCAGCGAGCTGACGTCAGCCGCTCTAGCGCCACCCGCCAGGCCGCCACGTCGATCATGTCGCGTTCCGCGTAATCTGCGGCGGCGACCGGCCCTTGCTTCTCCAGCACCGCGGGTCCATCGGCGGCGCGCAACACGATCAGCAAGGTCTTGGCATCGTCGCCATCCAAGCCGCTCAGCCCGGCCGCGAGCGCCTGCTCCAGCAGCTTTGCCCCTTCTGCTTTGCCCTGCATGGCCAGCGCCCGGCCGTGGCGAAAGGCGATCTCTGCCGGGTTGAGCGGATCCTCGTCGACCTGCAGTGCGGCCACTTCAGCCGAGGCACAGTGGCCCGCCAATGCCTGGTAGACCAACACAGAACTGCCAAAGGCCGCGCGGCGATCGTGGCAGCGCGCCGCCCAGCTCTGCGCATGGCATTGCACCGATTCTGCCACGCCATTTTGCTTGGCCAGCGCTTCCAGGGCCGGAATCACCCGCTGGTAGCGCCGCCGCTGGGCGGAATACACCAGCGCATCCAGCACCAACACCGCGTCTTGGGGCCGCGACGCAAGCCGCTTCTGCCAAACCGCGTCGGTGGCGCCCAGCACGGCGTCGGCAAGCTCCTCGCACTGGGCGGACTTGCCGGCGCGGCGGAACAATTCGCGAGCTACTGCCAGGGTTTGTTCGTCCTGCCCCAGGGCCTGCAGGGTGCGCACCCTCTCGAGCATCCACCGCCGCCACAGCGCCGAGCCGGCCGGCGGGGCCAGGCTGGCCAGCACTTCTTGGGCGGCTTGCAGCTGGTTGTTGCGGCGCATCGCCCGGGCGCGGAGCAGCCGCAGCGCCGGATCATCGCGGTCTGAGGCCAAGGCCATCACGACACTCGACAATCCCGCCTCGTCGGCGCGGCTCGTCACCCACCGCAGCGCCGCGTGGCCCAGCGCTGGATCGCCAACCGCCACCCGGGCCACCTGCAGCGCACCAGTGCGATCGCCGGCTCCCCAGCGGAGTTGGGTCAGCAAGAAGGCCAGACGGGTGCGCTCCACGCCGCGAGGGATCGCTGAACCACCGGCGTCGCTTGGCGATTTCTCCGCTTCGTCGCTGGCCGAGTCGGCCTTGCCCAAGGTCTTCCACGCTTGCTCGGCAGCGCGCAGAGCTTGCACGGCCCGGCCTTCGCGGTAGAGCCGCCAGGCCTGCAGCGCTTCTTCGTGGCGAAAAGGATCGCGCAGTTCGCCCAAAGGCTGCTGCAGGCCCAGGACCGCCGGCGCCTGGGGAGGCGCGCGTTCCAGGGTCCAGTCGCTGGGCAAAGGCGCCGCGCCGGCCACGCCCAAAGAGGCGGCCCATCGGTCTAGCGGCGGAGGAGGGGGCGGAAGATAGCCGCGACCGCTTGCCCACAGAGCAACAAGACCCGCAGCCACAAAGACGAGGGCGAGCCCAGACACAGCACGGGCCCCGCGGATCGACATCAGGCGAGGGGACCAGCCGGCAAACAGTTCAGAAAGCGGACTAGCGGACCGGAGCGAGCGGAATGTGCTCGCCCAGAGCGGCTTCCAGCTTCTTCTCAGAGAGGATGCGCTGGGCACGGGCCTGCTCGCGCTTGCGGTTCTGGCCGGAAGCGGTCTTCTTGGCTTTCTTGATGCGGTCAGTGATGCGGGAAGGGGAAGCCATGGTGCACTCTCTTGAGGGCCGAAGCCGAACTCATGTGGGCCGGAGCCGCAGGTCTGGGGCGCGGCGGTGACCAGCCAGGGCCACGGCGCGGGGGGCGTAAAGTGCCAGAGGAACGCAGTGGCGTCAAGGGCAAAGCGCCTGAGCGGGTGGGCCTGTCGATCGCGGCCCGGCGGTTCGTCACCGCGTTGCCGGCCTTGCGAGCGGGTGTTCTGCCCCTCTGCGACGGGCCAATTGGCGCCAGCACTTCCGCCAAGAACGCTGGCCGCGTCGCAGACGAACAGGGGGCGCCGGACAAGCACAGACGTCATCGACTCCCCCTTGCGGCGCAGCTATGGCAGGATCACAGGCGGCGCATCCGGTCGATGATCGAGGTCAAACGCTGTGAATCTACGCGATTGTCCATGGCATGCACGGCTCGGCGCTCCAGGTCGATCAGCTCTGCGCGCTGGGCTTCCGCCTCCGGATCGCGGAACTGCAGCAACGCATCCGCAGCCAAAGGCACGCCGTAGCGCATGCGCAACACATTCTCTTCCTGCGCCGTCAACTGCACCTGGCGCAGGGCCAGATCGAGCTCAGCTCGGGTGCGCACGACGGTCTGGGTCTTGGTTCTGCTCACGTCAAACTCCTGGCGCTGGGGCCATCTATGCCGGGCCAGTTAGGGCCTGGGCACGGGGCAAAAGCGCGGATTGGGTTTGGCGCCAACCCACAGCCACCCTGGACTGCGCGCTGGCCTCACCTGCCCTTCAAGGTACGATCCTTCGCGGATCGTGCAAGTTTTCTGACATGTTCCAGGGCATTCTGCGCAGTTGGCTCGGGCTTATGCCGACCATTGCGCGGCAGATCGCCGGGGTAGCCGCCGCGGTTGACAGGGCACTATGGCCGTCAAAAAAATTTCCATCCTACAGATCGCGGGCGGGCTCAGCCAGGGCGCGCTGGGCCAACTGCTCAAAAGCGCTGCGCGGCACCCCAGCGGCAGCGGCGGCGGCGGCCATTTGCCCCCCGGCAGCGCGCAAGGCCTGCTGGCAATACAAGCGATCAAAGGCGGCGACGGCGCGGCGGCGGGCATCGGCGTAGGGCAAAAGTTCAGAGGCATCCAGCACTTCTGCCGGTGCTTCTGGGCGCGGCGAGCTGGCGTGAACCTCGGTCGGTCGGGCGGTGGCCAGGTGTGCGGCGCGCTCCACGTGGCGGCGCAGCTCGCTGATGTTGCCCGGCCACGGATAAGCCTGCAGGGCCTGCAAAGTGCGCCAACCGAGCACAAGCGGCGGCAGAGAAGGGTCGCTCCGCTGCAATTGCTCGACGATTTCATCCACCAGATCGGGGATATCGGCTACGCGGTGCCGCAAAGGGGGCAAGGTCACTCGCTCGCGCTGGAACAGTTTGGGCAAGCCGCGGTGCAGGCGGCCTTCGCGGTTGGCTTGGGCGATCGGGCAAGAAAATGTGGCCACGAGCCGCGGCCCGCTGGGGTCCTTGAGCGAGCTGGCCAGCGCTGCGGCGAGGCGGCCCTGCAGCTCCGCATCGAGTTCATCCAGATCCAGAAGAATCGCCGTGCCGCCGCGCGTCTCGCTCCACCAAGCGCCGAGCTGGTCGTCGGCCCCCAGCAGCTGCTCTGCGGCGAATTCCCGGTGGGTCAGGCTACAGTCAAAGCGCCACAGCGGCCGATCCGCGCGCTTAGAGGTCAGGTGAAGCGCCTCTGCGGCGCGCTGCTTGCCGGTGCCGGGCTCGCCCTCAATCGCCACGGGTGCATCGCTGTCGGCCAGCGCGGCCAGGCGGGCAAACACTTCGCGCATCTCATCGCTGCGGCCGTGCAGGGCGCCAAAGCTCGGCTCGCGCGATAGGCTCACCTCGTGCAGCTCCGGCAATTGCTGAAACGTCAGCTCATTTTGCCCAATGCGCAGGGTGGCCTGGGCGCCCAAGACCAGCTCGACCACCCGCGACCCGGCGAACCAAGTGCCGTTCTTGCTGGCCAGATCGCTCAGCCGGTAGCCGCTGCGCTCGCCGACAATGCGCAGGTGCTGGCGCGAAGCGGCGCCGTCGCTCAGGGCAAAATCGCAATCGGGACTGCTGCCAATCACCACCGTGCGCCGGGCAAAGGTCGCCTCCAAGCCGGCATCAGGGCCACTGGCCACGCGCAGCTTGAAGGTAGGCAAGGTAAAGTGCTCGGCAAAAGTCGCCGCAGACAGGCTCAGGCTAGACAGGGTCATGGTGGCGTTGTCGCCCATCTCTACCTCTGCAACCTGAAGATGTTACGGCGCGGTGGGGCAGCCTTCGCCAAGACAAATCCCGCCGGGCAGCACGCGCCGCTCGTCATCGGCGATTTTGCGCACCCAGAGGTCCTTTTGCTGGCCGCTGGCGGGATCGCGAACCTGGATGCGGTGATCGCCGGGTGCCACGCGCACTTCGTAGCGATCGCTTTCGCCCACCGGCCGCTGGCGGACGCCGTCGACGCTGACTTGGCAGGAGAAAGGCTGGACGCGGAAAAGCAGAATCGCCGTGCGCAGGGGCTCGGCCTTTTTGACCTTGGGCTTGTCGTCGTCGGCGCCGTCCGCAGCTTTGGCCACTGGGGTCGGGCTGGGCGCCAGAGGCAGAGATCCGGGTCCTTCGCCATGGCCTGCGGCCGCCAACTGGGTTGCCGCGCCAGCGGTTTCGCCAGAGGCCGCCTCTGCGGCAGCCACGGCGCTGGCCGTCGCCGGCAGAACGGCCACCGCCAGGGGATCGCCGGGGGCCTTTTTGTCGATTCTGGATGGATCTCCGGGATTTGACGCAAATGGGGAGGCCGCGAGCCCAAGGTCGATGGGCGGCACAACGGTCGGGGTGCGCCGGCCCATCCAGAAACCGCCCGCAATCGCCGCCAGCACCACGATCAACCCAGCGGTAATCCAGCGCTTTCTTGGCCCACGCCCCGGCGGCAGCTGATCGCGGGCGCTGGCAGCGGCGACCTTGACCACGTCGAGCCCCGGCAGGCTCAGCGTCCCCGTCAGCTCGGGCTGGCCTTGGCGGTCGGCTAGCCCCAGGATGCCGTGCAAAGTCTGATCAAAACTCGCGGTCTTCGCCTCCAGCCGGGCAAACGCCGGCGCCAGCTCTTGGGCCAAGCGCCGCGACGGCGAAGGCTCACCCGCATCGATCAGCAGCCGCTCGGCCCTTTCTGTCACCGCGGCGGCGTGGGCGGGGCGATGGGTCTGATCCAGGGCCAGCAACTCGCTGATCAACTGAAAAAGTCCTTGCGGCAAGCGAGGCCGCAGCGCCGCCAGCTTGGCCGGCAGGCGTTGATAGGCCCGCTCCAGCTGCTTGGGCTCGGTGACCTCTAGGGCTCGCTCGCCCGTGAGCAACTCGTACGCAACCAAGCCCAGGGCAAAGAGATCTGCGCGACCATCGACCGGCAGCGCCGCCGAATGCTCAGGGCTGAGATACGGCAGCTTGCCGCGCAGGGCCCCCGCGGACAGGCGCCCCAGCAGCGCCGCCCTGGCCACGCCAAAATCCACCAGCTTGACGTGACCGTCGTGGCGCACCATGACATTGGACGGCGACACGTCGTGGTGAACGATGCGCAACGGCTGGCCGTCCGGACCGCGGCGGCTCTGGGCATGGTCCAGCGCCCGCGCAACGGAGGCGATCACGTGGAGCACCGCGCTCGGCCCCAGAGGCCCCTGGGGCTCTTGCTTTGCCCCCTGGGGCACTGGCAGCGCCCGCAGCACCGCCCGCAGGTCCCAGCCCTCCACGTACTCCATCGCCAGCCAAAACAGCTCGTCGGCCTGACCGATATCAAGAATCTGTGCAATATTAGGGTGATCTAGCGCTTCAAGCAGGCGCCCTTCGGCGATCAACTGGCGCACCAGCTCGGCGTCACTGGCGAGATCCGCGCGCAGCACCTTGATGACGACGCGCTTGGCAAACCCCGCGGCCCCCACGGCTTCTGCCAGATAGACTTCGCCCATGCCCCCCGTCGCGAGGTGGCGGGTCAGGCGATAACGGCCTAATTCAGCCGCCCCGGGGTGGTTGGGGATGGTCGGCGCACCCGACGCTGATGAAGAACCGGTGGACAACGGACGACCTCCGCGGGTCAAGGCGGCGCGAGACCGTCGATCATAGCAGGTTCAGATCGCAAGGCACCCAGGGCTTAGAATTGCCCCTGCAGCCACGCCAAGGTGTCGGCCAACACCTTCTGGCGATCAGCCTCAAGCTCATTGAAGAGTTCGTGGTACAGCCCCGGATAGCGCCGCAGCGTCAGATCCGCGCCGCCCAGCGCCTCAAAGTACTGCACGCTGATCTTGGGATCGATGATCCGGTCGCCTTCGCCGATCAGCGCCAACACCGGGACGCCGGCCAGCGCTTGGGGGGCCTTGCGCACCTGCTCCTGGGCCGCCGTGAATTCCGTGTACCAGCGCGCGGTCGCCTGCTTGGAGCAGAGGGGATCCTTGGCGTAGTTGCTCACTTCTTGGCTATCGCGGCTGATGTGCTCTGGCGGGATCCCAGACGGCACTTCCAGGGTCGGCAGGGCCTTAGAGGCACAGCGCGCAAGCGCCACCTTCCATGTGGGGATGTCGACGGCCGCGTGCAGCGCCGGGTTGCTGAAGATCCAGCCGCGCACCCCCGCCGGCTTTTGCCCGGCCAGCAGCATCGCAACTACCCCACCCATCGAATGGGCGACAACAAAAAGGGGAGACGGCAGGCGCTTTTTCGCCAGGTCCAGGGCCAGCGCGGCGTCGGCGACGTATTCGTCAAAGCGCTCGACAAACACCCGCCGGCCCCCGCTCTCCCCGTGACCGCGGTGGTCATAGGTCAAGACAGAAAACCCATTTGGCACAAGGGCATCCACCAAGTGGCCGTAGCGAGCGCCGTGTTCAGCAAAGCCGTGCATCACCAGGACACCGCCGCGCGGCGATTCTGCGCCGTGGAGCTGATAGTGCAGCTGAATGCCATCGCGAGCAGAGAAATGACCTGTTTCTGTGGTTTTAGACATCTGACTCTCCTCAGCGGGCGGCGGGCGTGGCGGCTTTGGGCAGGTCGCTCGGCAGCTTCTGCGCGGTCCATGTGCCCTTGAACTTGTCTTTGAGCGCGCGCTGGGCCGTCCACGTGCCCTCTAGGCGATCGCCGCTGACCTTGCCTTCTAGGCGCACCCAGTCCGCGCCAATCTCGCCAAAGAGCGCGACTTTTTCCGGCGAAATCACACCGCTGACGGGAATCGCCTGGGCCTCGGTGGCGCCGTTGTCGTAGCGCACGGTCGCGCCGAGCCACTGCACCCCGCCTTTGACCTGTCCGCCATCGCCGCGCAAATTGAGCGCTGCGTTGCGTTCGCCGCTGAGGCTGCCATTCCATTCCCCTGTGGTGGCAATGGTTTCAGCAACGGCGCGCGGATCGGGGCAGGCCTTGGCCTTGGCGGCGTGCAGCTTGGCCTGCACCTGGGGAAAGCGCGCAAAAACCATGCCGTAGCGGGCAAAATCGCCGGCGTTAAACGAATTGGCCTGGAACACGCTCGCGGCGGCCTGGGCGTGGGCCACGGCGTCCAGCTGCCCGCTCGGGTCGGTGTGCTTGCGCTGTAGGCAGGCGATGTCGACAAAAGTTGTGATGTAGCGCGCCTGCAATTCCGCTGGCACCAGGCCAATTTCCGGAGCATAGACGCAGTCGACCAACTGGGCGTCGATGTCCTTTTGGGTCGGCGTGTGGGCGGCCGCAAGAGCGTGGGCGGCGCGAAATTTCTGGCGCATCGACAGCTGCTCCGGCGTATCCGGGTCGGGCTGGCGCGGCGCGGCCTTGGCTCCCGGCTTGGGCGGGGCCTCATAGACATGGGCCAGGTCGACGATCACGGGGCGGCCCAGCAGGATCTGCACCGCGCGCGTCTCTGCGGCGATCGAGTCCTCGTGATACTGAACGGCACAGCGCTCCACGACCCGCGCGGCCACGTAGTCCTTGAGCGGCATACCCAGCTCTGGGGGCGGCGCCACAGGCAGCGCGGCGGCGGCGGAGGCAGCGGCGGGCAGGTCGGCACCTGCCGGTGTGGCAGCGTTTGGCGCCGCGGCTTGGTTGGCCGGTGCAGGCGGAGCCTCCTTCTTGCCGCAGGCAGAGGCCGCGGTGACCAGGGCCAACAGCGCAGCGGCGCCCAAGAGACGGGTAAAGACGCGATCTGAGGTGTACATCGTGACCTATTGGGGGGCAGGCTGGAGGTTCGGTCCGGCACGGAGGCGCAAAAGGCACCGCAGGGTGGCAGCGCCAAGGAGGGTTCACTGGCCTTTCAGCGTGCCCCTATGGGACCATCGGCTGGCGCTTTGTTGGAGCGCGAACCGGGGAGGCACCGCCTGCTTTTGCCCAAGAACGCCACGCCAACGGCGAATCGGCCGAGTGAGTCTAGCACAACCTCGCCGCTGGTTTCGACCCTGCTCTGTAGGCCACAGCGCCGCGGTCTATTCCCGCTGGGCCGGGTCGACCGGCGGCAATTTGTGAAGCCGGCGCTGGTGCTTGGCGCAGCGCTTGGCGGCTGTACGGCCGATGCTGGGCTGGCGCTGGCGCCGCTGGGATCCCATCAGGTCGAGGTCGGCCAGCATTGGCAGTTGCAGGTTCAAGCCCAGGGCGCAGTGACCCCGCTCCAGTGGCGGGTGATCCGCGGCCCAGCCGACGCGCTTGCCCTACCCAACTCCGCGTCGTGCCTCCTGACTTGGACCCCAACGGCCTTTGATCTGGCGCCAACCAAGCCCGGCCAGCCGCGCGCCAAGGGCAGCGTCCAAGCGATCGCCGTGGAAGTCCGCGACGCGACGGGGGCTACCGCTCAAAGCTCCGGGTCCTTGCAGGCGCTGCCGGTGCCGCTGCCGTAGTCAATTTTGAGGCTAGCTCTTGCCCTGTTCGGCGATCCGCGTGCGTCTGCGGGGCGCGAAATGTCCCCGTGATTTGCGCGCCAGCCAATCTCAGCGACAATGGTCGCCCCAGGCGCCCTCGCGCCCGCCGGTGGCCGTGAACAGCCTCGATCGCCCCAGCGCCACAGCCAGATTCTCCTGGCGCCCGCAGAGTTTTCCGCGGTGCATCGCTGTGGCGTCTCTGCACAGGCTGGCCATGGCGGTGGCCCTGGTTTGGGCGGCCCTGGTTTGGGCGGCGCTGACGGCGAGCTCCGCCTCGGCCGTACCGCCGTCGTCCGCCGTGCATCTTGCAGTGTTGCGCCTGCCAGGGGCGAGCGACGTCGCCTCGGCGATGGACACGTGGGCCCAAGAGATCCGCTTGCGCACCAGCGTCGCTATCGCCTCCGGGGCAGTGGGCGTGCGCCCAGAGGATCCGGCGATCTTTGGCTATCCGCTGCTGTATTGGGGCGGCGAAAAGGCCCCGGCGCCCTTGAGCGAGGCCGCGATTTCGCTGCTGCGTCAGCACCTATCGACCGGCGGGACACTGGTGATCGACAACACCGGCCGGGCAGAGGCCTCTGCGGCGTTTGACTCTGCCGTCCGCAAAGAGCTGCTGCGAATTTTCCCGCAGCCGTTGCAGAAATTGCCCCCAGGCCACGTGCTTTTTCGCGCATTTTACCGCCTGGACCGCGCTGTGGGCCGCCGCGCCGATAGCCACGACCTGGAGGGCCTGCGGGTCGGCAACCACCTGGCCGTGCTGTATACGCGCAATGATCTGGCCGGCGCGCTGGCGCGGCAGAGCTTGGGCGGATTTGCCCTGGCCGTGGTCCCCGGCGGCGAGACCCAGCGCGAGCAGGCCCTGCGCCTAGCCGTCAACTTGGTGATGTACGCTTTGTGTTTGGATTACAAGGACGATCACAGCCACGTGATGTACCTGCTGCGGCACAAGCGCTCCGTGTCCACCCCTGCCGCGGCGCCGCGCAACGCCGCCCCCAGCGCTGAGTAGCCCAACATGGCGCAACCCTGGCAGGACCATTTGGAGTGGGCGGCAAGCTTCGGCTGGTTGGGCTGGCTGGCCCTTGGGCTGCTTGGCATCGCGGTGATCGCCTTAACCGCGGCCAATGTGCGTTCGCTCAGCCGGCCGCGGCGCCGCTGGGTGCTGATGACCATCCGCGCGACCACGGTGATCCTGGTGTTGGCTGCGCTCGGTCAGCCGACTTGGGTCAGCCAGACGCCGCGCCCGGCGGGCCAACGCCTGGGGGTGGTGCTGGACCGATCGGCGTCCATGGCGACAGGCCCCGCCGGTCAGCGCCGCTGGGATCGCGCTCTAGAAGCGGTCGCCGCGCTGGCCGCCACGACGCCCGTGCAGCTCGTCACCGCCGGTTCGCGGCCGCAGCCGGTGCTAAAACCCACTGAATTAACCCGCCTACCGCCCTCAGAGACCTCCACAGACTTGCACGCGGCCCTGCGGTACCTGGCCGACGAGCAGCGCGCCAGCTCCCTGCAAGCCGTCGTCGTGATCAGCGATGGCCTGGACAACGGCGCCTTGGCGGCGAGAAATCCCAGCGGCAGCGCCAACATCGACGCGGACACCGCCGAGCTGCTCCACGGCCTGGGCGTGCCGGTCCACGCCGTCTTCATCGATGATCCCGAGCCGATCAAAGATGTGGCGATCACCGCGATCCGCACGAGTTCCTTTGGTTTTGCCCGCACGCTGATGCCAGTCAGTGTCGACCTTGAGATCTCCGGGCTGGCCGACAAGCCGGGCAACCTCATGCTCAAACTCTCCGACAACGGCAAGCTGATGGTGACCCAGCCCGTGCCCCTCGCAGGTCCGTCGCGGCGCAGCGTAGAGCTGGAGTTTCAGCCCCTTCACGTGGGCACCCACATCATTGAAGCCCAAGTTGTGCCGCTGCCCGACGAGGTGACCGAAGCCAACAACCGGGCCTTTGCCGCGCTGCGGGTGGTGCGGGAGCGCACGCGGATCCTGCATTTGGCGGGGCAACCCAGCTGGGATTCGCGGTTTTTGCGCACCCACTTGCGCGCCAACCCGTCGATCGACTTGGTGTCGTTCTACATCATGGTGTCGCAGGGGTCTGGAGGGCTGGCGCTGGGCGACGACACGACGCTCATCCCCTTTCCCGCCAAGGAGATTTTTGAGGACGCCCTGACCGGCTTTGACCTGATCGTCCTGCAGGATTTCCCGTTTGGCCCCTTTCAGCTCGAACAGTACTTGCCGCGGCTGAGTCAATTCCTCAAGGGCGGCGGCGCTCTCCTGGTGCTGGGCGGCCCCCAAAGCCTCAGCGCCGGTGGCTATTTTGGCTCCGGCATGGCCGAACTGCTGCCGCTGCAGCTCGGTCCACCTGGGGACGAAGGCGGCTGGGCCGACGGCAGCGCGCAGCTGCGCCTGACCCCCCTGGGGCGCAAGCACCCGGTGACGCTGCTGGGCGCGGATCCCGATGCGAGCGCCGCCACTTGGCAGCGTCACGCCTGGCGGGGTCGCAACACCGGTCTAGCGGCGCGCGAGGCGGGGGCCGTGCTGGTGGTCGACGCCGCCGATCATCCGCTGCTTGCGGTGGGTGACATCGGCGAGGGCCGCTCGGCCGTTGTGGCGACGGATAGCCTTTGGACCTGGGCCTTTGGCGCTGACCACGAGCCGAGTGAGCCGAGCGACAGCGCCCGCCGCGACGCAGATCGCCGCGATTACCACAGGCTTTTTGACCAGTTGCTCGCCTGGCTCTTGCGCGATCCCAGCCTCGACCTGCTTCAGCTCCAGGGTCCAGGGGCCCCCGTGCCCCAAGGCCAGGCGCTGCGCGTTCAAGTCACCGCCCGCGACGGCGCCGGAGCCGTGTTGCCGCGGTTGGCCTTGCGCTGGTCTGC
>JBIKTV010000353.1:0-6061 GCA_044347905.1 Myxococcota bacterium
TCTCGACCACCGCAGGTCTAGACCGCCACGCCGCCGCATTGCTTCGCTCGCGGCTGGGTTTTGGTCTCGACCACCGCAGGTCTAGGCCGCCACGCCGCCGCATTGCTTCGCTCGCGGCTGGGTCACGAGACAATTGTATTGATTGTAGCAACTTTGTCCGGGCAAGAGGTGGGGAAGTAAAGGAGGAGGGGGTATAAGGGGGAGGAAATCTTTAGATGGGCAGGAGACGGCACGTCTCCTTCACCCGTCTATGGTTCCTCCCCCTTTGCAGCCCCCACCGCTAGGTGAGAAAAGCACCCTGGCGCGCAGCGCCGCGCAAGCCGGATCGCCCGGAAAGCGCGGCCAAGGGTTGACGAACCCCTCCATCAACCCTACACTTCTGCCCCCGCTGCGGCGGCTCTCTGGGCAAGTCCAGGTTCAGCCCCGCCCCCGCCAAGGTCACAAGATCAGGTGGAAGCAGCATACTACGGCGCAACGGCGCGGGACCTTCACTGGACCCTGCCGCGCTCATCCGCGTCGCACCTCGGCTAATGGTCGAGTAGAAAGGATTCTGCAATGGATACCGTGAACGTCTCTGCCCGCTCCCGCTTCCTCTCCGGCTCCGACGTGGCGAAAAAGGTCCGCCGCGCTGGGTATCTGCCGGCCGTGATGTACGGGCAGGGCTTCGGCAACAAGGTTGTGGCTGTCGAGCCGCAGGGTGTCAAGAAGGGCCTGCAAGGCCCCTATGGCCGCAACGCCATGTTTGACGTGACTCTGGACGGCGTGAACCACTTGGCCATCGCCAAAGAAGTCCAGCTGCACCCGGTGACCCGCCAGCTCGTCCACGTCGACCTCTTGGTCGTCAAGCCGGACTCGAAGCTGGTCGTGACTGTGCCAGTCGTGCTGAGCGGTCGTTCGGTGGGCCAGAAGGCCGGTGGTCGCCTTGAGCAGACGACCCGTTACGTCAAGCTGGCTTGCACGCCCGAGACGCTGCCCAAGCTGATCGAGATCGACCTGACTCCGTTCGACAACGGCACGCTGATGACCATCGAGACGCTGCCGCTGCCGGCTGGCGTGACGCCGGTGTTCAAGCGCTCGTTCAAGATCTTTGAGATCATCGCGGCCAAGGTCGAAGAGAAGCCGGTCGAAGAGGTCAAGGGCAAAGGCAAGAAGTAGCACGCTAGCTAGGGGCTCGGTCGATGGCGGCACCCTCAAGCGGGGCAGAAACGGGAGCAGGACGCAGCGGTGGTGCCACTGCCGCGGTCGTATCGCCCGTCATCCGCGCCGTCATCGGCCTGGGCAATCCCGGCAGCAAATACGCTTTGACCCGTCACAACGTCGGGTTTATGGCGGCGGAACGCCTGGCCGAGCGCCTGGGCGCAAGCTGGTCGGCAAAGTTCAATGGCCTCGTAGCCCGAGGTCGCTTGGGCGATCGCGAGCTGACCCTGCTGCAACCGCAGCAATTCATGAACCTCAGCGGTATTGCTGCTCAAGCAATGGCGCAGTTCTACGGGATCAAACCCGCAGAAATTCTGGTGGTGCATGACGATCTCGATCTGCCGTTTGGGCGAATCCAGATCAAGGTTGGTGGAGGGCACGGTGGCCACAACGGCCTGCGCTCTCTGCAGTCGCAGCTGGGTGATAGCGGCTTTGCCCGCGTGAGGATTGGCATTGGCCGGCCTGAAGGCGGCAAGGGCGGCGAAGAAGCGGTGTCCAACTGGGTGCTGTCGCCGTTCACGCCGCTCGAGAGGGCTGGGCTGGCGGAGCTGCTCAACCGGGCTCTGGCGGCCATCGAAGAGAGCGTGCAGAAGGGCGCAGCGGCGGCGATGAACGCCCACAACGCCAGCCCCAAGCCGCCCAAACCTCCCAAACCTCCGCGCGAGGGTGGGGAAAAGCTGGTGGAACCCTCAGGGATTCCGCCCAAAGGCCCGCAGGTGCCGTAAACCTGCACTGAGCTCAGTCTCCCCAAGGCCAGCAAGGCCGCGAGGAGACCGCGGCAGAGAGCGGATGTCCCGCCGACTGCCCCTTGCTCGCCACGCCCCAACAGGAGATCGCTCCAGGTTGGGCCACGAGCGGGCGAAAGCATTCCGGATTGACCGGGATGCCTATCCGTGAGGAGTAGCGACATGCTCGTCAGACTGTACGAGACGCTGTTCATCACTCGAGTGGACTCGGAAGCAGAAGCGGTGGAGAAACTCCACCAGCGCCTGCAGAAGGCCCTTGAGACGATTGGCGGCGCTGAGATCAAGCTGGCCGATTGGGGCAAGCGCAAGCTGGCCTATGAAATCGCCAAGAATAAGAAAGGCAATTACTGGTACTTTGGGTACATTGCCAACCCGCAGTTCGTCAAAGAGCTCGAGCGTCAGCTGCGCATCAGCAATGACGTGATCCGCTACCAGACGGTCTGCCTGTCCAACCTCTCGCAGCTCTCGGATTTCGATCTGGAGAACGAGAAGAAGCGCGTCGAGGGTCTGACCCCGGAGCGTGAAGAGGACGAAGAAGACCAGTACCTCCGCCGTGCCGAGGAGCGCAAGTTGCGCCGCTTGGACGACGAGGACGACGACATGGACGAGGAGGTCTGATGAAGCCCGCTGAAGGAGCTACGCGTCAGCGCCGCTTTGGTCGTCGGAAGGTTTGCCCTTTCTGCGCCGACAAGACGCTATACATTGATTACAAGACCCCGAGCATGTTGAAGCGCTTCATCTCTGAGCGCGGCAAGATCGTGCCCCGGCGCATCTCCGGCGTCTGCGCCATGCATCAGCGCGAGCTGTGCACCGAGATTAAGCGGGCGCGCATCATGGCATTCATGCCGTACTCCAGCGCCACCGCTGATTAAGGGAGGAAGCCATGAAAGTCATCCTGCGCGAGAACGTGCCGAACGTCGGCAAGATCGGCGACGTGCTCGAGGTGGCGGACGGTTTTGGCCGCAACTACCTCCTGCCGCGCAACCTGGCCCTGCTGGCCAATGAGCGCAACGTCAAGGAGATGGATCACAACAAGCGCGTTGCGGCGTCGCGCCTCGCCAAGGCCAAGGCCAAGGCCGAGGACGACAGCAAGCAGCTTTCCGGCGTCAAGGTCTCCGTGGCCAAGCACGCCGGCGAAGAGGGCAAGCTGTTCGGCTCCGTGACCGTTCGCGAGGTCGCTGACCTGTTGGCCGAGAAGGGTTTCCTGATCGACCGCCGCGACATCACCCTGCCCGAGAATATCCGCTCGGTGGGCGACTACACCTTCACCGTTAAGCTGCACCACGACGTCGTGGCCAAGCTGACGCTGGAAGTCGTCGCCGGCTAGTCCGGATCTGCAAGACAACACCGCGGCCAGCCCACCCCTCAGAAGGTGAGCTGGCCGTTGGTGTTTTTGGCTCGGATGAACCGGCTGGGCCAGCGCCAGCGGATATGCGCGCGCAGGAAGACGGCGCTGCTCGTCAGCCGCGATCAGTTGCTAAGTCGGAGATTGGCGCAGGGCTATTTGCACACCGGCGCAAAGCTCGGGCTGCTCAGCGTGCAGGTCAGGTCGGCGCAGTCCTTGACCACGGTCCAGTCGCCGTAGCCTTTGACCGAGCTGGAGCACTGCGTGGGGTGGTTGCCCGTGCACGCTGCGCTGTAGATGTCGCGCTTGTAGCTGGAGTTGGCCTCGCACTTGTACTCTGCGCCGCTCTTGGGGGCGCCGCAGAGCGTGCCGGCTGGGGCCAAAGTGTTCGTCGCCACTTCGCAGCACTTGCCCGTGGTACAGCAGCCCGCCACGGCCTTGAGCACGCACTTACCGGTCACGATGTCGCAGGCCTTGGCCTCGCAGACGGTCGGCTGCAGGGCGGTATCGGCGTCGCAGTCCTCATCCTTGATGCAGCAGCCGGGCTTTTGCACGCCCGCGCAGGTGCCGCTGCCATCGCATTTGGCGCTGGACACGCAGCCACCCAAGCTGCAGGTTGTTCCACTGGACTTTGGAGTCCACTGATTGGGGCTCTTGGTGTCGCAGACCATGCAGCCGCCGCTGCCCGCCAGCACCGCGCCGCTGCTGATGCACTTGCCGTCGATCAGGCACTTGCCCGTAGCGGCGGACCAGCCGGTCTTGCTCTTGGCGGGATCGCAGGTCTGGCAGGCGTTGCTGGGGTCGGCGCTGCCGGCGGCGACACACTGACCGTCGATGGCGCAAAAGCCGCTCTTGCCGGACCACGCCGTAGCGCTGGAGGTGGGATCGCAGATCTCGCAGGCGCTCGCTGGGTTTGCGTCGCCGCTCTTGTAGCAGGTGGCGTCGATCAGGCAACTGCCGCTCTTGACGGACCAGCTCGTGGCCGACTTGGTGGTGTCGCACACCGCACACGCCGCGCCGTCCTTGGCCGTGCCAGAAGGGACGCAGCTGCCGTCCACCGAGCACATGCCCGCCTTGGCCGTCCAATTCGTCTGGAGTTTTGCTGGGTCGCACGTGGCGCAGCCGCCGGAGTCGGGTTGCTGGTCGCCGGCCTTGTAGCAGGCGCCGTCCACCAAACACTGGGTGGTTTGGACCTTGTTGACGCATTCGCCCTTGCTGCAGTAGTCGGCGGTGCAAGTGATGCCGTCGTCACAGTCTTTGGGCTGGAGCGTACACGTCCCGGAGAGGCACTTGGGCGTGTTGCACGCGTCGCCACCGCTGCACTCGGCGTCTGAGAGGCAGCAGGACTTGAGCGGCTGTTGAAAGCAGATGCCCTGGTTTTTGTTGCAAGAATCGCTGGTGCAGTCGTTGGAATCGTCGCAGTCCTGGTCATTGGCGCACTTGCACATGGCGATGAAGTCGTCGCAGCACGAGCCCTCGCTCTGGCACAACACCGAGCAATGGCAAGGATTATCCTCCAAGTAGATGCCGCAGTGACTCGCGCACGAGGTAATGACCGGGGTCGTCTCAGGGCCGCCGAGATCGTCGCTCGCTCCGCCGTCGCCATCCTCGATTAGGGCGGCGTCCGTGCCAGCGTCGCTCAGACCGCTGTCTTCTTCCGCCAGATCGGCGAGCCGTTGGATGTCTTCAGCCGTCAGCGTGTCGTTGACGGGGAAGGTATTATCGCTGTCAAATTGACTGCTTGTGTCGGGGAGCGCGAAGGTGCCCGGCTCTTTCTTGGGCTCATCGCTCGAACAGGCGGGCGTCGCCAGCGCTACGCACCACCCGGCCAAAACCGCCCATCGCCCGGCCATGTTGAGGTGTTTCCGCTTGCTGTCGCTGCTTCCGCTCATGTCTACCCCTCGGGTTGGCCCCCGCCGCGCCGTCCACAAAAGGATGCGGCACCGCTGGGCCCAAGGGCGCAGTATAGCTTTGCTGGGGCTGCGGCGCGAATTCCGCAGTGGTCCGCGTTTGCGCCTTAGCGCCCCGGGATTTCTGCAGACTGCGGCGGGGTGTTGCCGTCTTTGGCCCGCGCCGACTCTTCATCGCCTTCATCTCCGCCGATGTTTGCCGCCGACGGCGGTGGTTCTGGCGGCAGCGGCTCTTCGGCGGCCTGGGCCTTGGCGGGCTCCTCAGCAGCTGGCGGCGCTGAGACTGGCGCAGATCCGGCGGGCGAACTTGGCGCTGGCGCTTCTGCGCACGGCACTTCTGGGCGCGGCGCCTCGACCGAGAGGGGCGGCGGCGCAACGGCTTTGGCCGCACCACAACCGCTAATTCCCAGGCCTGCGGTCGCCGCGAGCCACGCTGCCATTGCCGTCATCCTCTGCACTAGAACCTCCGTTGCCCAAGGGTGCGACCGCCGCTGCGGCTTGTCAAACACCTGCCGCTGCCGCTACCTTCCCCGCTATGCAAACGCCCTCTTTGACTCTCTTTCGCCGCGCCCACCTGTTCGATCCCAGCGACTGCGGGGTGGTTGATGTGCTCGTGGCCGCTGGCCAGGTGGCGGCTATCGCACCGCAATTGGCATTGCCTCCCGCCTCGTGGCCCTGCGAAGTGCTTGATCTGCAAGGGGCACCCCTGGTGCCGGGGCTGATCGATGGCCACGTTCACTTTGCTGGCGGCGGCGGCGAGGCCGGGGCACATACCCGGGTGCCTCCGGTGCAGCTGACCCACCTGACCCTAGCGGGCGTGACCTCCGCAATTGGGCTCCTGGGGACGGACGGCTCCACGCGAA
>JBIKTV010000002.1:0-48104 GCA_044347905.1 Myxococcota bacterium
CCTGGCCGCCAGGCCGGTCCACCTGGATCGCCGCGGTCAAGCGATGGGCCAGGCGATGGTCCACCTGCGCAGTCGCCCCTTGACCCTGCGCGGTGTCCGGCCATTGGGCCCGCGGCAGTTGCAGCAGCGCAAAGCGCCCGGCGCGCCACAGCGGCTCCAAGCCCAGGGCAACAAACCCAGGGATCAAGCGCGGATCGGCGAGCACCAGGTGGCTGCAACCGCTGCGAACCAGCCAGGTGAGCGTGTGGGCATAGACCCGCGCCTGCGCCGTCGGAACGCCAAAGAGGTTGTCGTGGGCAGAAGCGGTCCAGTCCGTCGCGTAGGGGGTCACCCCGTAATAGGGCCCCAGCTGGTGCAACCCGGCGTTGTGGCTAGTCAGCGCCAGCACGTGGGATTGAGCAAGCAGGCTTGGGGAGCCGTCTTGCTGCTGCAATGGCATGGTCTGATAGGTATTTTGCAGATAGACCCGGCGCCAATCCGCTCTGTGGTGGGCGCGCAAATAGTTCCACAGCTGGCTCACCTCGGCCAACTCAGGGCTGTGGGTCGGTGCCACCTGTTGGCGCAGCGGCCAGCCCCAAAGCAGGCACGCGACGGTCAACAGCGCGGCGGCGGCGGTGATCACGGGGCGGCGATTGGTCTGTGCACCCCGCTGAAGCAAGGGCCAACGCGCCAGGAGGGGCAGGGCCGTCAGGGCCAGACCCAAGCGCAGTGGGTAGAGAAAGCGCCAACTCACTGGACCCAATAGAGGCAGAGAAGTCCCCGGTAGCACGGCAAACAATAGACCAGCCAGCATCGCACTGAGGCCCAGGCCCAATACGGCCGTGGGCTCCGGCGCGGTGCGATTCAGCGCTGAGCGCACCTGCAGCGCCGCCCCGCCCAGGCCAGCCAGCAGCAGCGCCGCCATCACCGCGCCGTCCAAGCCCCAGAGCTGCCACTCCGCCGCGGGGCGCCGACTGATCATGGCCACGAGGTCCTGGGGAAAAACCAGCAAGCGCAAGAGCATTTCGCTGTTCAGGTTCTGCGGCGACCTCTGCACCGCCTGGCCGTCCAGGAGCGGCTGCAGCCAGTAGGCCGCCGAGGCGAGCGCGCCCAGGGCAAGAGCGGCCGCCACAGCCGCAGCTTGGCGCCACAGCCGCCTTTGACCAAGGCGGGCCACGGCCACGGCACCCAGCAGACCGGCGACCAACAGGGCAAAAGTGTGCGTGAGGCCGATGACCCCCACCAGGGCCGCGAACCCGGCCAGAGAGCGGGCCGAACTGCCCGGCCGGGCAAGCACAAAAGCCAGGGCGATGCACAGAGCCATCCCCAAGTAGAACGGGTACATACCGCCCAACGGCGACTCCACGCCGGCCAAAGCTGGTCGCTGAACCAGCACGACGTAAGCGGCCAACGCCGCCCCGGGCGTCGACAATTGCTGGCGGGCCCCCGCAAACAGCGCGAGGGCCGGCGCGACCAGGCCACCGACCAGCAGAGCCGAATACGCCGGCTCCAGAGGCAGGCCCAGGCGAACGGCGGAGGTGAGCAGCCCCGTCCAAAGCGGTGAATGCAGATTTCCGACGGGAGCGCCCAAAAAACCAATGTCAATCCAGGAGCTTTGACTTTGAGCCAGCGCGTAGATTTCCGCGAGGTGCACGGGATTGTCGAGGTAGCTGGCGGCGCCCCCCGTCCACACCGGCCAAGCCAGCAGCAGCGCACAACCGACCAGCCAGAGGGCTGCGGCGCCGTCCTGGCGCGTCCAAGGTCTCCAATTGTAAAGGGGTTCGTGACTATTCATCGGCCTTGTACGGCGGTTTGCGTTGCGCAGGCGCGGAAGCAGCCCCAGATTGTGACGGACCTCACCTCGCCGCGCCAGCACCCGGGTGGGGCTCCAATTCAGGGGGCAAGAGAATCAACCCTGAATACCCGGCCTCGCGCCCCTGCATGATGGAAGCTCTCAATGGACCAACAATAAAAGTCCGTCTCCCAGCGGTGATTTGACCCGCGCGGCGATTGCAGGTACCGTCGCCGCCGGACCCTGGCGAAGCAGCTGGGGCCCAAGCGCAACGGACCGTATGAAACTGCACCGGGCCAGTGATTGGATCGCCGCCGTTCTGTTGGGCCTGACCGCCCTGGGCAGCGCTGCCGTCTGGCAACAAACGCGGCTAACGCAGCAGGCCCGGGCCAACCACTCCGCCTTGCGCGCCGCGACAGTTGCTGCCGCCGACCTGGACCGTGGCACCACCGCGCTGACGGAAGCTATGCGCGCCTATGCCGCCACGGGCGAGCCGCGGTATCTCAGCGCCTTTCAAGCGGAGAGTCTGCGCCAGCGCACCGCGGAAAAGGCTATGGATCGCCTGGTCAAGAGCCCGGCGCTGGGTCTGACGGCTGAGCCGCAAGCCGTCGGCAACGTCGCCCGCGCGGCGCCCGAGATTAGGCCAACCGACACCGACGCGGATCCCTTGAGCCAGGTGCGCTTGCACTCCGCCGCGCTGATCGAGCTGCACAATCGCGCGGGTCAAGCGGTGGCTACGGGCAACCGCCCCGCAGCTCAGGCCTTGCTGCACAGCGCGGAATACGAAGCGGGGCTGCAACGGCTGCGCGAACGCAGCGGACGCGTGCAGGACCTCGTGCGCCAGAGGTCGGTGGCCACCGCTGCGGAGTTTGCCCGGCAGAACCAGGGGGCCCAACAATTGGTCGCCCTTGCCCTGCTGGCCAACGCGGTGACGGTGGCGGTTGTGTTGGTGGGCTTTTACCGCCGCCGGGTCATCAAGCCCTTGGCGCAGCTGGCCGAGCGTCTCGATCGCCATGCCGCCGGTGAGCCGGGCGTGTCCTTTGAGATAGGCTGTCCAGACAATGAGATAGGTCGCATTGCCCGCACGCTTCAGCACCTGAGCGAGGCCGAAGCAGCGCTCCGCGTCGGGAGGCGAAGTGCCGAGTCCGCGGAGGCCTGGTACCGCCACATCATTGACGCCGCGCCGGACGGCATGATGGTGGTGGACGCCAAGGGCATCATCTTGCTGGCAAATCCGGAGATCCATCGCATTTTTGGCTATGGTCCCCAGCAGCTGATCGGTGCGAGCCTGGACACCCTGGTGCCGGGCGACGTGCGGGCGCGCCACGCGGCCAATCGCGAGCGCTTCATGCAGGCCAGCCAAGGGCGGGTAGAGCGCCTGCAGGGCGGTTTTATGGCCGAACACCGCAGCGGTGCGCCGTTTGCCGTGGAGCTGAGCCTGAGCAAGATGCCGGCGATGGACGAGTACGGTACCTGCGTCTGTGTGGCTCTGCGTCGCGCGGGTGAGCGTCAGGCCGTCGAGGGCGCTTGATAGGGTCAAGGGGGCGGAGCGTCTTCGCTTGACCCGGCAGGAGGGCGGGCGTACAACAAAAGCCGCTGGCGCCGGAATCAACCGGCCTTCAGCCACGCGATCCCGGCTTTGCTGCGACCGCACTTAGCCAAAGGAGCCCAGATGCCTAAGGGTCAAGAGAAGACCGATAAGAACAACAAGCCCAAGCTGTCGACTGCGGAAAAGCAGAAGAAAAAGAAAGAGAAAGAGGCGGCCAAGAAGAGCCCGTAACTGAGCTAGGGGTACCCAAGGCTACGTGGGCGGAATCATAGCCCGCGCTGCCTTGGGGTCGTCCAGGGGCCCGCGCTTCAGCCGGACCAAAGAACTGTGGAGCTGCAGGCTTGTAGCTCCACGGCGACGCCCGTTGCGGTCGGCACGATGCGCAGATCCTCGCCGCCCACCAAGCCCCACCACGGTCCGCCGGGCAGCTCAAACCACGCTGGGCTGTCCTGCTCGCCGTTGAACAGCACCGCTACCGGCCCGCGGCGCGACGAGGCGGTGTAGCCAAAGCTCCACAGCCGGTCGCCCTGGACCACCAGCAGCGGATAGGGGCCGCTCAGGGCGTCGGTTAGCCAGTCGCGTCGCACTTCTAGGGCCCGGCGATACCACTCCACCAGGGCGACGTTGACCGTGCGCTCGCGCCAGTCCAGGTGGTTGGTGGCGTCGTCGCGGCAGTAGCTGTTGCCGTCCAAGGGCCCAGCGAGTTCGCCAGTGGCCGCCTGAACCTTTGCCCGGCCCCACTCTTGGCCCTGGGCCAGCATCACAGGTCCGCGGGCCCAGAGCAGCACCGCAGCGAGCAGCTTGAGGCGCCGAAGCAGCGGCTCTGGCATCGGCTGCAGTTCGGCCCGCGTGACATTCTGCCCCGGCTCCACCAGCCCCAGGCTCAGGCGCAGAAAATCGCCGCTGGTGTGGTCATCATGGCTTTCTACATACTGAATTGCCGCCTGCGTCATGGGCATGTGGCCGCCCAGGTGCCGCGACACACCGGCGATGAGCGGCGCCAGGTGCTCGCGCGGCACGTTGCCATCGCCGCGTCCCAGGGCCCAACCGCGGCCCAGCTTGGGGTGGTGTCCTAAGAAACCATTGCGGAATTTGTCATTCCACACCGTCCAGCCCAGCTCGACCAGGCGATCGGGCCGGTAGCCGCCCATGCTCCACGGCTCGGCGATCAGCAGGCAGCGGCTGTACTCGTCGCGACAGGCATCGCGCATAGCGGCAAGTACCCGATCATCCAGAACTTCTGCCAGATCCAGCCGCAGTCCATCGACCTGGTATTCGCGCAACCAGTGCACCGCGGCGTCGACCATCAGCTGGCGCAGGTGGGGATCGCGGCCGTCCAGGTCATGGCCGCAGCCCGTGTGATTGCGGAGCGAACCTCCGGGGTTGCGCACGCGCCAGTGGCCCGGGTCCAGCAGACACAGCGGATTCTCATCGTGGATCGACACGTGGTTGAACACCAGGTCCAGCACCACCGCCATGCCGCGGGCGTGGAATTCGCGGATCGCTTGCTTGAGCTCGACGCCGGGATCGGCAAAGGTACCGTCTTCGCTGACGCCAATCCATTGGCCAGGCTGAGGATTTTGACCGGCCAGCGAATAGCGCTCGGACGGAGCGAGCCAAAAGCTCGGCATATAGCCCCAGTGGTTGATGCCCGTGGGGTTCCAGGGCGCCACCGGCTCTAGCACCGGAAAGCTGGTGACGGGCAGCAATTCTACAGCGTTGACGCCAAGTTCGCGCAGCGCGGCCAGACCAGCGCCCGGATGGCTGGGCTCCACCAGCCCCAGGTAGGTGCCGGGGTGGGCCACGCCAGCGGACGGATGAATGGTAAAATCGCGGACATGCAGCTCCATGACCACCAATTCGGCCATGGGCACGGCGGGGCGCGAGGTGTGCTGCCAGTCAAAATCCCTAGGCTGAATAACGCTCCAGGCGGGGTGCCCCAGGGTCCACTGCCGCGCCACGGCGGTCGAGCGAGGATCGGCCACCTCAAAGGTCGCGCCGTCCTGATCCACCCGGTAGCGGTAATAACGCAGCGGTGCCGGCTCTGCGACCTCCCACACGCCCGTGTAGATGCCTCGCAGGGCCTGCATGGCCAAGACCCGCTCGCCCGTTGGGTTTTCTGGATGGGTGCGCTCCAGCAGCCACACCCGCGCGGCTTTGGGGGCCAACAAGCGGAAGCGTCCTTCGCTGGACACCCAGCCCAAGGGCAGACTGTTTAGGCCCTCAGGCTCAATTCGGCGTCTTGCCATCGCCTCGCCACTCCAGCAGGTGAACTCCGTAGGGAGCCACGTCCAATTGGCCATGCGGCCGACCCCAGCGCATCTCCGCGGTGACATTTGGCGGCAGACACGGCCGCGAACCGCCAAACTGCTGCAGGTCGCTGCTGGCAATCACTTGCCAAGAACCGCACTGCGGAAGCGGAATCCAGTGTCCCGGCCGCGCCACGGGGGTAAAGTGCAGCACCGCCACCAGCGCGTGGCCGTCTCGACTCCGCCGCTGCCAGACCAGCACGCTGTGGTCTTTGTCCGCCCCTTCGACCCACACAAAGCCGTGGGGGCTGCAATCGCCGTCGTGCAGGGCAGGGTACATGCGATACAGCCGGTTCAGCTCGCCGACCCACGCGATCAGCCCCTGGCGGCCGGGCTCAGCGCTGAGCGGCCAATCCAGCTCGCGGTCCTGGTTCCACTCGCGCGCTTGGCCAAATTCCTGGCCCATGAACAGCAGTTTCTTGCCCGGATGCAGCCACTGTTCGCCGTAGAGGAGCCGCAACTGCTCCAAAGCGTGGTGGCGGTCGCCGGCCATCTTGTGCAACAGCGAGCCCTTGCCGTGGACCACTTCGTCGTGCGAAAGCGGCAGGACAAAGGCCTCAGCAAAGGCATAAGTGCTGGCAAAAGTGAGCCAATCGTGGTGATGGGCCCGGTACAGCGGATCCTTGGCCAAGTACCGCAAGGTGTCGTGCATCCAGCCCATGTTCCACTTGTAGTCAAAGCCAAGGCCGCCATCTTCCAGCGGCGAGGTGACTTGCGGGAACGCGGTGGATTCCTCGGCGATGCTCAGGGCGCCGGGAAATACCTTGTGGATCATGGTGTTCATGTCGCGCAAGAAGGCGATTGCCTCCAAGTTCCAGTTGCCGCCGTGGACGTTGGGCTGCCATTGGCCGTGGCCGCGCGAGTAGTCCAGGTAGAGCATGGAGGCCACGGCGTCTACCCGCAGGCCATCGATGTGGAACTCGCTGAGCCAGTAGTGCGCGCTCGACAACAGGAAACTGCGCACCTCGGGCCGGCCGTAGTCAAAGATCAGCGTGCCCCAGTCGGGGTGTTCGCCGCGGCGCGGGTCGGCGTGTTCGTACAGCGGCGTGCCGTCAAAGTTGGAGAGGGCGTGGGCATCCTTGGGAAAGTGCGCGGGGACCCAGTCCATGATGACGCCGATTCCCGCCTGGTGCAGGGCGTCGATCAGAGCGCGCAAGTCGTCGGGCGAGCCGTGGCGCGACGTGGGGCAGAAATAGCCCGTGACCTGATAGCCCCAAGACGGGTCGTAGGGATGCTCAAGCACCGGCAGCAGTTCTACGTGGGTAAAGCCCAGGCGCAGCAGGTACGTCACCAAAGGCTCAATCAAATCGCGGTAGTTCCACGCGTGCCCCTGACCGCCGCGCCACGAACCCAGGTGCAGTTCGTAGATAGACAGCGGTTGATCGCGGCGCTGCCTGTGGGGCCTGCCGCTTAGCCAATCGCCGTCGCCCCAAGCGTGCTGACTCGCTTCGACCAGTTGACTCGCCGTCCCTGGGCGCAATTCCGCTGACCTTGCATAGGGATCGGCGCGCTCCGTGGCAAAGCCGTGCAGATCGACCACGCGGTACTTGTAGAGCTGGCCGGTGAGCGGTCCGGAAAGCACACCCCACCACACCGCGCCTTCGCGTTGCAGCGCCTGGGGTTGCCAATCATTCCAGGTGCCCACAACGCCCACAGCTTGGGCAGAAGGCGCCCACACGGCAAAGCGCCAGCCTCGCCCACCTTCTGCGTGGGGCAGATCGACCGGCCAAGCCCCCAGGGAGCGCCAGGTCTCAGCGCCCCAACCTTCAAAAAAGCTCTGTAATTGACTGAAGATAGGATCGGGATTCATGGTTTCTTCTTGGACGGCTATTTGCACAGGACGCCGTCGCAGGTCTTGCCGCCGCTGCATGGGGTGCCCGCCGGAACCGCACTGCCGGCGCTGCACAGGCCATTCTTGCAGCTGCCGTTGCCGGTGCATTCCAGCTTGTCATCGCAGGTGGTGCCGGTCAGCAGCTTGGTCTTGCAGCCGTCGACCTTGTCGCAAGTATTCTCTGTGCAAGGGTTTTGGTCGTCGCAGCTGATCGGAGTGCCCGTGCACGAGGCGCTGAGGCACTGATCCGAGTGGGTGCAGGCCGTGCCGTCGTCGCAGGGGGTGGAGTCCGCGACCATCTGGTTGTTGCATTTGCCCGAGTTGGGTACGCAACTCTCCATGGTGCAAGGGTTTGTGTCGGCACAGATCTTCTCTTGGCCCGGCTGGCAGCTGCCGGCGGCGCAGGTGTCATTGGTCGTGCACAGGTTGCCGTCGTCGCAAGGGGCGGAAGGGCCGGGGCTGTGGGTGCAGAGCTTGACTGGATCGCAGGTGTCCAAAGTACAGGGGTTTCCGTCATCGCAGTTGAGCGGTGCACCGGCGCAGCTGCCGCCTTTGCAGACGTCTTTTTCCGTGCAGGTGTTGTTGTCGTTGCAGCTGCCGCCGTCCGCCGCGGTGGCCGTGCAGCCGACTGCGGGCTCGCAAAAGTCCTTGGTGCATGGGTTTTTGTCGTCGCAAGCCAACGCGCCGCTGCCGACGCATTGGGCGGATTTGCACTTGTCCCCCGTGGTGCAGGCGTTGCCGTCCTGGCACGGATCCGCGTTGTCGACCACGAGGCAGCCGGTGGCCGTCTTGCACGTCTGGTCAGTACACGGGTTCTTGTCGTCGCAATTTACCGGTGTTCCCAAGCACTTGCCCAGGGTACAGGCGTCTGCCGAGGTGCACGCGCTGCCGTCATCGCACGGGTCGCTGTGGTTGCTGTGGGTGCAGCCGGTCTTGGGGTCGCAGGCATCGGTGGTGCAGAGGTTGCCGTCGTCGCACTGCTTGCCCAGCGGGATGTGCTTGCAGCCGTCCGCGGCGCCGCAACTATCGATGGTGCAAGCGTCTTTGTCGTCGCAGCCCATCTGTTCATCGGTGCTGGCGTCGCAGTCGTCGTCGATGCCGTTGCACGTCTCCACCGCCGGCAGCTTGGCGCTGCAGTCGCTCAGCCCGGTCTTCTCGCACACGCGCTTGCCCTTGCAGACACCGATCGACGCGCCGCCCGCGTCCTTGGCCGTCTTGCTGCAGGTGGTCTGGGCGCCATCGGCGATGGCCAAGGCGTTGCACGGGCACAAGCCGTCTGCGGGGATGCAGTGCTTCTCATTGAGCCCGCCCTCGATGGACGGCGTCTCCGCGCAATTATAACCCGAGGGGCACTGATCAGTAGAATCGCAGACATTGGCGCAGAAAAACCCGGACGCGCCCTTGTCCGCTGAGGCTGCGACGCAGTGGCTCGCCTGTTCAGCGTAGGTCTTGCAGACCAGCGACTCCGTGCAGGCTTGGCACAGCCGGGCGAAGCGCTCGACACAGAGCTTGTAGGTCTTGCCGTCACTGGCCACCACCGATTTGCACAAATTGCCGGGGCTGCACAAGCCGTTGGGGTTGCACGCGGGCGAGCAGCGCTTGCCGGCTTTGGTGGGCAAGCACGCGGAGCCGGGGCAATCCTTGTCCGCTTTGCAGGTGCAGCCCGGGCCGCCGGGGCACGCCTGCGCGGTGTCGCCGCTGGAGCTATCCTTGGCATCGCCAGCGTCGACGGGCGGTTGGGCCGTGTCTTGGCCGGCGCTGTCGCTAATCGCCGCGGTGTCGCTGGTGCCCGTGCGGTCGACGAGCGCGTCATCACTGCCGCAGGCCGCGAGGGCGATCGATAGTCCGGCCCAGAGAAAGAGCCAGCGGCTGCGGTGGTTCGCAAGGGGGGAGGCAAAAGAGCGATGGGCCATCGGGCGATCCGTACAGCCCGCGTGTGCCGGGCCATCTGTAGGGTACCATTGGCCCCACCAAACGCCAAAGATCGCTCCGATTCACCGCCTTGGGCGCTCATACGCCGCAAATGCGCCGGCCCGGCGATGATCAGAGGGCTGCGGTGGATCCGAGACCTGTGCTAGGCTCCGCGGTCCCGGGGAGGCCGCCCGGCAGGATCCAGCCCATGTCCGTTGCAGACTCCAAGCGCTTTTACGTCACGACGCCCATCTACTACGTCAACGATAAACCGCACATCGGCCACGCCTATTGCACCATCCTCGCGGACGTGGCTCAGCGCTGGCAGCGGCTCTTGGGCGCCCAGAGCTATTTTCTGACGGGCACCGACGAGCACGGCCAAAAAGTCCAAGAAGCGGCGGAAAAGCGCGGCATTCTACCCCAGGCCCACTGCGATGAACTGCATCTGGCTTTCAAGCAGCTTTGGCCCGAATTGCACTGTGCGCCCAACCAGTTCATCCGCACCACGGAGCCGCGCCATCAGCAGGTGGTGCAGCGGGCCCTGCAGCAGCTTCGCGATCGCGGCCTGATCGTCGAGCGGGCCTTTGAGGGCTGGTACTGCGTGCCCGATGAGCGCTTTTGGACGGAAAAAGAGCTTGAGAACGGCGCGTGCCCCACGTGCAGCCGTCCGGTCGTGCGCCTGCAGGAGAAGAACTGGTTCTTCTTGATGAGCCGCTATCAGCAGCAGCTGATCGACGCCCTGCGCAGCGGTCGCATCCAGGTGGTGCCGGCGAGTCGCGCCAATGAAGTCCTGGGCTTTTTGGACAAACCTCTGCAGGATCTTTGCATTTCACGCCCCAAGTCCCGGCTTTCTTGGGGTATTGAGCTGCCGTTCGATCGCGACTTTGTCACCTACGTTTGGTTCGACGCGCTGCTCAACTACGCTTCCGCCATCGGTTTTCTGGACGCCGCGCCGCCGACCGATGCCCAGTGGCCGTCCAGCGATCTGAGCGGGAGCGCCAACTTTGCCGCGTGGTGGCCCCATGTTACCCACATGCTGGGCAAGGACATTTTGACCACCCACAGCGTCTACTGGCCGACCATGCTGATGGGGCTGGCGGAAGCGTTTGACCAGCCCACCGACGCCTGGCTGCCTTCGCGGCTCGTGGTGACCGGCTGGTGGCTCAAAGACGACAGCAAGATGTCAAAATCGCTGGGCAACGTCGTCAGCCCTCTGTCGCTGAAAGACAAGTACGGCCCCGAAGTGCTCCGCTACTTCCTGATGCGCGAGATGGCGGTGGGCCAGGACGCCAATTTTAGCGAAGAAGCGGTCGTGCGGCGCAATAATGCCGACTTGGCCAACGATCTGGGCAATCTGCTCCAGCGGGCCACAGCTTTGGCCAAGAAGTACTGCGACGGCAAGGTGCCAAGCAAAACCTGGTCGGAAATGCGCCCTTATGCCCACAATAGTCAGTTTCTAGCCATGAAGCTGCTGGGAACCCTGGACGACGAAAGTAGAAATGCCCTGCCGGCCGACCTGCAGGAGCGGGTCAACCAGATGGAGCCCATCGCAGAAACCATTGAGAGTTTCAGGTTTCACAAGACCATTGCCGATGTGATGCTTTACGTGGCCCAACTCAATGTCGCTATTTCGCAGGATAAGCCCTTTGAGATTGCCAAGACCGACCTGCCGGCGGCCCAGTCGGTGATCTACGCGGTCCTGGACGGCCTGCACAACGTCGCCCACATGCTCGCCGCCATCTTGCCGGAGACATGTAGCGAAATTCTAAGGCGTTTGGGCTCGCCGCAGCTGCCGCTGACCCTGGCAGAGCTCAGGCCGCTTTCTTTGGCCGCCGGTCTGGAGCTGCAGGAAGGTCCGCCGCTTTTCCCCAAGTATGAGTTCAAGGTTGAGGTGGAAGTGCCTGCCGCGCCTCAGGTTTTGCACGCCACTTCGCCCGCAGCGGACGCGCCCGCCGGTCTGCCGGCCATCGGCATTGATCACTTTGGCGCCACTGAGCTCAAAATCGGCCAGGTGTTGCACGCGGAGCCGGTGCCCAAGTCGACCAAGCTGCTGCGCCTGCAGATCGACCTGGGCGAGGGCCAACCGCGGCAGATCCTCTCCGGCATCGCCGAGTCGTTTACCCCGGATCAGCTGGTGGGTCAGCAGGTGCTGGTGCTGGCCAACCTCGCGCCGCGCAAGATGATGGGCATGGAGTCCCGCGGCATGGTGCTGGTGGCAGAAGACGCCGAGGGCAAGCGCGTCCTGGTGCAGCCGCAGCGCGCGGTGCCGGCCGGCGTTCAGGTGCGCTAGCTGATGGCCGCCGCGAACGTCGAGTCCAAAGACCTGCTGTTGTCTAGTGGTTTTCTGGCCTTTGCCCGCCACGCCGGGGTGTTGATGGCCTTTGAAGAGCGCGGCGTGGTCCCGGCAGCGCTGTGCGGCACCTCATCCGGGGCGCTGGTGGCGGCGCTGTGGGCTGCGGGGCTGCGCGGCGACCGACTGACGGCGCTGCTGGCGTCGCGGCCCCCGTGGAGACTGCTGCGGCCCAGCGCGGCGCCGTGGCGAGGTCTATTGAGCATGGCAGGGCTGGCCGAATTTCTGCGCCCACATCTGCCTGAACAATTTGAAGATCTGCCGATGCCTTTGGCCGTAGGTGTCGTGCAAGGCGAGCACCATCGTCTATTGACCAGCGGGCCATTGCTGCCCGCCGTGCTGGCCTCTTGCGCGATGCCGTACGTGTTCCACCCGGTCCAATTCCAGGGGCGCTGGTATCAAGACGGCGGCGCGGCGGATCGGCTGGGGCTGCAGGCGTGGCGGCAATGGCGCCCGGGGCGGCAAGCGTGGGCCCACCAGGTCGCGCGCACGGCTGGCGTCGACGTGCCCAGTGATCTCTCTGGAATCACAATGATTTCGACACCGCGATCCGGCGCCAACTTCTTCTCGCTGGGCGATTTTGCCGGCCAGGTGGGCGAGGCCAAGGCGATCGCCCTACAAGCGCTCAAATAGCTGGGACTATTCCGCGGAATTCAGCTCATTGAGCAGGCCTTCCAGGTTGGGCACCAGCACCTCGCGCCCCTGGAAGTTGGCAATGCCTTCGTCCTCAAAACCGCGCACGGCCCGGGCAACGGTCTCCGGCCTCGTGCCAATCATCGCGGCGATATCCTGGCGCGACAAAGGCAATTCGATGCGGGCGCCGTTGGTGCCCATCGGTTGGCCAAAGCGCTCTCGCAACATGAGCAAGAGGTGGGCCAGGCGGGCGCGCACGGGCAGGGCTGCGGCGTGGAGCTTGGCCTCTTCGGCTTCTTCAAGGTCGCGGGCCATGTGCTTGAGAAAGGAGTAGCCCACCATCGGGTTGCGGTCGAGCAAGCGCCGCACGGCCGCGCGGTCAATAAAGCACACCCGGCTGTTCTGCAAGGCGTCGGCGCTGGCGCGGTAGGGTTCACCAGCAAAAAAGGCCCGGTAGCCCAAGGTGTCGCCGGCGTGGGCCATGCGCACAATCACGGAGCGCCCAGAAGCGTCGGTCTTGCGCACCGCGACGGTGCCTTCTTCGACGCAGTACACGCCAAGACACGGATTGCCTTGATAGAAGATTGTTTGGCCGGGCTGGTAGGCGTTGCACACCTTGACCTGGTTGAGCAGGCCTAGATCGTCGCCCTCTAACACGCACCACTCGTTGCGGGTTCGCCCTTGGCAGTTAAAGCAAGTAGCGTTTCTGGCAGTGGTTTTTAGTGACATCTGCGCCAGTCCTCAGGGTAGCGACCTTGGCGTACGTCCGCCCGGTCGACCCGGCCGCCCAAGCCCGGGTCAGGGCCCGCGCGGCGCACCGGGATGGTAGCAAAGCAAGGCGAAAGCGCCAGGGTGAACAGGGGCTAAGCCAGGGCGACTGCCACCGCTGCGTCATACTTTGGGCAGACGGCTCCGCTACAGCTCTGCGCCGGTCCGGGCATTCAGCGCACGGCTCTCTACCCGCGCCCGGACTTGGCGCAGCAAGCTCGGCAGGGTGAAATCGGCCACCTGTTTGGCGATCGCCGACGGCACCGAAATCGTCAGATCGACGTCGAGCTGGTAGGCCAGCCGCACTTGGCCGCCGCCCAGGGGCAGGACATCCCAGCGGCCATCGGCTTGGCGCAGGTGATCGCCGTCCACGAGTTGCCACGCGATATAGTGCGGTTCATCGCCCCAAACGCGGATTCTGAAGCGCCGCGCCTTAAACAGCTTGACCTCAAAAGAGGCGATCCGCGGCTCGCCAAGGGCCGAGTCGTCCACGCGCACATCCATGACATCTGTCAGAAATTCGGGATACCGCTCGAGGTCCCAGAGCACGGACCAAGCGGCCCGCGGCGAAGCGGCGACATCGATTTCAAGGTTGGTTTGGAGCATCGCGGCCGTTCCATTGCGCGGTCTTGGCGCTAAACGCAGGCTTGCTAGCCCCGGCAGAGGCGCGCCATGATGCGGGTGCATTCGAGTCTTCGCAAGGCGCTTCCCTAGTACGCACTCCACAGCGCGAGGTCTGCCGTGTCCACCTCAAGACGACCTCCGTATCGGCCCCCATGGGGCAGCGCCGATCGACGCGCGGAGCCGGCCGACCTCCAGGCTTCGGACAAAGGCGATCCGCGCTTGGGCCAGGCCCTGGCGGCCGATCGGGCGGAGAGCGTCTATCGCGATGCGGAGGCGTGTGCGGCGTGTGCAGCGGCGCGGGCGGACCAAGGCGATAGCGAGGCGCTGTGTGACGATCACCTCGGCCGGGCGCTGGGCGTCACCGGCGGCTGGGCGCTTGGCGGGCCTGGCCGAAAACTGCTGAAATAGCCGAGTGGTTGTCTCGGCGCAGCGGCGGCGTTGGCCCGCTCAACGATTCTTTGCACAAGGTGGTCGAATTGGACTAGGCGACGGGCAGGGCGTGCGCTACGCTCCAGGCCCCCCGTCGCTGGCTTCACCGCTGGCGCTTCCGGCCTCGGAACCGACATGCACCCAGAAAACACAGTTGCCTCCCGCTTATTCCTGATGGCCGCACTGGCCGGATTGGCGGCTCCCGGTCTAGGTTTTGCCCAGGCTGCGGATCCAGCGCCTGCGCCGGAGGCTTCTTCGCCGGCACCGGCTCCCAGTCCTGCGCCCGCTCCGACGCCTGCCCCCGCTCCAACGCCCGCCCCCGCTCCAACGCCCGCCGCCCCTTCTGGTCCCGCGCCCGCCGTGCCTAGCCCAGCGGAGCCCGCGGCGCCGGCAAATCTGGCCGCTGAAGCCAGCCCTTCTTCCGTTCCGCCCTCCCCCGCCGCAGCGGTTCCGCCCGCGGGCATGGCCGTCGCGGTGAGCGCTGGGGCAACCCCCAAGAAGGCCAAGGCCGCGGCGACGAGCTCATCCTCCGCGGCGGCGGCTACCGCGCTCCCCAGCGGCAACACCCCGTTTGCCGGTTCGTTTGTCACCTTGCGCAACGTGGCGACCGCGCTGTCAGCCTCCAAGTCGGTGGATCCGACCTACAACCCGTACTACGCGATGTCGCTGTCGCTCGCGCCCAACTGGAACGTCAACAAGCAGGTGTACGTCCGGGCCAATCTGTCGATGACGCGCGAGCTAACGCACGAGGATTGGACGACTTATTCCGGCGAGACCATGCTGTCGGACACCTCAGTGACCGCCGGCTGGCGGGCGATCCGCATGCCCAGCATCGGTTTGAGCGCAGCGCTGGAAGCGGCCTTGGCCCTGCCAACCAGCAAAGCCTCGCAAGCGCGCACCCTTCAGGCTGGCACCGGTGTTGGCGTGACCGCCGTGTGGGCGGCTGGCAACTTTGCGCTGATCGGGATCTCGCGCGTGGCCTACCAGTGGAACCGCTATACCACCGGCGAGACAGAGACGCCGTGGCTCGCGGGCTGCTCCAGCACGGCCGCCGGCTGTGACCCCTACGTCACCACTGGCCTGCGCAACCCGCAGTGGCGATTCACCAATTTTGGCATTGTGAGCTGGTCACCCACCGCTTGGATGGGCTTGAACCTTCAGGGCGGCGTCATCGCCGATCTGCTCTACGACCTCTCGGCCGGGAAGTCCCGCGCTGCTGGCGTGGTCGTGCCGCTGGGAGATGGCGCCAACCACCGCGAATTGATGGTCTATGGCTTGTCGGCTGAGTTCAGGCCGCACAAAGCGCTGACCGTGGCCTTGGGCGCCGAGACGGCCAACCCCCAGTTGGCCCCGGATTCGACCTACCGCGCACCTTTCTTTAATCGGTTCACCACATTGTACGTCGACCTTCAGGTCGCGCCGGACAAATTGCTCTAGCGCTGGGCGCGGAGTCATCGTTTTTCTGTTTGTTCTTCGGCTCGCCAGGGGAGCCCAATTGCCGCTGCGGCGGTGTCTTAGAGGTCACATGTACAAGCCGTCCCGCCTCTTCTGGCTGGCCTTGCTCGCGCTGCTGGCGATGGCCTGCGCGGAGGAGCGAGCGCCGATCGACCGCGTTCAGCCTTACGCCCTTGATAAGGCGTTCTTTGTCGGACCCAAACTCCAGGACACCAGCGATGATCCTGAGTTCTATTCCCGAGCTACCGTTGTCGACGTAGGTTACGGCGCGGCTCAGGACGGCCTGTTCACCTCGACGTACGCCCAGCCGACTTCGCGGCTCAAGTGGCAGATCACCGAGGATTTGCTGATCGGCCGCTTGGCTTATGAGCGCATCGCCGGATCGGACTCCAAGGGCTTGGGCAAAGCGACCCATGACGGCATTATCGTCTGCGCTTTCCGCATCCAGTCGCACTTTGACGTGCGCCACGCCTACAACCCCACCACGGGCGAAGAGCTCAACGTGTTGGAGGAAAACAGCTCCGATCGGCCGTGGTTTGAGCGCGCCAGCTTCCGCGTCGATTGGTCCAAGAACCTGAACACGGACAGCTACGATTTCGACACCCTGTCGATGATGGGCATCTACGGCGGCATTCAGTATGAGTCGCTGGCGTACCACGTGGACGACCCCACGGATGAGAACGCCACCTACTTCGCCAAGGACGGCAGCTACTTTGACGTGACCACCAAGGCGTTTGCCAAGCCGGGCGTCGTCGATCTCAGCCACCTGGGCTGGGGCATTGACAAGTTCCCGGCCTGCTTCCTGGACGGCAACTTTGGCGGCGGCACCGCTCCGGCGGGTTCCTGCAACCCGATCGAGATCACCTTGCGCCACTCGTTCCGCCGCGTGGTCGACACGGACTACGAGCCCATGGATTGGGACGGCATCCGCTTTCAGGCCGCCGGTGCCTTTACGGCAGAGCGCCACGGCTACGCGCGCAACTACGGCATGACGGACGAGAAGTGGTACCGCATGCTCGAGCGCTACAACATCTGGCAGCAGAGCCACGCGTTCTTTGCCGCTGACGCCAAGACCGGCGTGCTGACCAAGGGCGCCGACGGCAAACTGATCCCGGTCGACCGCAGCGTGGGCAAGCCGCTTGCGTGCAACACTGCAGAATCTACCAAGTACTCCAAGGACCCCCACCGAGACGAGAACAAGGACGGCACGGAGGACGAGTGCGCCGCGGTCGGCAACGGCTCGCGCTGCGACACCTTCCGCCAGATGTGCACCCTGCCGTTTGCCCAGCGCCAAGCCAAGCCGGTGGCCTGGTACTACGCCGAGGGCAGCGATCCTGAGTACTTTGAGCCCACGGAAGACGCCACCCACGAGTGGGACATCGCCATGCGCGTGGCCGTCCAGACCGCCAAGTACGCCGAGTGCAGCCGGATGGGCGCGGCGGATTGCGAAGCGAAGTTCCCCGTGTACCACGGTCAGCAGGACGACAACGAAGACACCATCGCCTTGGCCAAGGAAGTCGACGACTGCCGCCACGGCCTGGCCTACAAGGAGAAGGGCCGCAACGAAGCCGCCTGCATCGCCTTGGCCGATCAAGTGGGCCCCAAGCGCGGCGCCACCCCTGGCGTCATTGCGATCGCCAAGCTCCCGGAAATGCTAGTGCTTTGCCACAGTCCGGTGGAAGCCAATGACCCGGCGATCTGCGCGCCTGCCAAGGAGCGCCTGCCCGCCAACCTCACGGCCGAGCAGTGCTTCAAAGCCCGCAAGGACGGCGACAAGGCGGTGGTCGCGACCTGTGACAAGGCCGTGCGCGCCCGCCGCGGCGACCTTCGCTACCATCAGGTCAACGGCATCGTCGAGCCGGCGACGCCTTCGCCGTGGGGCATCATGGTCGACGGCCACGACCCGGTTACGGGCGAAGAAGTGTCGGCCAGCATCAACATCTGGACGTACATCAACGACATGTGGAGCCAGGGCGTCGTCGATCAGGCGCGCTACATCGCGGGCGAATTGAAGGCCCAAGATATCACCGAGGGCAAGTACATCCGCGATTGGTCCGCGGCCTCGCAGGCGGCTTCTTACGGCGGTCTGCTCCCGCGCATGTCTGCGGAAGAAGCGGCGGAGCGCCAGTCGGCTACCAGCAACGGCCACAACCACGATCACGCCGCGCAGTTTGCCCAGCAGAATCCCAAGGCGGCGCAAGCGGCCGATGTGTTGCGCTCGCAGCTCGCCGGTGTCGTTGCGTCCGGCAAGGCGTCGACGGCCCACGGTGCAGAAGTGCTGGCTCGCCGGCAGTCGGCCGCGGGCACGGCGTTTGAGGCCGCGCTGCTGACGCCGATGATGCAGCAGTTCCTGGGCATGGTCGGTCTGCCGATGTCGGACGGGCTGTTGGACATGGTTTCGCCCCTGCGCGGTGGCAATCCGACCTTCCAGCGCAATCTCCGTCAAATGAAGGAGAATGCCCTGGCCGATCGCGGTGCCTGCGTGTTGGAGATGGCCGACGCGCCCCTGGGCATTGCCGGTTTGGGCGATGAGCTGCAGAAGAAGTTCGGAGCGTTCAACGCCAAGGATGCGCCGGAAGTGCAGCAGGCCCGCGCGCACAAAATGCAGCGCTACTTGGCCCGCCGTGTGCATTTTGCAGTCATCATTCACGAAATGGGCCACAGCGTTGGTCTGCGCCACAACTTCCTCAGCTCGGCGGACGCGCTCAACTACCGGCCGCAGTACTGGCAGACCCGCACCCGCGATGGCGCGGAGACCACGCTGTGCAAGAAGCTCGCGACCGACGGCACCAGCTGCGTTGGCCCGCGCTACTTTGACCCCGTGACCAAGGAAGAGCGCGACAACCTGCAGCCGATGTTCATGCAGTCGTCGGTCATGGACTACGCCGGTGAAACGACTCAGGATCTCATTGGCCTTGGCGCTTACGACTTCCACGCCGCCCGCATGTTCTACGGCGACGTCGCGACGGTTCACGCCGATGAGAGCTACCAGGTCAACACCAAGCGCGGTGTCGGCGCGTTGGCCAAGATGGACAGCTTTGGCGGCATCGTCGGTCTTCAGCCGACCATTGGCTCCAAGAACACCCAGACCGGGCTGATGAACAGCACCACGAACATCCACTACACCGATCTGCAGAACAAGTACGAAGTGCTGACCAATCCGGCGGAATTCTGCCATGAGGTCGACCCGACGCTGTTCAAGCCGGCTCGCTGGAACAAGGATCGCGACGGCGAGTTCAGCCCGTTGATCGACGGTCTCATCGTCACCAACAACGGCGTGCACACCCGCTGCCGTCAGCAGCCTGTGGATTACGTGACCTGGACGTCGATGCGCAAGCCCACGGGCAACGAGTTTGGCGGCTTCTACCGCGGTGGTCCGTCGGTCGACACGGCTGGCCGCGTCCGCGTGCCGTATGGTTTCGCCACCGACAACTGGGCCGACTTGGGCAACGCCAGCGTCTATCGCCACGACAATGGCGCGGATCAGTATGAAATCTTTAACTTCATGATCACCCAGGGCGAAGTCAACCACATCTTTGACAACTACCGCCGCGGCCGCAAGAGCTTTACGGTCAACGGCGCTGCCAACCGCGCCATCGGTCGGTACTATGAGAAGATGCGCGACGGCGCCAAGGGCCTGGCCCTGTACCGCAACATCTATCGGGACTTTGGCCTGAGCTTGGGCGTTGGGCCGGATGACATGTGGAACTACGCCGCGGCCAACTTCTTCCCGGACTCGATCCTCGCGGCCGGCATGGTGTTCGACCACTTTACCCGCATCGCCCAGCGCCCTGAGGCCGGCACGCACTTCAACGACAAGGGCCTGCTGCTTTCGACCGAGAACGAAGGCGGCGACAGCAAGCCCACCGCGCTGACCGTGCCCAATGGCGCCACTGGCTTTATGGGCAACGTGAGCTTTGGCGGCCGGCCGATCGAGAACAAGCTGGCGGATGACAAGGGCGAGTACGACTCGCAGTACACGCTCAATGCCGGCTCGTACTATGAGAAGGCTGCGGTGTCGATGCTCATGACGGAGTCCGTGGACAACTTCATCAGCTCGACCATGGGCGACTTTACGGACGCCCGTTACCGCTCGGTTTCGCTGGCGGATCTGTTCCCGGAGGGCTACCGGCGCTTCCTGGCCAATACCCTGACCAATGATGAGACCTTGAAGGGCGCCCGCATCGCCAGCAAGGACGGCAAGCCAGAGGTCGACGCCGACGGCTACCCGTCCAAGGCGATTGGCTGGACTTCTTGGTACGGCACGGAGGCGCGGTCTTGCTTCCCCGCCGATCAGTCCAACGTCTGCCGTTCGTTTGGCAAGTCGGACACGGCGTACGCCGCGCAGAAGGTCGCTGAGGCCCTGCCGATCGAGTCGCAGCTGGGCTTTGAGCAGCAGAAGTTCTACATCGCGTGGACCATGCTGTACCTGTTTGAGAATCAGCAGCAGAGCTGGCTCGACATGCTGCGGATCTGGGAGTTGGGCGTCGATTCGGATCCCAAGCTGGGCGACAACCGCATTGAGCTGCACTACCCGGGTGGAAAGACCTACATTGCGCACACTTATGGCAAGGAAGTCGTGTTTGGCAAGACCGTGCAGAAGGGCATCGCCGCCCGGGTCATCGAGTACGCCAACCAGCTGATGAAGGAAGCGTATCAGACCACCGATGGCCCCGACCTGGACGGCGACGGCTCGCCGGATTGGTACCTGCCCGTCATCAACCCCAAGACGGGCGAGGCCTCGGTCAAGTACGACGCCGGCGTCGGCACCATCCAGAACACGCCCAGCCTCACCTGCAAAGAGAGCGACACGTCGGCCTGCGTCTGCAACGACAACCGCTCTTGCCTCGCGCTGAAGGCCTACATGCAGGTGCCGTACTACTTGCGCGAGTCCATCGACGCCTATTCGATCGGCCTGCCGCACAAGAAGGGCGTGTACTAGAGTTCGTTTCTTGGAAGGACGCCGGCGCCTGATGGGCGCACAAGCCACGGGCGCCGGCGCCTGAACCAAAGCGTGCACAAGGGTCGCCGTTCATCGCAGACCCGGCCGCTGTCCAGCTTCCTCAATCCTCTGCTGATTCAAAGACATCTGCTGAGCATTCGCCCGGCCTTGCTTGGGCCCCGGGGAATATTCGGCTGGCCTAGCGCATTCGGGTTGCGTCGCCCGCGGGGCATGCCTAACGTGTAAGGGCAAGGTAACGGCGTTCAAGCACCTCCGCCGGGCAGTCGGGCACGGAAGGGGTTGGCGCGGGTTCAGAGGCAGACGATGGCGATCCTGATGCAACAGCTGAAGCGGCGCGCGGGGCTCTGGGGGGCCTCAGCCGTGGTGCTGGCGGCAGCAGTCGCGACCGTGCTGTGGATCACTGGTCGGCCGGCGCAAGAGGTCCCTTTGGCTGCGGTCCAGGGCCGGGTGGTGACCGCGCCGCTGCGCCAGCCGTCGTTCAATGCGGCCCAAGCCATGCACTTGGTGGCGACGCTGCGGTGGGGCCAACCCACAGCCCAGCCGACGCCCAAGCAAGCCGCTACCGATCAGGTGAACTGGGACGGCTATTTGTCTCTTGATTGCGGCGAGATTCGCAAGGTCGAGGGCTTGGGTCTAGAGCAGCGCAGGGGCGAGGACGGTCGGGCGAGTGAGGGCGACCGCATTGGCCCTGTGGTCGTCGGTGAGGCGGGCGATCAGCGGGTGTATTGGCGTTCCGCGACGGCCAGCGATTGGGACGGCGTGCGCGTGACCCTGGATGTGTGCCCTCCTTCAGCGCAGAGAGAGAGCGGCGGTTCCCTCAAAGTAGTCACGCCTATGCGGACTTATGTGGCGCGGTTGGCCTGGAGTGTCGACGATTTTGTGTCGATGCCCGTGGGCCGCGGGGCGTTTCTGGACGTCCACATCGCTGCGGAGCGCGACAGCCAGGCTCTGCAGAGGCAGCGCGTGACCCTTGCCCCCGTGGTGCTGGACAAAGGCGATCGGCAGATGGCCGGAAGCGACGAGCCGCCCGCGGTGGTAGACGGCGGTCCGGCGTTGTAGCATCGGCCCGGGTAGACGCCGCGCTGGCCGGGCTCTTCCCGGCGACCGTCTGCCAACCGCTCAATTACATTGCTCTATGGGAACAACATGCAAGCAAGGATCGGCATCGTCACTATCAGCGACCGGGCCAGCAGCGGCGTCTATCAAGACCTGGGCGGCCCGGCGATCGAGCAATACTTTGGTGAAGTGCTCAATTCGCCTTGGGAGTCGGTATATCGGCTGATTCCCGACGACCAAGCGGGGATTGAGAAGACCTTGGCCGAGCTCTGCGATGTCGAAGGTTGTTCGCTGGTTGTGACGACGGGCGGCACGGGTCCGGCGGTGCGCGACGTGACCCCAGAGGCGACGCGCGCGGTGATCGACAAGGAGCTTGAAGGCTTTGGCGAGCAAATGCGCGCGGTAAGCTTGGCCAAGGTGCCGACGGCGATCCTCTCTCGCCAGACGGCTGGGGTGCGCGGGCGGGCGCTGATCATCAACTTGCCGGGCAAACCAAAGGCGATTGCCGAATGCCTGGACGCGGTCATGGCTGCGGTGCCGTACTGCATTGACCTCATCGGCGGGGCATACCTGACCACCCATCCCGAGCGGATCGTGGCCTTTCGCCCCAAGGGCCCTTGAAAAACCTAGTCGATTCGCCCTGGGCCCCTTTGCCTGTTGGGTGGGTCGCAAGTGTGCGCCTCCAGAGGGCGGGCAGGCTTGCATTAGCTGGCCGAGGCTCCTAGACTTCCCGCCCGCGCCGACCAGGTGGAACGCGCGGCAACTGTAGTCAGGTGAAGAGAAATGAGCGACACGACGGAGACCCTCCTGCCGGCCAGCCCGGAACCCAGCACCCCGGCTTCTGAAGAGGCCGCGCGCAACGATGACCAAGAGGCCCTAGAAGCCCTGGCTTCCTTGCCGCCGCGTCAGTTTGCCCGCCTTTGTCGGCGCGTGCCGCTGCGCACCTTTATGGCTGAGCTAGAGAAACTCGACCGCGGGGTGTTTTTCCGCCACTTCAAGGGCTATCGCCCCTCAAAGATCGATGCGAGCCACCTGGAGAAGGTGCTGCGCAAAGAGATGTTTGAGAAGCGCAACGGCCTGCTCGCCCAGCTGGTGATCTACAACTGGGACGAAGCGGAGTACCGCCTCTACGGCGACCTGCAGAAGGAAGTCAAGAAGATCAATGAGGATGTTGAGGCGATCGAGCACATCGAAGACAGCCAGGGGGACGAGATCATCGCGGCCCTGCTGGCGGTGTACGACCTGCGCGACATTCACATTGCCTTTGTGATCAATGGCGTGCGCGTGTCGGCTGCCTATCTGGCCAGCAAGTTCGCCGACGTTCTGAAGTAGCCCTTCTCAGGGCTGCGGCTCGCTGGGCGCCTCGGGCAGAACCACAGAGAAGGTCGAGCCTTTGGCGACTTGGCTCGTGAGCTCCAGGCGTCCGGCCATCCGCTCCACCAGCGAACGCACGATCGACAGGCCCAGGCCCGCGCCGCCCACTTGGCGGGCCCGGCCCTTGTCAACCCGATAGAACCGCTCAAAAACACGCGTCTGTTCCTCTGGACGAATGCCGATCCCGGAATCCGTCACGGAAATCCGCACTCCTGCGCGCGGCTGACCTGGCTCGCGCTGCACGCGGATCTCAATGCGCCCGCCGGCCGGCGTGTACTTGATGGCGTTTTGCAGCAGGTTGCCAAGGGCCGTGTCCAAGGCGGCGCGGTCGGCGATCACCCGCAGCCGCGCGGTGCCGGACTGGGCCACGCGCACGGACAGACCGCTGCGGTGGATGGCTTCAGCCTGATTCTCCAAGAGGGTTTTCAGCACTTCGGCCACGTCCACTGGCTCCGGGTGCAGCTGCCACTGCTGCTGGTCGAGCCGGCACAGGTCCAGGAGCTGCCCCAGCAGGGTGGAGAGGCGCTGGGCATGGCGGTGGATAGTCTTGTGGATTTGCTCGAGTTTTCTGGGGTCGGCCGGTGGAGCGTCGACGAGCGTCTCTGCCCAGCCCAGAATCGCCGTCGTGGGCGTGCGCAGCTCGTGGCTGGCATTGGCGATGAAATCCATCAACATCCGCTCTGTGTCGCGGCGTTCGGTGACGTCGCGCACCACCCCAAGGGCGCGATGACCCCAGTAGTCGTGGTCGGGCAGCGGCACCACGCGGATCTCAAGCAAGCGCGTCTGCAGACCGCGGTGCTCCACATCCAGGCTGCGCGGACCCTCCCCGCGGAGGACCTCCGCAAATGCTTCTATGAGTCGCGGCTCACTAATCATGGCGGACAGGGACTTGCCCTGGCTCAAGGGCGGCAGAAGCAGCGTGTCGCGCAAGCTGCGGTTGGTCACCACCAGGCGCATCTTCTCATCGACGACCATCACGCCATCGCCCAGGGCATCGAGCATGGTCCAAAACAGGTTGGCGCGCTGATCGGGAGGGGGACCCTTGCGGAACTCGTTGGTATTCTCTGGGAAATCGGGCTGATCCTGCATGGCGAGCCTCTACTGCGGGGCATCGGGGGCGCGCAGGCAATAGCCAAATCCGCGCACGGTGTGAATCGCCTCGCCCGCTTGGCCCAGGCGCTCGCGCAGGCGCTTGACGTGGGTGTCGACCGTGCGGGTCTGCAGGTCCGGGCTCATCCCCCACACGTCCTCCAACAGGGTCTGGCGCGACTGCACTTCGCCCTGGCGCTGCAGCAGGGTGCGCAACAGCTTGAATTCCAAGGCAGTTAGGTGGAGCTCTTCCTGGCCGACCAGCACGCGGTGCTGCTGATCGTCCATGAAGATCTCGCCACAGCGCATCCCGGACTCGGCGACAGGCACGGCAGGAGCGGCGGGGCTTCGCCGCAGGATCGCCTTGACCCGCAACATCAATTCGCGAATCGAGAACGGCTTGGCCAGGTAGTCATCGGCGCCGGCCTCCAGGCCCTGGACGCGGTCGCTCTCTGCGGTGCGCGCGGTCAGCATCATCACCGGCGTCGCCGCCAGCTGGGGATCGGCGCGGAGGCGCTCGCAGACCTCGATGCCGGACATATCGGGCAGCATCAGGTCCAGAATCACCAGCGCCGGCTGATGGCGCTTGGCCAGGGCCAGGGCCTCCGCGCCCGTGCCGCAACTGACAAACGCGTAGCCGTGGGCATCGGCGGTGTGCTCGACGAGCTCGCGCAGGTCCGGCTCATCTTCTACAATCAGCAGCATGATCATGGAGGTGCTCCGGCTTTGGGGGAGTGGGCAGAGGCGGTGCCGCTGGGGGTGGCGGCCGCGGGCAGGTCCAATTGCGTCGGCACCACCAGCAAGGCGGCGGCGCTGCGTCGGCCCAGCTGCACCTGGACCAGCAGCGCCAACAGGTCGCCTTGGCCATTTTCAAAGGCGGTCAGGTCGATGGCCGTGGCCACCGCACGGAGCGGCCAGCGCCACAGCGGCTGATAGCCACCGCTGGCCTTGACCAGCACGGCGGCGAGGCGATCGCGGCTCAGGGCGGCCCACAGTTGGCCGTTGGAGCTGCGCACCAGCACGTCGAGCGGGCTCACGCGCTCGCGCGGCGCTTGAGGCACCGAATGGATTCGCCGGGACACCAGGCCTTCTGTCACGCTTTCATCGATGCGCAAGCGATCGAGCTCGCGGCCGCTGTCATCCAGCCGGGCCACCAGACAGGGCTGACCGGGGACATTGCTGCTGGCCTGGGAACCGGAGCGCCAGGCCATTCGCCGGCCGTCCGCGGACCAGCCGAGAAAGCGCACCCAAGCGCCGCTGTCGATCAGCTGGCCTGCGCGCGGACCTGAATCTTTGGCGGGCGGCGCGGCTGCGAGGCCGGCAGACCACAAACAGGCGACCCCAAGGACGGCACGCATCAGCCAGCTGCGCCTTGACGGGTGGATCATCGGGCGCAGTCGCTCATGGGGCTGCACCGCCGGCCATTTCCTGAAGCATCTGGCGCAACTTGGCCATTACCGGGCCCGGATTGCCACCGGCCGTCAGGCGCGCGTCAAAGCTGCCCTCGCCGCTCGTGTCATTGGTGTGGACCCGCGTCACTTCGCAATGCAGAGCCAGGACATCTTTGGGCCCGCCCTTGCCGGCGAGGTAGACCACCACGCGCTCATAGGTCGCGGGCAGGACCTGGGTCGAGACGCGCAACTTGCTCTCACTCAGCCGCAGCAAATTGCCGTCATATTTGCGCTTCTTGGGGCCAGCCTCAAACTGCACCTTCATGTCGACGCGCTGAGCCTGGTCGCCGGCGTAAAGCTCAGCGGCGCTCATGATCTTGTCCGACGAAGCCATCCGCGCGGGTGCTGCTACGGACGCCGCTCCAGGGGCAGAAGGAATGCCAGGAGTGCTCGCGGAACCCTTGCCAATGCCGCCGAGGATCCGCTGCATGACGCTGCTGCTGGCAGTGCGCCGGTTGACATCGACCACGGGGGCGGCGACCTGGCTGCTTGGGTCGACGATGTGGACTAGAATTTGCTCATTGACGTCGTGTTCAGTGTCCCGCGTCGTGGGGGTAGCTATGGGCGCGGCGGCGGGGCGTTGGCGCATCGGCTCTGGCGCGGCGGCCTGGCTGGCGACCGTCGCCATGACCCGGGTGGCGTCGGCATCGGCGGTGTGCGGAGCGGTGGCTGGACGCGGCGCCTGAGAGCCCAGGGAATTCATAGCCTCCAGCAGGGCGCTGCTCAGGTCTGGATCCCCCGTGCCCATGGCGGGCGCGGAACTGGCGGGGGCGGCTGAACTTTGTGGCGCGCTGGCTGCTTGGGGGACCGCTGCGCGCTCAGCGCCCGAACGGCCAAACTGCGGGGCGGCTACAGCCGCAGGGGCGGACACCCCTTGGGGCGGATCGGCTTGGCGCGCAGTCGGCCTCTCTGCGGCGGCGGGGGCTGCATCCGGCAGGGAGTAGACAAAGCGCTTGAGATCCGGATTGTCGCGGTTGCGGCCCACGGACACACTGCCGCCCAGATCGATGCCGTGCTTCTCAATGAATTCTCTCAGCACGGCGGCGCTGGCGGTGGTGCCTACGCGCTGCAGGCTCACCTCGACTTGCTGTTCGCCCCAGTCGCTGTCGACCACCGAGGCACAGCGGCCGTCCAGCGCCATGGCCTGGGCCGGATCATCATTCTCAATGCGCAGATAGACCTGGGTGCCCACCTCAGGCGCCCGCAGCGCGGTGAGCTGAGCCACCCGACCGCCCAGGCTGACGAGCGTGCCGATGGATCGGGTAGACTCCCACTCCAATGTGACGGTGGTATCAAGCAATTCAAGGAGATTGGCGTCGTCGGTCATGGACCCTCTGCCAGGGGGACACCTTCCCCGCGCGGCGGCGATTCGCTGCTAGTTCACCGAACCCAAACGTTGCACAGGTCCGCTGCTGAGCCAAGGTCTGACGGTATTCAGGCCACCCAGCCGCACCACCCCAAGATAGCCCGTACACCCGCACGCCCAATGCCAGTTTTGGCGGTTGGGCATCAATACTCGCAATAGCCGACCGAGCTGGAGAGCTTGGAGCAAGCCGTCGTGACATCATCGCAGCCGGTAGGGGCGGTCAAGCTGCAGATCTTTCGGCAATAGCCTTTGGCCCCGCCCGCCGCGCCTGCGCAGTGCAGTCCGGGCAAGCAGTCGGTGTTTTGGGTGCAGACTTCGCCCGCAGGCGTCGAGCCGGCCGTGGCGCAGCCAAAGCCACCGGATACCAGGTAACATCCCTGTTTAGCTTCGCATTTGGGCGAGAGCGGGCTGCAGGGCTCGTACTTGGCCATGTCGCAGACGCTGTAAATTTTGTCGACGATCTTGTTGCAGCCGCCGCTGTCGCAGTGGGCCACGGACGTGCAGTAGGGCGCGCAGGCCGACTTGCCGTTCTGCGACGTCACGCACATGCCGATCTTGCAGCCCTTTCCGTCCGCGCAGTCTTCGCCGACGGCGTGTTCACCGTTGGCAACACAGGCGATTTTGTCGCTTTCGTCGTAGCCGCAGTGGGTGTCGGCGGGGCAATTCCAGTCGACCGGCAGGTCCCACGGCTTGCACGGCGGCTTGACGATGTCGGCCTTGGCGTCGCTGGTCTTGGCATCGCTCGCGCTGCTGTCCGCGGTGGCCGTGTCGGACGCTGAAGCCGTGTCGCCGGGAATGGTGGTGGTGGTGGCGGTGTTCTCTGCAGCGTCTTCGCAGGCCGAGAGAAAAACGCTGCCGGCCAGCGCGAGGCCCAAGGGCAGGGCGGCGGCGAATAATATCTTTAGGTTCAGGGCTTTGTGCCGCAGCATCTGAGACCTTCGTGGCGCGTCGCAGGCGCAAGCGCGGATTGTGTCAGAAGCTGCCGCCGAACGCGAGTCCCGCGTGCCAGACCTGCCCGCCGTGCTCCAAGTCGCCCACCGGGTCGTTGCGATCAACCTTGAGCGCCACGCGATGGCTCTGCAAGTGCCACTGAAAGCCCGCGTCGATGTGGAGAGGCCCCGGCGTGTCGCGGTCGTCGATGTCCGCCTGGGCCAGCTGGCGGCTCAGACGCTCGGCAAAGCTGCCAAAACGCCAGCTCAAACCCGCGCCCAGCACATGGGTGTCGGAGTCGAGGTAGTTGAACGGCCCGCTGGCCCGGGGGGCAGGAGTCGGTCGGTAGCGGTAGCCGCCGCGCAGCAGCCACGCTGGACTCGCCCGCCACTCAGCAGCCAGCGCTGGACTCCAAGTATTGCGCAGGCCCAAGCGAATTTGCGGCGTGTCGGTGCCGATGTCGAGGATGTTCTGCAGGCCAAAACCTGTCACCGCCGGTCCCGCGGCGTCCAAGGAGACATAAGGCGACGGATCCGGTGCCGCTGACCAGCGCGCCCAGCCCAAATCCGCCATCAGCTGAAGACGACCGCTGGCACTGCGCCACGCCGCGCCGGCCTGAACCGTGTCCGGCGAAAACAGCGTATTGTGGCCCAAATTGATGAAAAGCTGGGCAGGGTCGCCTAGTTGGACATCCGTTGGGATCGCGTATTCCAGGGACAATTGCTGGCGGTAGCTGAGGCCAAACCACAGCTGCGGATGGGGATGCCACGCCCCGCCGGCGGTCAGGCGCGCGCGCGGCTCCAGGCCAATGCGAATCGTTGCGCGGTCATAGTCGTGATTGGTGGGCTGGACGCGCAGATCGATGGCGGCGTTCAGCACGGCCAGCACTTGCGCGCCCGCGCCGAGCCACAGGCCGTCGGCCACCTGCAAAGCGGCGCCAAACAGGAAGGCCAGGCGATCGGGCATCCCTTCATACTGAAAGAAGTTTGGCGTTTGCGGGTCGGGGCCGGAGATGCGGATGAGGTGACCCACGGGCAAGGCCAGACCCGCGCCCAGGGCCAGGCGCCGCTTCAGAATGCCGCCGACGGGATAGTTCCAACCTAGCTCAAAGGCTGAGGAATCCGCGGGCTTGGCCGGCTGACGGGTCGACGAACCGCCGGGAAACTGCTGGGCACAGCTCACCGGGGCGCCTTTGCAGTAGGGCCTCGTCATGCCCACTTGGAGATCCACGCGGGTCAACGACATGCCAAACCAAGCACCGCCCAGAGGGGATGCCAGCAACATCGCGGGGTTGTGGAAAGCGGCTTCCCCACCCCGGGCACTCGCGGTCAGCGCGCCGACCAGGCCGTTGGCCCGAGGACCGCCGCCAAACAGCTCAAAAACGCTCGCCTCGGCTGGAGCGGTCCAGCACAGCGAGAGCAACGCGGCGTAGAGGGCGAGGCGCTTCAGAAGGCCCCCTTCTTGCAGGGCTGCGAGACGAGATCGCCGACCAAGGCCAGGGCCCCCGGCAAGGCTTGGGAACGCAGCAATTCAATCAGTTCTGGCAGGGCTTCAATGGCTACGTCAGGCCGCAGGACGAGGCCCAACAGCTGATTCCACGCGTCGCGGGCCGCGGGCTTTGTCGCCAAAACGTCGGTGGCATAGGCAATTACGGGGAGCCAGAGCTGACTGTCCACGTCGATCTTTGCGAAGGCCAGGGGATCCAGCGCCACCAGCACGTCATAGCCGTGGCCCGCAATCAGCTGATCCGGGTCGTGGTGCAGCAGGCAGACGGCAAATTGCTGAAGGGCGATGCGGGCCTGTTCCTTGTCAGCTGCTGCATCGCCCAGCACCGCGACACTCAGGAGGGCGTGCAGGGCGTCGACCAGGCCGGGCTGTTCGGGGGTGCGCAGCTGCCCCACGGTCTGCAGCAAGGGCGCGGCGTCAAAGCCATCTTGGGCTAGGGAAGTCGCGAGGTTGCGGATGATGATCTGAAAGCTCTTGCGCCCTTCCACCCCTGGGGCCTGGAGTGCGGCCAGGAGCTGTTGGCCACCGGCGGGGCCCGCTTCGAGCAGACCGTCCAGCGCCGTCGCGGCCTTTGGGTCGCGGAACAGCCGGGATCCCAGGACAAAGAGCTCTGAAGACAGGCAGTTCTGGGCCACGGTTGAGAAAGCGGTCATCTCAGCGACGCGCGGCGGCAGCGGCGGCTGGGCGTTGGGATCTCCGGGCAGGGGTTCAAAGATCGCCACCACCAGGGGCACCAGCGCGCCCAGGCCCTGAGGCGAGATCAGATCCGGCAGGTGCTTGGAGGTATCGGGCGGCAGGGCGGCGGCGACATCCAGGACGAGCTGCACCACGGCGCGCTGGCTCGCGGGGCTCAGGCGGGTGGACAAGAGGCCGGCGAGGTGGGTGGTCTTGCCGGCCTTGGTCAATTCCATCAGCGGCCCAAGGCGTTGGTCGATGGTCGCGCACTGGCCGCGCGGCGGCGCCTGGGGGGCAGAGTCATCCAATGCCCCGCAAGCGCAGAGGAAAATCGCCGCGGCTGCGAGAGTCGCTTTCACGGCACGCACGACGGCGCATCGGCGAGGCCTTGGGCCAAAGTCCAGGACAGAAGCTGCACGCCGCTGGGAGCCGGGTGGCGCTCCACCGCGTCGCGCACGGCCAAGATGGGCTCCAGGGCGGTGGCTGAGGCGCTCTGGGCCAGCACAAACAGCGCGGGCCGGTCGTCGACGCGCAGGCGATCGAGGAGGGGCTCCTGGCTAGGCAGGCGCTGCAACAGGGCCAAGTCAATGGCCTGTAGCGGCTGACCTGGCCCGCCGCGATAAGCCAAGGGCAGGCGCCCCTGTTCGGCGGTCATGTCGCCCCGCGGCAGGGCAAAGGCCAGCCAGGCGCCGCGCAACTCCGGGCCCACCAGTTCGCCAGTCAGCAAATCCTGGGCATCGGCCAATTCCTGGGCGCGGAGCTGGTGTTGGCGGGCCAGGGCGGTGTCCAGTTGGCCAAAAGCCCGGTGCGGCGGTTGCGGGATCGGTCCGGCGCTGAGGCCGGCAATGCTCTGGGTCCGCTGCAGCGCGCCGCCCAGGGAAGCCGCGGCAGCACTGACGGCGGCAGGCTCACTGGCGCTCAGCAGGACCCCTGCGGCCGCCGGTTGCTCTAGGAGCCATGCGAGCGCCGGGTCCTGATTGGCGGCGATGGCCACGGCCTGCCAAGGCCCCGCGCTGAGGATTTGCCGGGCGGCCGACAAGCTCTCCTCGATCTTGCCGCCCGACGCCGTCACCCACACGGTCCACGGCAAGCGCAGCGGGTCGGCGCCGTCGAGCTGCGCGGGCACGCCGTCCCAGCCGCGCACGGCTAGCGCGCCCACCAGATTGGGGACGTCGCGCACGGCGAGGAGGCGCTGGGCCAATTGCTCTGGCGTTTCAGGTGTTTGGCCAGGTCGAAGCTGGAGGACAAAACGCTGGGCTGCGTCGACGGTCTGGGGCAAGAGCTGCGAGCCCTCGCCAAAAGCGCCGCGCCATTGCGGATCGCGCCGCAGAGCGGCCTCTTGGCTCGACAGCAGGGCGCTATCGCCCGCACTGCCGGCGTCCGCCAACACCAGCAGCGCCGGATTGCGCCCCACCAGCGCCGCCTGCGGAGCGATCGACACGCCGCGGCGCAAGGCGAACAGTCGCGACAGGGGCACATCCTCTAGGGCTTGATCGCCGGGGCTGTGCTCGCGAGCCGCGCGGGCCTTGTCGAGCGAGGCGTGCAGCCACGCGGCGCTCTCCGCACTGTCACTGAGAGGCGGACCAGCTTGGGGATTTGCCAAGGCGCCGAGGGCACTCTGGAGGGCTGTGGCCAGGGAAACGCGGTTGTCCGCCAGGGTGCGGGTCAGCACCTCCAGGGTAAAGGTCGGCGTGACGGCGCCTGCGACGTGGAGTCGACTCGCCCCGGGCAACGCTGTGGCCAGCCGAGCCAGAGACTGCACCGATGCAGTGGCCATCTGAAGGTCGCTCTGCGCGCCGGTGACCACCCAGGCGACCCGTGCCCGCGCGCCTTTGGCGATCGCCGCCGAGATCGGCGCGGCGAAGTCCTTTGGGGCGTGGGCCTGCCAGCTCGCAGCGACTGCGGCGGCGCTGTTGGCCAGCTCGGCGCTCCGCATGCGCACGACCAAGCGCAATTCCCCAGGCGCGGCGCGGCTAATGACCTGGTCTACCCCCGCAAGCTGCCGCAGAGCCCGCACGCTGTCGCGGCTGGCGGCATCGACTTGGCTCGGGTCGAGCAGCGGCGCAGGCACGCGCATTAGCACGTCAACCGTCTGAATTCCTGGCAGTTTGTCTGGTGCGCGGCCATACCTCAACGGCGCGGCTACAGCTGCGGCGGGAGGGGGCTGCGGCGGTTGCAGTGCGGTGGGCTGTGCTTGGCCGCTCCCCTGGCCTTGGGCCGTTGCGGGCGCCGGGGCGCTCTGGGTGGCCCCGGTCGTGGGCGACTTGCCGCACCCCGGACCGGCGCCAAGGGCAAGCGCCGACCCCAAGCCCAGCGCCGCGACCGCGCGAAGGGTCCTAAAACCCATGCAAAGCCTGGCGATTTTGCGGCAGTTCTGCCACGGAGGTGTCGACACGTCTGAACCCCTGTCCGGCGCTGCCTCCGGATGCGAGCGAAGCTTTCAAGCATAGCGGGGTCGTCGGAAAAGCCAATGGCCGGCGCAGCACCCGCCAGGGCGATCGCAAGAAGCACGGATCTGGGGTTACAGGACGACCGCGCGGTCCAATTGGCCCCCTTCGTCACCCTCGCGAAGGCGGGGGCCCAGGCTAAAACCAAACCATTCGCCTGGGTTCCCGCCTTCGCGGGAATGACGGTGTGGGCGGTCCAGCGGTTCTTGCGATAGCCCCGCAGCACCGGCGAAGGGCGATACCTCCGCGGGCGGCAGGCCTATTTCAGCGCATACAGCGCCGCCGCCCGCACGCAGCCCTGGCGGCCATTGGCCAGGCGCACTTCGACGCGGCCGTCGGCCAGCTCGCGCAGCCGCCGGACCTCAAGCCCCTCTGGCAGGCCAATGGGCTCGCCCACGCCGGTACAAGCGGAGAGGGGTTCGTCTTCTTCAACCACCACGGCTTTGACCACGGTCGCATCGGTGTAGAACGCCACCCCCAGCCACGCGGCGCACAGCACATGGGCGCTCAGCGCTGAGACGGCCCAAACCCCAACCAGCGTCCGCCGCCGCGACCTTGAACGGTGCCACCACAGCCCCAAGGCCACAAACCCCGCCAGGGAGCCGGCCAAAATCAGCAGGGGCCGCGGCGCGGATCGGGCCAAGGCCTCCGCCAGCGCCGGTGTCTCGTCAAAAACGTGCAGCGTGTCGTGGCGGCGCCGGGCTTGTTCGCCCAGGAGCGACTGGACTTCGCCGAGGTTGGCTTCGATGTCCAGGCGCAGGGCGCTGTCCGGCTCGCGGCTCAGAGCTTGGCGGTAGTGGCCCACCGCAGCGCCTTTGCGTCCCAGAAGAAATAGCGCATTGCCAAGGTTGTAATGCACGGCCGGCGCGGTGACCTTGTGCTCCAACAGCTCCTGGTAAAGCTTGGCCGCCTTGGGCATTTCGCCCGCTAGGTAGGCGCGGTTGGCTTCGGCAAAGGTCTGATCCAGGGTCGCCGCCTGGGCGGCCATCGGCAGCAGCGCCGCAGCGGCGGTTGCCAGAAGCGCCATTGCCAGCGACGTCAGCGCCGGCGCAGCGCGCAGCAACAGCGGATCCAGGCGCTCCACCAGCACGGCGATGCGCTGTGCCGTCGCCATCAGCTCCGCCTCGCGATTGTCCGCCGGGGCATAGCGGGCGTACTCGCAGTGGCTCAGTTCGTCCACGACGGCCTGGCGCAGATCGGCCGCAACCCCCGCCCTGTCGATCAGCCCAATGGCTTCTCGCTCTGAGAGCGGCGCGGGCGGCATCCCCGCCGTTTGGGCCAGGTAATCCAAGAGGATCCGCCGCATCTCCACGTATGCCGCGCCGGTGTCGGCGTGCTTTTGGGCGGCCAGGAGGGCGGCTTTGGCCTCTGCCGCGGCGCGCTTGCGGCGGAGCAAGGGGGCTTGGCGCGCCTGCCGGCTCCGCACCATGGCCGCCAGCGCCCACAGGAGCGCCGCAAGCGACGGACTGGCCAGCAGGCCCCAGACCCAGCGCTGGTTGTGCCACGCCTCCACCGGGGTCGCTGCGAGGTCAGCCTGGGCCGCCAGGGGCCGCACCGGTCCGCGCTTTGCTGCCGGCACCGCCGCCGCACCGCCCGCAGCCGGGCCGGGCTTGGCCGAGGATTCCTTAGCCGCCGCCTCAGTTTTTTCCTGCCCAGGCGCTGCTGTCGCCCCCGGCAGGGCCGGCCCTTGCACCTCGATCTCAAACGGCCCGACCTGCGAGGTCAGGTAGTTTTCTGTCGCGGGGTCAAAGTGGCTCCAAGCCAGCGCCGGCAAGGTGTAGGTGCCCGGTTGGGAAAAACTGAGCACATACTGCCAGGTGCGCTTGCCCGTCTGGCCGGCCAGGCCAAAGCGCACGCCGTCCCCTGGCCGCCCGGGCAGGGCTTCTACCGCCATGTTTGCGAGCGGCGGCGGCGCAATATCCCGGAGCCCCAGCAAGTTTCCGTCGCCGCTCAGCTCGTATTGCAGCAGCAGGCGCTCCCCGGTCATGACCTTGTGGCGCGTCGCAGCCTGGCCCGCCACCAGCAGCTGGCCGCTGACGGCAAAGCTGCCGACGTTGCCCGCAGAAAAACCCTGAGGCCGGCCCTTTTCTGGCAGCGGTCGCACCTTGAGCGCCACCGCCGGCCCTGTGGCTTTGCCCGACTTGCTCTCAAAGAAATCGCCGATCTCCACCTTAAAACTGGGTGAATCGATGCGCATTTCGCCCACCCTGGCCGGCGTCAGCAGCACCCGCTGCGTCACTTGGCGCATGTAGGGCCGGCCGCCGATCTGCACCGCTTCAGCCTTGGACTCGCCTTTTTGCAGGTCCTGGACATCCGCATCGCCGTAGTGAGGTGGCGTCAAGCCGCGGATGCCCTGGATCGACACCTGGCGCGACCAGTACAGCTCAAAGGTCACCACGACGGCTTGCCCGGCATACGGCTCCACCACAGAGAGCGACGGCCGCACAAAAAACGGCTTGCCCAGGTATTGGCTCAGCTCACTAGCTGCGATGGGCGACAGCGCTGCACCGCCGGCCTCCGCATCGCCGACCACCTCTACCTCTACAGCCCCCGATCGAGCGACCACGTTGGAATTGCTTAGTAACTCCACCGGTCCCAGGGTGAACTTGCCCGGCTTGGCGGGGTTGCCGATAAACGTGTAGCTCTCAATGCGCTGCATGGCGCCGTTGATGATGCTGACCTGGGTCTGGGTGCCCGCCCGCGAGAAATCAAAGCCGGGACTCGACAATTCCGTCATCGCGTCAAAATCGCCGGTGGCGCTGATCACCACCCGCAGCTGCTCATCCACGTTGAGGCGGTTGGCGGACACCTGCAGCTGCACCTGCGCCTCCGCCCAAGCCGGACTGGTCGTCAGCAGGCTCAGCAGCGCCACCAGCCACAGCCACGCGCGAGGCTGCGGCGCAACCCTCCACAGATGCTGCGGTTGTCGATCCTGCGACGCCATGGCCTACCAGTCCTTGTCGGGGCGAGAATTCTTGAACGGCGAGCGGCGCATGGCCTCTTCCGCCTCCAGGTTGTGCGGGTTGTGGTCGTTGCGCTCCATCTGCCGGCGCTGGCGCTCCTGCTGGTCTTTTTGCTCTTGTTCCTTGGGATCCGCCGGATCTTTCTTCTCGTCCTGGGGATCCTTCTTGTTTTCGTCGTCCTTCTTGTCGTCCGGCTTCTGCTCGTCCTTCTTGTCTTCGTCCTGCTTGTCTTGCTTATCTTGCTGATTCTGCTGGTTCTTGTCGTTGCTGGGCGGAGGCTCATCGATGCGCAGCACGTAGAAGTTCTCTACCCCCGGGGCCGCCCGCACGCGCAGTTGCACCACCCGCTCCGCCTTGGACCCCGGCAGACTCAGGACCTGCAGCGCCGCACGGCCTTTGCGCGCCGCCGGGGAATCCTCTGTCTTGCTGCGGGCTTTGCCTTCTTCCGCCGTCGCTGTCTGGGCCTTGGCCAACTCTTTCACGCCAGATTCATCCAGGGCGTCGAGCTCCAGGCCACCGTGCTGGCGATCGTAGCGCGCGGAAATCTGCAGGCTCTGCCCGGCTTTCTGCGTCAGCTGCAGCCAGTCCTGGTCGCCCTTGCAGATGCGCAACAGCCTCTCGCCGCCCACTTCGACCGGCTTGGCCTCCTTGGCGCTGTCGTTGGGCTCCAGCTCGTCATTGCCTGCCGGGCAGGGCGGCAGAATCCGCAGGCGCAGCTGATACGGCAGGTCCAAGCGGGCCTGACCGCGGTCGATGCTGGGCTCTGGCGTACCTGGCGGCAGGGAAATGTGGGGAATCGGCTGGGGAATCGGCGGCTGACCCGCTTGGCCCTGTTGACCCGGCTGACCCGGCTGCCCTGGTTGACCCGGTTGACCAAATTGACCGGGTTGCGGCGCCATTCCGGGCATGGCGGCGGACGGCATCTGCGGCACCGGTGCGGGCGCGGGTCCCGGCGGCGGCTGGCCCTGACCTGCTGGCCCGGGCTGAGGCTGCGGTCCGTTGATCGGCAGACCTCCGGGCGCAGGCGAGGTAATCGCGGGCAAGTTGGGCATGCCGCCGGGCGGAAAATCCGGAGCCGCGACGCCACCGCCGGTCACCCGCACCCGATAGCGCCCTGCCGGAGGAGCCAGCACGGCCACGGTGCGCACCACACTGCCGCCGGCGCTGACCGCTCCGCCCACAGCCTGACCCCAGCTTTGACCTTTGTCGTCAAACACTTCTACGGTGAGCTGCCCGGCCAAGTCCGCGGCGTCCGGCAGTTCCTCGACCGACGCGCCCAGGTCCACAAACAGGCTCTCCCCGTCCTTGAGGTCCACGGCGTACCAGTCGTCATCCCCCGGGCAAAGCTGTAGTCCTTCTAAGGGCTTGCTCAGCATGTCGCTGGTCAAAGGGTTGGCCTGCAGCGCTTGGTCGTTGTCCTCAAACGGGTCATCGCGCTCGCTGCACGGCGGCAAAATCTCCAGCTGGAGGGTGTAATCCGCCTCGGTGTCGGCCGCCCCGGCCACGCGCACCAGCACATCGCCGCCTTCCTGTACCGCCAGCCGCGCCGCCAAGCCTTCTTTGCCCTGGGCGCCCTTGCTCAGGCGGGTGCCGTTGGCGTCCATGATCTCAAGGGAAATCTCGCTGCTCCCCAGATCGACCTTGGGCTGGAGCGCGGCCTTGAGCCCCTGGCCCGGCATCAGCGGCACGCGGAACCAATCGGCGTTGTTGGGGCACAAGCGCGCCTGCAGCGGCTGGCCAATCGGCAGCTGACGGGCCTGCGCCGGAGAGTCGTTGGGCTCCGCCGGGTCTTCAATGCGCTGGCACGCCGGCAACACCCGCACGTTCAGGTCGTAAGGTGTCTCCACCTCGGCGATATCGCGCACGTCAATCAGCACGGTTTGAGGCGCAGTGACACCAGCGAATTCAATCTGTTCGCTGAGCTTCACCTCCGCTCCGCTCTGGCCAATGGCCACCTTGCCGTCCGCGCTCAGCAGCGCCATGCCCAGCTGCGGCTTGCCCGGCGCGGCGGTGGAGTCCTCGCTCGGCGGCGTCGGGTCGGCCTTAGTGGTCAGCTTGGCGCGCAGGCGGTCGCCGGGCTGCAGGTCGAGCTTGAAAATATCGTGTTCTGCTGGGCACATGCGCAGGTCCACCGTGGTCTCGCGCTGGCCCTCCGGCATCGTCAGCGGCTTGGCCTGTTCGGCGGTGTCATTGGGCTCTTCTTTGCCGTCGCGCTTGCTGCAGGGCGGATAGGCGCCGAGCCGGGCGATCTCTAGATTGCGCCTTGTTTCCATGCGGTTGGGGTCAGCAAGCAGCGACTGTTCCAGGCTGGTGACCGCGAGCTTGTAGTGCGGCAGGGGATCCGCTTCAGCCGACGCCGGCGAGGCCGGACTGCCACCTGCAGGCAACTGTCCTGGCGGATTCTGACCTGGCGAATTCTGGGGCGATCCCTGGGGATTTTGCCCTGGGGCAGGGGGCGGCGCGGCGGGACCGTGGGGCTGAGCGCCCGCCTGGGCCCCGGGTTGGTCGGCCGCAGGCGGTGCCGATGCCTTGGTCCTTTCAAGCGCTTGAGCCCAATCGAGCTGCGCAGTCCCCAACGCGTAGTGGATATCGGCTTCGATTTGCGGGTCGCGCAATTGCAGGGCGCCCAGGGCCCGCGACAGCGCCGTCACCGCCTCGCCGTGGTTGCCCATCCAGGCCATCGCCACGCCCATGTTGTACCAGATGAGCGCGTGCTCAGGTCGGCTGGCCTGGGCCTGCTTGAACGACTGCAGCGCCTCGCCGTACTGCTTTTGCTGCAACTGCTCGCGCCCCTTAGAGATATCCGGGTTTTCGCGCTCCAGCCAGGCCGCGTGCGCAGGGCTCACAAGCGCCCCACTCGCCGTCAAGAGCGCCAGCAGCAGGCCGACCGCCAAAGGCGCCTTGGCGCGCACCGGAGCCGCTGCGGGTTTCTTGCGCCGGCCAGCCAGCAGCATCTCTGCCAGCAGCAGCAGCAGCGCCGGGCCCAGCAGCCACTGGTAGCGGTCTTCACCCAACATCTTGAATTGCGCCTGGTATTCCGCTTTCTCTAGGCCATCGAGCGCCTCAAAAAGTTGCGACACCACGGACTGATTGCCGTAGCGGAATGCCTTGCCGCCGCTCGCCTGGGCCAGTTGCTCCAGCAGATCCATGTTGAGCTTAGAGAAAATCGGATTGCCCGCTTCGTCCTTCATGACCCCCGTGGCCGTGCCGTCCGGCCCCAGAATCGGCACGGGATCGCCAAATGCCGAGCCCACGCCGACCGTGTAGATTTTGATGCCCTTTTCAGCGGCCTTGCGCGCCGCATCTAGCGCGGCTCCCTCGTGGTCTTCGCCGTCGCTGAACAGCACGATGGCGCGGTGCTTGGAGCCCTTGAACTGGGTCATCAGGTTGTCGCGCAGCTCCGCCTCGGCCTTTTCGCGTTCGCCGGTGAGCAGTTCTGTGGCCAGGGTCAGCGCGCGGCCGATGTTGGTGCCGCCCACGGGCAGGTCGTCCGGGCGCAGGTCCTGAAGGTAAGTCTTGACCACCTCGTGATCTGACGTCAGCGGGCATTGCACAAACGGAATCCCGGCAAACGGCACCAGCGCCACCCGGCCACCGGCCAGCCGACCCAGCAGCGCGCTGATCTCCAGCCCCGTCCCCTGCAGGCGGTTGGGCACAACATCGCGGACCAGCATGGATTTACTGGCATCTACCACCAGGGCAATGTCGATGCCGGCGTTGGACACTTCCGTTTCGCGCATGCCGTAGCGCGGCCGGGTCGCCGCCCCCACCAGCAGCAGCAGCGCCAGCGCCCACAGGCCAAGCCGCAGCGCCGCCTGGCCAGGCTCAAAACCCTGCAGCAGCCGCCGCACCACCGCGCCCGTGCCCAGCTTGGCCAGACGCTTGCGCCAACCGCTGAGCTGCACCGCGGCCCACAGCACCAGCAGCGCTGCTGGAACGAGCGCCCAAGCAGCGGCGGGTTCGGCAAAAGTCAGGACGTCGGAGTTCATGGCACCTCGGGCAAAGGTCCGCTGGCGGTTTAGGTTTTCAGCCTACGCCGGAAAAGCGCGCAGCCAAGTGCGGCGCAACACCAATTCGACCATCAGCAAGGCCAGACCGGCGATCAGCCAGCCGTAGAACAGTTCGCTGCGGTGGGTGCGCACCTTGACCTGGAAGGTTGTCTTCTCTAGGTCTTGGAAGTCTTTGGCAAATTTCTCCGCGTCCCAGCTGTCATAGAAGCGGCCGCCGGTCAGATCGGCGATCTGCTTGAGCAGCTCTGGGTCAGTGGGGAACGGCCGGTCGGGGCGCTGGTACACGCGGCGGCCAAAGCGATCCGTCACCGGGCCACCGCGCAGGGGGTCAAAAGCCGGCAGCCGAGTCTCTTTGCCCGAGCCGACCTGGAACGTAAAGAAGCGCACCTTCTGCTTATCCGCCAGCGAAGCGACGTACTTGGGCACGGTGAGCGGCTCCATGCTGCCGCCTTCTTGCTTGCCGTCGGTAATCAGGATCACCATTTTGGAGCGGCTCTTGGCCTTCTCCAGCCGCAAAAAGGCCCGGTTCAGGGCGTCGCCGATTGCCGTGCCGGAACCATTGATCGTGCAATCGTTTTGGCAGTCCTGGCTGTCCTCGCGGTTGCGCCGACCGTCGTCCAGCACCAGGCCGTCCAGGGCGTTGAGCACCCGCACATAGTCCAAGGTCGGCGGGAAGCGCAGGTAGGCCTCGCCGCCAAAGATCACCAGACCCACCCGATCGGACGTGCGCCTTTTGATGAAATCCTTGAGGATTTTGCGGGCCGCCTCAAAACGGTTGTCCGGTTCCTGGCCGGCAGCCTGGAGCGCGGCGATGTCTTCCTGGCTCATGTCGATGGCGTTCATGGAGCCGGACATGTCCAGGGCGATCATGATGTCCACGCCTTCGCCGGACAGCACCTCCGTGTCGACCATCTGCGGCCGCGCCAAGGCGACGATCAGCAGGGCCGCCGCGGCAATCCGCAGCCAATCCGGGAGTTTATACAGGCGAACCCGCAGGGTCGGGGCCACCTGCTTAAAGCCGCTCAGCGATCCCGCTTGCACGGAGACCGGCGCCCGCCGCGACCGCACCCAAGCCACCAATGCCAAAGCGGCCAGGCCGAGCAGGAACCACGGATGTTCAAAAGTCATGCCGCTTTGATTCATGATGGGCGGCCTCCCAGGGCCAGCGGCAGCAGCAACAGGCCCGCGGCCACCAGCGCCACCAGCACCGGCGGAATCCACCCGGCCACACCGCGGCGGCTGCCATAACGACTGTCAATCACGCGGGTATTTGCCCACTGGTCGCCGATACGCCGCATCTCCGGCAGGTACAAGCAGGTCACCGCCTCCGCCACCAAACCGGCCAGCGGCACCACCAGCAGCAAGTTGCGCAACAGCCGCGCGCTGAGGCCCGTCATCTCCGCGGTCGGCAGGTCCTCCTGATCGTCGCGGTTGGCCCGGCCCGGAACCTCGCCGGGAAGCTCATCCTCCCACTTGGCAATCTGTAGACCAACCAGGGTTTTGCCGGGCGATTGGCCAGCTAATACATCGCGAACAATCAGCCAAAGCGGCAGCATTGCGTAAGAAACATCGAACAACAGCTGATTGGCGGTGTCGATGGCCACCCAAGCGAGCAAGGCGTTGGCCAGCGCGCCGATGAACACGTCGACGGCAAAAGCCCTGGCGCGAAGCGGTGCTGGGGCCATGACCATGAGGCGAAGGCGGCGCTGCCGGGCCAGTCGCTCGGTCTCTGCGCGGCGCTGGGCCTCGGTCTCTTCCGCGGTCAGCATGGTCTTCTCTACCACCCGCTGCACCCACGCGGCCTCTCGCTGCAGTTCCTCTGGCGCAGCAGGCACTTGGGCGAACTTGACCAGGTCCGATAGCTCGGCAAAGGCCCGCAGTTCGTCCCTCATCACCCCGCGGACCTCGATGGTTTGCAGGTGGGCCAGCAGCTCTGTGGTGGTCATGTCGATGGCGGCAAAGCGATAGCGACCACCCAGGTATTGCCGCAGAATCTCTGACAATTCCGCAAACACTTCGCGGGCGCTCGCGGTCTGCAGCCGCCCGGAATTGTTCAGCTCGCGCAGGCGATCCAGCGCTGCCACGTGGGCCGGCACCGTGGGCTTGGGGGCCCGCCGCGCGGCGCGATCGCGATAGACCTTGAGGCCCGCCGCAGTGATCACCGCGGACAGCGCCATCATCGCCGCGATCAACAGGGCGATCTCTAAGGGGGTATTCTCCTCCACCAGGGGGCGCGGCGCCGGCAGAGGCGAGGCTTTCACCGCCGTATCATTGGCAAACTGCGACTTGACCGAGAAGCGCAGCGGCGCCACCTGCACCGTGCCCGACTCGCCCGCGCCACCTTGGTCGGTCACGCGATGCCACGGGATCTCAATGACCGGGGTCTTGCCGGCACCTTGGCGCACGGCGAGGGCAGGAAGCACAAGGGTTTCAACGATCTGTCCGGCCAATTCCTGGCGCTCGCTGCGCCCCGGATCGCGGGTATCGACGAGCAGCGGCCGCAGATCCGGCTTGCTGGGGAAGAACACCCGATAGCCCGCCGGGTAGCGCAAGGTCACGCGCAGTTCGACCTTCTCTCCAAAAAGCGGTGTCGTGTTTGAGAGTTTGGCCTCTACTTGGATGGGCGCTGCCGCAGCCGCCGCCGTGGGAGACGCCGCCGCAGCCAGGGACGGCGCCGCAGCTGCAGCGGGCTGAGCTTGGGCAAATGCCGATGCCGCCAGCAAATTTGCCAGGGCCCACGCGGCAACCATAAACCATGGGGAGCGCTGCGCCATCATTGCCTCGCCGCCCGCCGAAGGAAGTAATTCACCAGCCCGGCCAAGTAGTCTTCGCCGACCCACGCCTCAATCGGCTCCACGCCGTGTTTGCGCTGGGCCTGCTCCAGCTTGCGCCGGCCCACCTGCTGGCGCTGCCAAAACGTCTGGCGCGAGGCGGCATGGCCGGCGTCAAACAGCAGCAATTCTCCGGTCTCTGGATCCTCCCACTGGATGACGCCGCCCAGGTCCGGAAGCGTCATCTCCGCGCGATCGCCAATCACCAGCGGCACGAGGTCATGGCGGCGGGCCAGCACCCCCAGGGCGCGCTCAAAATCGCCGTCCAAGAAGTCGGAAAGCACAAAGACCACTGAGCGTTTCCGAACGATCTTAGACAGGTAGTCGCACGCAGCGTCCAGCCTCGTCTGCTTGCCCTTGGGCTGGGTGCCCAGAATGTCGCGGACCAGCCGCAGGATGTGCGCGCGGCCTTTCTTGGGCGGCACGTAGTGCTCAATGTGGTCGCTGAACAGCACAAGGCCGACGCGGTCATTGTTGCGCAAGGCAGAAAACGCAAGCACGGCGGCAATTTCCGCGGCCAGGTCGCGCTTGGAGCGGCGCTTGCTGCCAAAGCCCATCGACCCGGAGAGATCGACTGCCAGCAGCACCGTTAGCTCGCGCTCTTCGACGTATTGCTTGACAAAAACCCCGCCTGTTCGCGCGGATACGTTCCAGTCAATCGTGCGCACGTCATCGCCCGGCTGGTACTCGCGCACGGAGTCGAAGGACATCCCGCGGCCCTTAAAAACCGCATGGTATTGGCCGGCCAGCGTGTCATTGACCAGCCGGCGGGTGATGAGCTCGACTTGGCGGACCCGCGCGGCGACGTCGAGCAGATCGTCGTCCTGCTGGTCTTCAGGGATGTCGTGGGTGGCATGCTTTGTCATGGAGCTGAGTTACACCGCGATAAGTCATCCAAAGGGCTGCGTTTCCTAGTCCAACCTACTGTGATCCATGGGCGATCAGGGCACAGGAACCCGGTCAAAGATCCGCTGCACCACGTCATCGCTGGTGAGCTGCTCGGCTTCTGCTTGGTAGGTGAGGATGACGCGGTGGCGCAGCACGTCGAGGCCGATCGCCTTGATATCCTCAGGGATGACAAAGGCGCGGTGGCGCAAGAAGGCGTGGGCCTTGGCCGCCTGGGTCAAGAAGATCGAGGCGCGGGGCGAGGCGCCAAACTGAATGAACTCCGCCAGATCGGCCAGGCCGTGCTTGCGCGGATCGCGGGTAGCAAACACGATATCGACAATGTATTGCTTGAGTTTGTCGTCAATCAGAATGTCCTGCACCACCTTCCGGGCGGAAAGCAGGCGTTCACCATCGACAAGGGCGCGAATCTCCGGATTGTAGCCCGAGGTGACATTGGTGAGGATCTGCAGCTCCTCCGCGCGGGTCGGGTAGCCGACCTTGACCATGAGCATGAAGCGGTCGACCTGGGCTTCCGGCAGCGGATAGGTGCCCTCTTGCTCGATCGGGTTCTGCGTGGCCAGCACCAAGAACGGCTCGTCGAGCTTGAAGGTGGTCTCGCCGATGGTGATCTGGTGCTCTTGCATCGCCTCCAGCAGCGCCGACTGGACCTTGGCGGGCGCGCGGTTGATCTCATCGGCCAGGATGAGGTTGGCAAAGATCGGTCCGCGCTTGACCGAGAAGGTCTGATCGCGCGGGTTGTAGATCATCGTGCCCAGGATGTCGGCCGGCAGCAGATCGGGGGTGAACTGGATGCGCTGAAAGCCCAAGCTCAGCGTGCGCGAAAGCGTCTTGCAGGTCAGGGTCTTAGCCAGGCCCGGCACGCCTTCTAGCAGCACGTGGCCGCCGGTGAGCATGCCGATGAGCAAGCGCTCGACCATGTGCGTTTGGCCGACCACGACCTTCTTCATCTCGTCCAGGATGGCGTCGACGAACTGCGACTCGTGGCGAATCATCTCGTTGAGGCTGCGGATATCCTGCATGTAGGCTCCAGAATCGGGCAGAGAAGGGCGAACAAACCGTTGGCGACGGGGACTGGCAACCGCCCAGGCCGGCAGCCTATTCCGCATTAGTGGCAGATGCGGCAAGGCCGGCTGACCCGAGCGACGCCGCAAGATAAGACGGGGTTGCGGGTTGTCGAGGGGGACCGGGCCAGTCTCGCGCGACAAACGGCCGCTGCTGGGCTAGCATGGCGCCATGAGCACGATTTCCCTCGCCCTTTTTTTGACCTCCCTGGCTGGCGCTGCCGTCGCCCAAGGTCCCGCACCACCTGTGAATTTGCCACCTGTGGTCGCCGCGCCGGCGGGCGTCCCTGCGGCGGCCTGCGGCACTGCAGTTGCGGGCACGGCTTGCATCCCCGCGGGGCCGTTTTACCGCGGCGCCAACAGCGGACCCAAGAACGCCCAGCCGCTGGCAAGTGTCTGGATGCAAACGTATTTCATGGACATCTATGAAGTGACGTACGGCGACTATCAGGCCTGCGTCAAAGAGAAAAAGTGCAAGCGATCAAAGCCCTTGTACAACGATTACGACCGGCCCAAGCAGCCCATGGTCGGCATGAGCTGGTACGATGCGGCGCAGTTCTGCAAGGCCCGCGGCAAGCACCTGCCCACGGAGGCGGAGTGGGAGAAGGCGGCGCGCGGTCCGGACGGCAACACCCACCCGTGGGGCAACGAGCCGGCTGACTGTAAGCGCGCGGTGATCATGGACAAAACTGGTCGCGGCTGCGGCACGCCCAAGAAGCCACCGCAGGAATTCAAGGGCCGCACGCTGGAGGTCGGCAGCCGGCCGGCGGGGGTCTATGGCCTGTACGACATGAGCGGCAACGCCTGGGAGTGGGTGGCGGACTGGTACACGCCCAGCTTTGCCAGCTGCGGCAAGGACTGCCAAGGCCCAGATCCCAAAGGACCTTGTGGCGGAAAGGAGCCGTGTGCCGGCCGCGATCAGAAGCTGGTCAAGGGCGGATCGTGGTATTGGCCGCCCAAGATGGCCGCGGCAACCTGGCGCCGGCCGCACTTTCCGGCGAATAAGCCCTACCACCACTTTGGTTTTCGCTGCGCGGTGTCGCTGGCGGAGGCCGAGGCTCTGACCCGAGCGGGCCATTAGATGAACCAGCGCGACAAGAACTGGCCGATCTACAGCGTGGCCTTGGCGGCCTCTCTGAGTGCGCTGTCGCCGGGGCAAGTGTACGCCAAACCGTTGGAATCGCAGCAAGATGGCGTGGCGAGCTTTGACACCCGCGATGAGCAGGTGCTGGTGGGCAAGGGCGCGCCAGGCGTGCCGGCCTCGGCAGATCAGCAAGGAAAATGGCAGGTTCAGCGCGATCTGCTGCTGCGCGATGGCAATGGCGAGGCGAGCTGGTGGCTGGCGGCACAGACGGAGAAGCTGCAGGACGGCTTTGTGCGCGGGCGAATTCGCGCCCATCACGCCCAGACGACCTCCCTGATCGTCCGCGCCAACGTGCAGCGCAAGGCCAACGGCAAGGGCGAACTGGCGATTTTGACGGGCTACGGTGTCACCTGGCACGACGGCCGGCTCGCGTGGCGGCGCTTTGACGGGGGCGCGCAAAAGGTCCTGTCGCAGGGGGTGGCCCTGGGGCACAAGGGCGTACATGAGCTTGAGATTCAAGTCTTTCTCCTTGGTCCGCACCTGCTGGCCCAGGTGTTTGACGCGGAAACGATGCAGCCCCTGGCGACGCTGACGGCCTCGGACGCGACCTATGCCGAAGGAACGGTCGGCCTGCGGGTGGCCGGCAAGCACGATGCGGCGCTGAGTTGGCTGTCGTTTCGCCGCGCTGGGAGCAAGCTGACTCCGCGGGCCGGGGCGCTGGGGCCGCTGCGCTACCTGCAGGTGCCCGAGCGTTCCCTTGCGGATTTGCAGGCGATTTCTGGCTGGAAGCTGGTAGATCGCAGCGGCGGGCTGGCTACGCTGCAGGCGACGGCGCTGGCCAAAGAGGCGATCAGCCATCGCTTTGAGGTCGGCGAGGTGTTTCTGGACGAGCCGCGCAAGTTCGCCGACGCCGACTTTCGCGCCGCGAGCGCCGAGCCGGTGGTGGAGCAGGGCGGGGTCATTCGCCGCGATCGCAGCTACAAGGACGACGCGATGGTGGCGGCCATGCTGGGGGCCTACGCAAAGAAATACAGCGCGATTGCGACTTTGCACGAGGTTGGTCGCACGCGACAGGGGCGGCCGCTGCAGGCGCTGCGCATTCACGCCGGGTCCAAAAGCGCAGCCGATGTGCCGCAGGTGCTGATCAACGGCGCGCACCACGGGGTCGAGCTGTCGGCGGTGGAATTCGCCTTGGACAGCTGTGCGGGGCTGCTGGAGGGCTATGGGCGCGAACCGGCCGTCACGCGCTGGGTAGAAGACCTGACGGTGTGGTGTATGCCGCTGGTCAATCCCGATGGCAACCACGCGTATTGGCACGTTTCTCGCCACGGTGGCCGCAAGAATGGCCGCGATACCGATGAGAATGGCCGCGTCGATCCGACCGATGGCGTCGACCTGAACCGCAATTATCCCTTTCGCTGGCATACGTTGGGTGAGGTGGCCAGCCACTCTGACCCGCGGCGCTCTTGGTATCGCGGGCCCAGGGCCGCCTCTGAGCCGGAGACGCAGGCGCTGATGCGCTTGGCCGACGCCGAACGCTTTGTCGCGTCGATCAGCTACCACACCCAGGCCAATGCCATTTTGGTGCCCTACACCATCCCGGAGGCGCGCGATCCGGAGCCCAATGAGGCCTGGGATGTGGCCAAGGCCATGAGCGCGCGAGCGGGCCCCCAGGTCAACCGCAGGCCTCTTGACGTCAAGCGCCGGCTCTATCCGGTGGATGGCGTCGACCAGGACTGGCACCGCGCGGCCCACGGCACCACGGCGCTGCTGGTCGAAGGGACCCTGACGAACCCCGGACGCGCCAAGGGGATTGCCATGGTGGCGGCGACCCGCGGCACTTGGCAGGGCCTGCTGGAGCGGGTGCTGGCCGGGCCAGGGATTCGCGGCCGGGTGATCGACAGCCAGGGCCGGCCGGTGGTCGCCCAAGTGCAGATCAAGGAGATCGCCTTGAACGACGGCGAGCGCTGGACAAGTCGCTGCCGCGACGGGCGTTTTGAGCGGATGGTTGGCAAGCCCGGCAGCTATACCGTCCAGGCGGTCGGAGCGGGCGGCCAAGTGCTCGCCAGCCAAACGGTGCAGCTGGCTCAGGCGCAAGATCCCGGCAGCATTGCCGAAGTTGAGCTGCGCGTGGCGAGTCCCGCGGTGTCGACCGCCTCGTGTAGCCGCCCCGACCTCTGCGCCATTGACAGCCTGTGTCGCGCCGCCCAGGGCCAGTGTGTGCAGGCAGGCCCAGCGAGCTTCTGCCACATCGACGGCCGGTGCGTGCCCCGCGGCCAGAGCGGCCAGAGCGGCGTGTGCGACCCCGACCGCGAGCCGTGGGGCTGGTCGCCGACGTAATGCCCAATGCCGCCGCGCAAAAAGCACCGCGCACCCTCTGACCCAGGCTAACGGATCGGAGGATGCGCGGATTTTCGCTGACGATGTAACTACTTACAGGCGGCGAGCCCGGTCTCAAGACCCTTGGCCCACGAGCTCTCCGGCGAGCCGGCCGGGAACTTCTTGAGCTCCTCCACGATCTTGGCGCCGCTCTCTTTGTCGCACTGGTTGGTCAGGACGGTGTGGGCAATGCCCTTGTCATTGTTGGGCAAGGTGGCGTACGCCTTGACGATCGCCGGGCCGATCTTGGCGTTCTTGGCCTTCAAGCCCATCCAGTTGCCCAGCAAGTATCCATGGGCATCCGGGCTGGCTTGGGCGGCAAACACCGCGATCTGCCGGTCGATGGTCGACCAGCGGTCGTAGTCGGTCTTCTTCTCCAC
>JBIKTV010000354.1:0-6053 GCA_044347905.1 Myxococcota bacterium
TGATATTACTAGCGATCTGCAAGAGAGCGTTGGAACAAGCCGCCCCACCTGGGCCGCGCCCTCCCCGCGGCGGCGCCCAAGCCCCCTGCGGCAAATCGTCGCACGCCCTTGGTCGCGGCCCGCAACGGTGGCACTGTGGCCCTGCCCCACCTCCCGGGGGCATGGTCGCCTGCCGATGCCGCACCTGCGCCTGGTACAAATCGCCCTGCTTATTGCGCTGTTGTCGGTCGTGGGGACCCGCAGTGCTCAGGCTGCGGCGTGCTGCCTGTCGGCGTCGGTGTTTGGCATCGGCCGGCTGGCCATTTGGGAGACTGCCGCGTTTGGCGCCCTGGTCATGGGGGCCCGCGACAGCGGCCGTTGGGACAAGACCGGGTCCTGGCGGCCGTTTCCTTCGACGTATCAGCAAGATGAGCTGCGCACCGATCTGTGGGGCATCCTGCGACTGCACGAGCGCGCGCAGCTGTCGGCCAAGGCGCCGTGGGTGACCGGCATCCGCGCGGCCCAGGGCGTGCCGCGGGTGGTGGCTGGCGGTCTGGGCGATGTGGCCGTGGCCCTGCGCTGGGACGCGATTCTGGCCGGCGAATTCAAAGGCTGGCCGGCCATCACCGTGACCGCCACAGGGGTGATCCCCATGGCTACCCGGGTAGAAGAGACCGCGGATCTGCTGGGTGCGGGCACCACGGGGCGCGGCGCCTGGGTCGGCGGGCTGGCGCTGGCGGTAGAGAAGGCCGTGCTGCCGTGGTTTGCCCGCGCCGACCTGGGCTTCACCTTGCCCGCGGGTTTTGAGCGCCGCGACACCGGGGTGACCCTGCGCTATGGCCCGGGATGGCAAGCGGGTTTGTCGGCCGGGCGCGAGCTGGTGCCAGACCGCATCGTGCTGGGCGCCCAGGCGGTGTTTGACCGCGAGGCTCCGTATACCCAGGCAGGCGTTGAAGAATCCGACTCTGGGACCCGCGGGCTCAACGCCGGCTTGTCGCTGTCGTGGCGTTTTGCCGACGTGTGGACCGCCACAGCCGCGGCCAGCAGCGACGCGCCTTCGGGGTGGCTGGGGCCGCGCAACCGCACCGAGCGCTGGTCGGCCACCATGGGTATTCGCTATGCGATCCAGGAGTAGCGTGGACCTCCGCGATCTTTCGACCTGGGCCGGCCTGGTGCTCGCCGCCCTCCTCACCTGCGCGTGCGGCGGCCCTGAGGTGCGCGGTACCGCGATCAGCGCGGATCGCCAAAGCCAATTGCGCCTGTCTGACGGTCAGAGCCGCGTAGCCAGCCTGGCCGAGCTGCTGGGCCCCTATAAGGCCACGGTGCTGGTGTTCTGGTCCGCAGGCTGCCCGTGCGTGCGCCGCTACCAGGCCCGCAGCGATGAGCTTGTGGCGCGCCTCCAGCCCCGCGGCATCCAAGTGCTGGGCGTGGCGAGCAATGCCGACGAGGCCCCCGCGGACATCGAAAAAACTAGGCAGGAACGCGGCATCGCCCTGCCCATCTGGCGAGACCGCGGCGGCCTGCTGGCCCATGAACTGGGCGTCAAGACGACGCCCACGGTGGTGGTGCTGCTGGCCGACGGCCGGGTCGCATACACCGGCTGGCTCGACAACGAGCGGCTCCCCGGCGATCCCAAGCGCCAAGCGTGGTTAGACCAGGCCCTGGAGCGCATCAGCGCGGGCGACCTGACCCCAAGCCGCAAGCCCAGTTGGGGCTGTCGCATCACCCAAGGCACGCCGGAGGATCCCCCGCCGAGCGACGAGCCGAGCCCCGGCAGCTGCGGCTGCAAAGCCCAGCCGGCACCCTCAAATTCGGGAGGGGTGACCACCCCCTGAACCACAGACTATTACAGGAGAATCCCCATGTTGAGGCCCTCGTTTTTGCCCGCCCCAGTTCTGCCCGCCCTGGTCCTGACCGCCCTGCTGACCCTGGGCTGCGAAGACTCCGCCGCGACCGCGTCCACCAGCAGCGACACCGCCACCGCCAGCGACGCGAGCAACAGCGCCGACACCGCCTCCAGCGCCGACACCACCTCCACCGCCCCCGCCGGTCTGACCCAGCTGGCCAAAGCTAGCGCCGAGGGCGTCGACGTCGAACTCTGGAGCGCCAAGCCCTTGGTCGTGGGCTGGCAAAAGGTGTTCTACCGCATTCAAGCCGACGGCAAAGCCGTGACCGAGGCCGAGGTGGCGCAGAAGCCGCTGATGAAGATGACCGCCATGCAGCACGCCTGCCCGCTGGTGCAACCCGCCGCCATCGCCGACGCCCAAGGGCTTTTTGCCGGCGAGCTGATGTTCCAGATGGCTGGCAATGCCATGGAGTCGTGGCAGCTCGACATCGAAGTCACCCCCAAGGGCGGCACCAAGCGCACGGTGGCCCTGGGCAAAATCAGCGTCGGCGCCGCGCCTTACGCCAAGGTCCTGCTGGTGGGCACGGGCATGACCGCGGAGCGCTACACCGTCATCGTCCACTTTCCCGCCGCGCCCAAGGTCGGCCTCAACCCGTACCGCGTCGCCCTCCACCGCGCCAGCAGCGACATGATGACCTACGAACCGGTCAGCGACGCCAGCTTGCAAGGCGTGCCGGAAATGCCCAGCATGGGCCACGGCTCGCCGGGCAACGTCAACCCCAGCAGCGCGGGCGGCGGCTTCTATGACGGCAAGCTCAACTTCACCATGCCGGGCGACTGGCGCCTGAACCTGGCGGTCTCCGTGGGCGGAAAGTCCATTGGCACCGCGGTGTTTGACTGGATGCTCTGATGCCCCAAGCGCCCATCGACAGCGAAGTCCCGCGGATCCAGTTTGACTGGCTGGTGCGCCTGCGCTGGTGGGCTACGGGCTTGGAAACCCTGGCGATTGTCGCCGTCGATCAAGGGCTTGAGGCCGACCTGCCGCTGGCGCCCCTGGCCGCGCTGGTGGCCCTGGGGCTCCTGACCAATGTCGTGGCCCAATGGTGGCGGCGGCAGCGCCCTGAGGTCGGCGAGCGCGCCATCGGCAACCTGCTGGCCTTGGACGTGCTGCTGCTGACGGGCGTGTTGGCGCTGACCGGCGGCCCGTTTAATCCCTTCAGTTTCTTGTACCTGGTTCACATCTCGCTGGCGGCGGTGCTGCTGGGCACGCGCTGGACTTGGGGCATCGCCGGCCTGTCGATCCTCTGCTCCGCGGCGCTGTTCTTGACCCTGCTGGGCCCAGATAGCGGCTGGTTTGATGAAGACAACCTGCATATGCGCCACATGCGGATGCACCTCTACGGCATGTGGGTCGCGGCGGCGGTGGCGGCGGTGTTTATTGTCTACTTTGTCTCGCGGATCCGCACGAGCTTGCTGCAGCGCGAAGGCGAGCTGGCGACGGCCCGGCTCAAGGCCCTGCAGGCAGAGAAGTTTGCCTCGCTCGCGACCTTGGCGGGTGGCGCGGCCCATGAACTGGCGACCCCGCTGTCGACCATCGCCGTGGTCAGCAAGGAGCTAGAGCGGAGCTTGGCCGAACGCGCAGAGGACGCCGAAAACCTGGACGATGTGCGGCTCATCCGCGGCGAAGTCGAGCGCTGCCGGCAAATTCTCCAGGCTTTGACCGCAGAAGCGGGGCAAGGGCCGGGCGAGGTGCCAGAGAGGATTGAGCTGGCCGACCTGCTTCAGCGCGCCGTTGCCCCCTTGGCCCCGCAGGCGCGGATCGATGTCGGCCTGGCCGCTGAGCTGCAGCACGCCCAGGTCGAGGTGCCGAGCCAAGCCCTGGCCCTGGCGCTGCGCGGTCTGGTCAAGAATGCTGTGCAAGCCAGTGATTCCGGGCAACTAGTTGAGATCCGTGTGCTTTCTGAAGGCCAACTGTGCCGCATTGAAGTGCGCGATCGCGGCCAGGGCATGGCGCCGGAGCTGGCCGCGCGGGCCGGCGAGCCGTTCATGACCACCAAGGCGCCCGGTCAGGGCATGGGCCTGGGCATCTACTTGGCGCGGACGATTGTCGAGCGCTGTGGCGGCACTCTGGCGATCGACTCGGTCGAACACCACGGCACGACAGCGATCGCCCGCCTGCCCTTGTGCCCGCAAGCGAGCCTTGTGGGGGCCGCCCGTGGCTGAGGCGAGCCCGCTCTACCTGGTCGTAGACGACGACGCGGTGTTTCGCGAGCGCTTGGCCCGGGCGCTGCGCAAACGCGGCTGCGAAGTGGTGACCGCCGCCGATGCCGACGAGGCCATCGCCTCTGCCTGGCGCGAATCGCCCGAGCGCGCCGTGGTCGACCTGCGCATGCCGGGGCGCAGCGGCTTGGAGTTGGTCAAGGCGCTCAAGACCATTGATCCCGCTACGCAAGTGCTGGTCCTCACCGGGTACGGCAGCATCGCCACGGCGATTGACGCGATCCGCTTGGGCGCCACCTACTACCTCAACAAACCGGCGGATGCCGATGAAGTCCTTGCGGCTTTTGCCCGCGGCAGCGCGCCGGTTGAGCTGAGCGACGCCGATGTCCACGCCCCTAGCCTGGCCCGCGCGGAATGGGAGCACATCCAGCGGGTGCTGGCCGACAGCGCGGGCAATATCTCTGAAGCGGCGCGCAGACTTGGGATGCACCGGCGGTCGCTGCAGCGGAAATTGCAGAAGATTCCGCCGGCGCAGTAGAGAGTTAGATGGTGATTTAGGGGGCTAAACGGCCTGACTTGGCGGGAATTGCCGGCAGGGGTTGGTTTGGGGGCCTCGCCTGCGGCGACCGGGCTGGGGCTTTTTGCGCGCGGTCTGGTGCGCCCTAAGGGCGCACAGCCGCTGGCAAAAAGGGGCGTCGGACGCCCCCCCTTCGGGCCTCCATCCCTGGCCCGCTGCCGCCCGCTGCCCTCCACGCCCCACCTGTGGCACAATCGGCGCCCCAGGAGGCCCCATGAAGCTACCCGCCCTCGCCCTGACCGTCCTCATCGCCGCCAGCGGCTGCGGCAGCAGCGCGACCCCTAGCAATGGCGGCGCGCTAACTGCCGATAGCACCACTGGTACTGGCGACAGTGCTGGCAGCGACACGGCTTCCGCCGACACCGCCCTGCCCCAAGACAGCAGCGCCAGCGCCGATGCCTCCGCCGCCGATGTCGCCGCAGACGTCGCCTCCAGCAACGCCGACTGCACCTTCAACGCCGACTGCATCGCCAGCGAGCGCTGCGAATGCGATGAGATCAAAGGCTGTCTCTGCAAGTTTGGCCCGCGCGGCACCGGCAAATCGGGCGTCGACGCCTGCAAGGACGGCAACGACTGCGAGACCGCCCTGTGCATCGAAGGCCCGCCGAGTGACGGCAATTTCTACTGCTCCGGCCCCTGCGCCAGCGCCGGCGACTGCAAGGGCAAGCTGCCGATCTGCAGCAATATCGCGTTTGTCGGCAAGGTTTGCATCCGCGACCCCAAGGCGCCCTAGGGCCTGTAGAAAATCACCTTGATTTTCTACGAGTGCCCATCGCTTGCTGGGTGGGTCGCAAGTTCGCGTCTTTGCAAGCCGACTCACCGCTCCGCTCAAAGCACGGCTCGATCGAGCTGTGACTTTGCGAGCCCTTAGGGCGTGCTACCTTGCTGTGGCCAGCGCCGCCCCTAGATGGCCGCGCGGAGGCTGCCATGGCTTATCGTCCGATCCCCGCTGTTGTGTCGACGCTAGCGCTCGTTGCCCTTAGCACAGCTGCCGACGCCTGGGCGTGCACCGCGCCGCTGGTGTGCAAGCCCAAGACCAGCCTGACCTCTGGCGCGCAAGTCCCCGCCAATGCCCAGGCGATTCCAGTGCTTTTGCCCACGCCGTTGCAGCCACCTTATGAGCCGGTGGTGCCAGAGTTGCGCGACGTCGCCGGCAAGCCCGTCGAGGTCGAGGCCAAAGACGACGCCATGGGCTGGACGATCCTCCGTCCCCTCAAGGGGTTTGCCCCTTCGTCGACCTACACGCTACACCTGCCCAGCCTGTGCAAGGACCCGAGCGGCAGCATCGAGCCGCCGACCGACGTGACCTTCACCACAGGGCCCACAGCGCCGCTGCCGGCCTCGCTTGGCACGCTGCAACTGGCTGCCCTGCCTGTGGAACTCGTGTCCGTGTGGACGACTACCGGCAGCTGTACTGAGGCGATTCTGGCC
>JBIKTV010000355.1:0-6051 GCA_044347905.1 Myxococcota bacterium
CAGAGCGGCTGCGCCTGCCAGAGCGACGCCGAGTGCCCGGCCAGCGGCGCGTGTTTGCCGACGGCCCAGGGCAAAGTCTGCGCAGCCCCTTGTATTTCTGAGGTCAAGTGCCCCGCGGGCACCGTATGCGCGGTGATGCCGCCGGCGGATCCGTCGAGCACGGAAGACGGCAAGCCGTTGTGCGTTCCCAAGTGGCCTACGCTTTGCGATCCCTGTGCAAGCTCAAGCGATTGTGCGGTGCCCATGGCCGTCCCTGCCGCCTGTGTGAGTGCGGCCTCACCCGCGGGCAGCAACGGCTGGTTTTGCGGCGCGGCCTGTAAGAGCGACAGCCAGTGCCCCCAAGGTTACAGTTGTCAAAACGCCCAGATCGCCGAAGGCGACAGTGGAGGCTTTTGTCTGCCTATGGCCGGAGAATGTGCGTGCAGCCCCGTGGCCATCGCCGAGGCCGCCTCGACCAGCTGTGCCAGCGCAACCACCGTGGGTGGGGCGGCCGCGGTCTGCACCGGCACGCGCAGCTGCAAAAGTGGCAGCTTGAGCGCTTGCGACGCGGCTTCGCCGGCGACGGAGACCTGCGATGGCCTGGACAACAACTGCAGCGGCGTGACCGATGAAGGCTCGCTGTGCGACGACGCCAACGCCTGCACCGATGACAGCTGCGACCCGCAAAAAGGCTGTCAGCACAGCGCCAACGCCGCTCCGTGCAGCGATGGCGATGCCTGCACCTTGGGCGATGTCTGCAGCGGCGCCGCCTGCAAAGTGACGCCCAAGCTCTGCGATGACGGCTTTGCCTGCAGCATCGACAGCTGCGACAAGGCCACCGGCCAGTGCGCCTTTGCCCTGCCCACCGATGCGACGTGCGGCGTTCAACCGGCGCCGTACATTGACAATTTTCCCTGTGACGCCACCGCGACCGCGGCCCTTTGGCACCGCTCGGGTGCGGAATTGCCCCCAGGCAGCGTGCGGTGGAACTTTGGCGAAGTCGCCGGCCTGCCCCAAGCGCCGACCGGATCCTGCGCATTATCTGTCAACAACGGCAAGGAATTGCAGTGCCCAGAGGGCCAGACGGCCACGGACGCCTCTGCGGTATCGCCGTGGATCGACGCCAGCGCCGTACCGCCAGCGACGCCGATGCTGTTGCGGTTTGTCTCTAGCGGCAGCTGGACCGCTCAGCACGCCGCAACCGTCGCGGTCCGCAGCCCTGGAGGCCCGTGGACTGAGATCGCAAAGATCGCCCCCAGCGCAAGCAACACTTGGACGCCCTTCAGCTTTTCGGTCAAGGGCTATTCGGGGGCCAAGCTCCAATTCCGCTTGCGCCTCACGGGGCCGTGCGCCGCTGGGCAGATCGGTTGGTCCATCGACGATTTTGCCGTGTTTGCCGATGCCTGCACCGCCGCCCCCTGCAAAAGCACGGAGACCTGCGCCACGGGGGCCTTGGGCACGGCGATCTGCACCGCGTGCAAGCCCGGCTTTGAGTCTATCGGCAATCAATGCACGGACATGGACGAATGTGCCAAGGCCAGCCCGTGCGCCGCCTCCGCCACCTGCGCCAACACCGCTGGCAGCTTTACCTGCACCTGCAAGAATGGCTACCAGGGCGACGGCAAGACCTGCAGCGACATCGACGAATGCGCCACCGCCAAAGACGATTGCGACAATTCCGCCGTCTGCGTGAACCAACCCGGCAGCTTCCAGTGCGCCTGCCCCAAAGACCAAGTGGGCGACGGCAAGGCCTGCTTCAAGAAGGGCTCAAACTCGAAAGCCCCTGCGGCCAGCTGCCTTGAAATCATTACCCTTTACCCCGGTAGCCCTGACGGCTCTTACTGGCTCGACGTCGACGGCCCGGCGAGCGGCGCTCCCAGCACTTCCTACTACTGCGACATGAAGAATGGCGGCTGGACCCTTCTGATCTTTGACGATTTTGAAGACGGCACCACCAAGGGCTGGAGCCAGGGCAAGGTCCAAGGGTGTGGCGACTACGGCAAGATGCTGGGCGGTGTCGACCTGTTTGGCAAAGGCGCTGCGCCCTCCAAAACCGTCGCGGCGCCCGTGCACACGCAGGCCAAGTTGGCGCTCAAGTACGTGCGCATTGACAGCTGGGATGGCGAGTCGGCAGTCGTGCAGATCAACGGCAACACGGTGTTTTCTGCCAAGGGCAACGGCAAGCTGATCGGCAACCAGTGCGGCAAGTGGAACTGGGACGAAGACGATTGGGGCGTCAACTGGACCGGCGCCCACACCGCCGCTTTGGCGACCGTCACCGTGACCAGCACCCTTGATCAGGGCGCCGATGATGAGGCATTTGCGTTTGATAACGCGGTATTGTGGGTGAAGTAGCCAAATAGCACTCCGGTGAAGCGATTGACCCGCTGGCGCGTCTGAGAGCGCGGCAGGCAAAACAGCCGGCGATTCTCGCGCAGAATTGCGGCTCCACGCCGATCGTGGTACATCGTCCCCAACACTTTGGTCGTTCGCGTGGTCGCCGTTGCGGTCGGTTTCCGCCACAGAGCGCAACAGCGGCCAATACCCGGTTGAAACCGGCGCGTGGCGCCGTGCAGGAGCAATGGATGAAGCACATTCTCAAGAATCGTCTGGTGTTTGCCGCCGTCCTGGCGTCGATGGCGCTGCCGTCGCTGGCTTCGGCCGGGGCGCCCGCCAAGAAAGACAAAGCCGCCGCTGAAAAGCCCGCCGACAAGAAAGCCCCCGAAGCGGCGCCGGCTGCAGCTCCTGTTGCGGCGGCGCTGCCCAAGCTCGCGGGTGGTGACAAGGCGTGGATGGGCATCGCCTCCATCGTGCCCAAAGAGACCAACGCCCCGGTTCAGGAAGTCAAGAAGAAGCGCGGAGATACGCCGACCGTGGCGCCGTCTCGCGACGCCGTGGTGGCTTGGTTCACCCAGCTGAACATCAAGCACGTCGCCGACGAGCAAGGCCGGCTGATCGTGCCCTTCCGCGACGAGGCTTCTGGGATTAACTTCAACATTCTCTTGCTGTTCCAGCAGAAGGCCAGCGGCGCCACCTGGGCCGTCCGCGCGGTGATCCCCATGGCGGTGCCCCTGCCGGGTGGCGACACCGGTCTGGCCCGCGCGCTCATCCTGGCCAACAACTGGAACAACGACCACTTCCTCAACAAGGTCAGCCTGATGCAGCCCGGTGACAAGCCGTTCTTCCTGCTCGACTCGACCCTGGTGTGCGAGGGCGGCCTGAATCAGGCGGACTTCTTCAACAACTTCCTGGTGTTGGTCGTCCAAGACGGCCTGGGCTTTGCCAAGAAGGGCCTGGAAGACCTCAAGTAGTCGAACGAGCAGTGGCTTTAGCGGGGCGCAGATCGCGAGGTCTGGGCCCCGCGGGCTTTTTGGCCGCCCGTTCGCTCGGTCCAGCCAACGCCGCCGTCGCGATCAGCCCTGTTACGGCTCAGGATCTTGGGCAATGGTGGCGCTGCGCAGCCCAGGGTGTTGCTGACCGGCAAAGGCCTCCCCGCGCTTGTGGGCGGCGCTATAGGCCGGCAGCATCTTGCGCTGGCGCTCGCGATACTCCTTGAGCACCGCGAGATCCTTGGCATAAGCTCCACACGCCAGACGGCTGCGCTCTTTGGGATCGCGGCTCAAGTCAAAAGCCCAGCATTTCTGCTCGCCCACGGCCAATTGCACCTTGAGCCCGTCATTGCGCAGGGCTGAGACGGTGTTCTCATTGCCCCATAGAAACTGGTACTTGCGGCGGTGGGCGGACTGGAAAAGCGACTCCCCTTGCAGCAAAGCATCGTTGTACGCCACGCCCAGGGCGTCTAGCACGGTGGGCAGCAGGTCGATGTGGCTGGTCGGCCGATCGATGACCTGGGGCGGGAACAGCTTGGGCTGCACCAACACCCCGGCTGCGCTGTAGTTTTCCTCAAAACTCGCGCGGCTGTGGGCATAATTGTGCTCGTGTTGGCCAAACGCCTCGCCGTGGTCGCTGGCCAGCACCAGGATCGTCGAGTCGAGCAGACCGTCATCCTGCAACTGCTGAACAATGCGTTTGATCTGCGTGTCGAGCAGGTACATGCCGTTGAGATAGCGGTCGACCGCGCGGCCCCCGGAGAACCTGCGGTACTTGGGGCCGTAATCCAGGTATTCCCAGTGCGGCGCAAAGGAATAGTAGACCGCGGCAAAGGGCGGCTTGGCCTTCTTGAGGCGACCGAGGAAGAACGACACGGTGTCGATTTCATTGCGCACGGCGTTTTCGGAGGTCATCGCCGGAATCTGCCGCAGCTCATCGTAGCCGTGCATCTCCTGCAGGCCGCTATTGCGCAGAAAGTGCCGGGGAAAGAAGAAGGAAAGCTTGCCCGGCGTGACCAAGAAGCGCTCATAGCTGTCGCCGACAAAAGTGAACAAGGTCGGCAGGTGCACGTCCTTCTGGACGCTGAACATCTTGGTGGTGGGTGACGGATAAAGCCCTGACATTTGGGCGAAAATGCTGGTGGCGGAGGAATTGGATGGCGAGCGGTGCTGGGCCAGCCACCAGCCGCGCTTGGCCAGATCGTCCACCAGAAACGGCATCGGCTGCAGGCCCTTGGGACTGTCGCCCTGCAGGTAGCGTCGCCCGGTCGACTCCATGACGATCCACACGATGTTCCAAGGCTTTTCTGCCTTGGCCGGCAGCTTGCGCTCGACTTGGGCCTGGGCCACGTACTCCGGCGCCACGAGACGCAATGCCTCGCCCGCGGGCGGAGGGGCATTGGAGTTTCCGGAGCTTTCATCTGCTGTTTCCGTAGTGTCTGCGCCCATGGCCACGCCGCCCGCGGCACTGCGGTGGTGGCTCGCTAAGGTCGTTGGCGCCGGTTCGTCGTCTGCATCGTCGTCTTCGCGGTCGCCCCAGTGGGCGGCAAAGTCACTGGCGGTAAAAACCACTGGAGAGGCGTTGACTTCCGCGGGCAGTCGCGGCGGGGCCGCCTGGCCCAATTGCAGAGACCCGCCGGTCAAAACCAGGGCAGCCCCCAGACCCGCAGGCCAAGCCATACGCGGCCAATGCCTGAAAATAGCGAGGGAAACCATCACAGCGATCACCGGCAATGTCACCCCCAGCAGGTCGCCCCAGGCCGCTTGGGTCAGCACGCCGCCCATCTCGCCCGCGTCCAGCGTCTCTTTTAGCAGGCTCCAGGTCACCCCGGAGTGCAGCGCGGCGATCGTCCTCAGGTGCGTCTGGCAGTTTGCGCCAATCGCCGCCAGCATCGGCAGCGCCAGCAGCAGCCCCAGGGTCAAGCGCACACCGCGATGGCGGATGGCCCGCGCGGTCAGCCAGCCAATTCCCCAGGCCAAAAGCGCAATTGCCAACGCCAGCGCTGCGTCTTGCCAAGCGTGGCCTAGGGCCAAGCGCCAAGCCGGACCTTCGGCCTCGCTGCCGTCGCTCGGCACGGCCAAGGCCAAGCGCCCGCGGTGGATCGCAGAAAAAAGCATCAGCCCCACCAGCAGGTTCGCCGGCAGATTGGCTGCGGTTGCAGAAGAGGAGGCGGCAGGTGCCGCAGCGTTGGCCATGGTTTCGCAGGGGGAATCCGACCCGACCCGCCATGGTAGCGCCTCCCGCGCCAATCTGTCACGATCAAACTTGCTTGCGTGGGAGGCTAGGTGCAGCGCCGTCGTCGATCCGGAATTGCAAACGCTCGGTGTTGGCTGTGGGCAATTGCCTTGGCGATCGCCGTGCTTGCGCCACTCCCAGCCCTCTCCGCGCCGGTGACGCACGTGCTGGTGGTGAGCATCGACGGCCTCTCCTGGCTGCGCCTGCAACCGCTGTTGCCGGGCCTGCCCAACCTGCAGCGTCTGGCCCGCCAAGGCGCCTCTGGGCCGCTGCAAAGCGTGTTTCCCTCCATGACCTGGGCGGCGCACACCTCGCTGGCTACAGGCCTGCTGCCGGGCCGCCACGGCGTTGTGGGCAACCGCTATGTCGACCGGCGCAGCGGCTCTGTCATCGAGTCTTGGCAGCGCGATCGCTCCTTTAACCGCGGACAGGCGCTGTGGGATCTGGCGAAAAAGGCCGGCTGGAGCACCGCCGCGCTGCTGTGGCCGCAGACCTCGCAAGCGCCAG
>JBIKTV010000357.1:0-6047 GCA_044347905.1 Myxococcota bacterium
TCCGGCGCGCAGCGCAGCAATCCGAGCGATGTTCATGCCTTGCGGGCCTTCTGGCATGGCGCAGCCCAGGACCACGTCGTCGATGTCGCCGGGCAGCAGGCCGGGCACCTGGGCCAAGGCGCCGCGGATGGCGGTAGCGGCGAGATCTTCTGGGCGGACGCGGGCCAAGCTGCCCTTGATGCCGCGGCCACAGGGGGTGCGGACGGCGGCGACGATGACGGCGGAACGCGACATGGGTCCTCCGGGGCGGGTCCCTGCGACGGCGATTGCGCGCGGGACCGGCTGTGGATAGATTTCTGCAAATCCTTAGGTTAACTGATCAAATCAAAGAAAACTGTCGATCGCGGTGCTTCAGTTGCCCAGTGATCTAGTTGCGCAGCGGCTTGCCCGTCTGCAGCATGTGGGCGACGCGGTCGCGGGTCTTTTGCATGCCGGCTAGCTTGAGGAAGGCCTCGCGCTCCAGATCCAGCAGATCCCATTCGCTTTTCTTGCCGCCGCCCGGACCGCCGCACAGCACATTGGCGACTTCATGGCCGATGGTGCAGTCGTGCTCACTGGCCTGACCGGCGCAGCGGAACGCGTAGAGCGCCATGTCAAAGGTGGCAATGCCTTCTGCGCCCGGCAGAATCAGGTTGTCCGGCTCCAGCGCGGGGCGGTAGCTCGCCGCAGCCAGCTGCAGCACGGCGAGCTTGGCGTCTTCGATGCGCCGATCGGCGTCCATGCTCATGGCGTCGCCGTCGCGGAGGAAGCCGAGCTCGCGGCCATTGCCGGCGCCGCTGGAAACCTTAGCCAAAGCGATGGTCTCAAAGGGCTTTTGCAGCAGGGCCACCCGGTCAGCGCGCGTGTCGCTGGGGATGCCGTTGAGCGCCCGCACCGCCAGTTCCTTGGTACCGCCGGCCGCGGGCAGCAGACCGACGCCGACCTCCACCAGGCCAAAGTACGTCTCAGCCGCCGCCTGCATCTTGCTGGAATGCATCGCGATTTCTGCACCGCCGCCAAAAGTCATGCCGTGCGGCGCGCTGACGACGGGCGCATGGCTGTACTTGAGGGCCATAAACAGCTTCTGGAAGCTGAGCACCGCGGCGTCCAGCTCTTTCCAGCGGTTCTCGCTCGCCAGTTGGGCGATAAAGCCCAGGTTCGCGCCCACAGAGAAGTTGCTGCCGTCGTTGCCGATCACCAGGCCGGTGGCCTTGCCCTGATCGATCAGCTGCAGGGCGCGGTAGCCCATGGCGATGATCTGGTCATCCAAGGCATTCATCTTGCTGCGGAAAGCCAGGCACAGCACGTTGTCGCCCAAGTCGAGCAGCTGCGCCGAGGCGTTCTCTTCGACCACTTTACCCGCGGCGCGCACGTCAGCCAGGTGCAGGCCGGGGAGCGCGGGGACGCTGATCAGGCGGTTGGCCTTGTCCGTCTGCTGCTTGGTGGCCGCCGCATAGAACGAGGTGCGGCCCGAAGCGAGCAATTGCTGAGCGATCGCCGGGATTTTGCGACCCTCCGCCTGGAGGCGATCGACCACCGCCTGCACGCCGATCGCGTCCCACATCTGGAACGGCCCGAGCTGCCAGTTGAAGCCCCACTGCATCGCCCGGTCAATGCTGACGACGTCATCGGCAATTTCACCAAGCAGTTCAGCGGCATAGCACAGCGATCGCGACACCACCTGCCAGGCGAGCTGGCCGCCGCGGTCGTCACTGGCGACAATCGCCTTGATGCGCGCGCCGGTATCGCGGACCTTGGCCACCGCGGCCAGACAGGCGAAATCGGCCTTCTGCTGGGCCACGTACTCGCGCTTCTGCGGGTCGATGACCTGGATGTCCTTGCCCACTTTCTTGTAGAAGCCGGCGCCGACCTTCTGGCCAATCGCCCCGGCCTGGATCAACGCGGCGATCGCCGGATGCTGCTTGAAGATCTCGCGGTTGGGATCGCTCTGCAGGTTGTCGTAGCAGTTCTGGGCGACATGGCCCAGGGTGTCGAGCCCCACGACGTCTGCGGTGCGGAACACGGCGCTCTTGGGCCGGCCCATGGGCTCGCCAAACAGCGCATCGACCTCGTCCACGCGATAGCCCTGAGAGAACGCGAGGTTCACCGCCTGCATCATGTCGTGCACGCCGATGCGGTTGGCGATGAAGTTGATCGTGTCTTTGGCGTACACCACGCCCTTGCCCAGGTCGTCCTCACAGAACTTGGCCATCTTGGCGACCACGGCGGGATCCGTGTCGGCCCCGGCGATGATCTCCAGCAGGCGCATGTAGCGGACGGGATTAAAGAAGTGCGTGATCAGAAAGTGCTTTTTGAACTCGACCGAGCGCGGCGCCACCATCGTCGCCAGCGGAATGCCAGAAGTGTTGGAGGACACAATGGTATGCGGCGCGCGGTGCTTCTCGATCGCCTCAAAGACCGCGTTCTTGATGTCGATGCGCTCCGTGACGGCCTCGACAATCCAGTCACAGGCGCCCAGCGAGGCCAAGTCATCTTGCAGATTGCCAATTTCGATGCGACGGGCTTCAGCAGCGCGGTGGATGGGCGCAGGCTTGAGCACCAGGGCGCGGTCCAGGCCGCCTTGCGCCACGCCATTGCGGGCCTTCTTGACCTTGGCGTACGCGGGATCCGCCGGCTCAACCGCAGCGGGGGCGTCTTTGGGGACGATGTCGACGAGCAGGACCTGCAGACCGGCCGAGGCCAGGTGGCAAGCGATGCCGGTGCCCATCACGCCGGCGCCCACGACGCCAACCCGGTTGATACGGTGCAGAGACATGAAAACCTCGCGAAGCTGGGGCCGGTCCCCTACCTGAACGGCAAGGCGGGCGCGGCGGTCGGCAGATGCAGGCGGCGGGTGCAGCAGAGCTCAAAGCGGCTCCACGCAGAGCGCCGGCCCAGCAGTTTAGGCGCAATGGCGATCGTTGCAACCGGGGCGCGAGTCGCGGCTGATGGTGCTGTGACACGGACGCGAGCCTGTTCTATCGCCCCGGGGCGTTCGGTCGCGGGGCGACGTTTGGACCCAGCTGGCGCTCCAGCCACTCGCGCAGCCGCGGCATCTCTGCTTCCGGGAGGCTGTGGCCCTCCGCGTGCTCGACAAATTCGCTTGGCAGGCCGCGGTTTTCGAGTTGCTGGCGCGCTTCGCGGGCGCGGCTGAGCGGCACGACCGGGTCTTCTGTGCCGTGGACAAATACCATCGCCGGCTTGGGACCTGCGGGCACTTCGGCCGGGGGAAACACCAGGGCGCCGCCCGCGCAGATGACCGCGGCGATGCTGCTGGGGTAAGCGGCGGCGTAGTGGGCGGCGACCATGCAACCTTGCGAAAATCCGGCGATTGCTATCTTGCGGCCGCGGGCTTGGCGCACGTGGGCGTCGATGAGCGCGAGGGTGTCTAGCACATCCTGGCGGCCGCCATCGCTGGCATCATTGCGAAACCACTGGGTATTTTCGCGCCACGCCAGGGGAGCCTTGAGAAAGCGCCAGGCGAAACGCGGACCCAGGCGCGCGGCGATGGCGCTAAAGTGCTCTGGCGAGTCGCCGCGGCCGTGCAGGCCGATCACCAGCGGACCGTTGGGGAGGGCGTCCGGCGGGGTTTGGTCAACCCAGGTGCCGGGCAGGCGCTGGTCGGCACTGGCTAGGCTGGCGGCGGCGCTGCTTGGGGCGGAGGCCCTGCGAGCGGCGGCGGCGGGGGTCTCCGCGGCGGCGGCGGGCGGGGCCGCTGGCTTGGCGGGCTCAGGTGCGCGCAACAGCAGCACGGCGGTCACCACCGCCCCGACTGCCACGGCCCCAAGGAGCACTTTCCAACGAACCTCCACCCACACCTCCTGGCGGCCAGGGTTGAACCTGTGCGACCGCGACCCCAGGGTGTACCACGGTCGGCGCGGCTGGCAAAGGGCATGGGGTGTGCAAAACCGCCGCGGCTTTGGCCGGCGAGGGCGATCTCGCTACCAATACGCGATATATAAGTCTATGGATTGGACTTGGACGATCAGGCGTCCGCTAGGGCCAAGTCGTCGCGGTGGACCAGCTCGTCCGCCGGCAGCCAGCCCAGGACCGCGGCGATCTGCTCTGTGCGCAGGCCGCACGCGCGCTGGGCATCGTCGCTGGCGTACCGCACCAGGCCGCGGGCGATCAAGCGACCTTCAGGTCCACAGATCTGCACCGGGTCGCCGACCTCAAAACGCCCCTCTACCCGCAGCACGCCGGCTGGCAGCAGCGAACGACCGCCGCGCTGCAGGGCCTCCGCCGCGCCCGCATCCACGTGCAGGGAGCCGCGCGTCCGCACCGAGGTCGCCACCCAAGAGCGTTTGCCCGCCAGTTTGCGCTGGGCAGGCGCCAAAACCGTGCCGATCGACTCACCGCGCAGCACCGCCAGCAGCGCCTGTTCGCGCTTGCCCCGGGCGATCGCCGTGACCACGCCCACCGCGCCGGCCTTGCGCGCCGCCAGCACTTTGGAGCGCATGCCCCCCGTGCCAAAAGCGCTGGTGCCGTCCTCTGCCGCCTCCAGAGCCTGCTGGTCGCGGGCGCCGACATAGGAAATCAGCTTTGCGTCTGGGTCCTTACCCGGGTGCGCGTTGTAGAGGCCCTCGACCTCGGTCAACAGCACCAGGGCATCGGCGCCAATCACGTGGGCCACCTGAGCGGCGAGTTGATCGTTGTCGCCAAATTTCAGCTCGTCGACGGCCACCGTGTCATTCTCATTGACAATTGGCAGCACTCCGGCGCTCATCAGCTCACCCATCACCCGCCGCGCGTGCAAAAAGCGACTGCGATCGCTGAGATCGGCGTGGGTCAGCAACACCTGCGCCACCTCGCGACCCAGGCCTTTGAGCTCCAGGCGGTAGCGCGCCATCAGCAGAGGCTGGCCGATCGCCGCCAGCGCCTGCTTGCCCAGACCGCGGTGGCTGCCGTCGGGCCCCTGGCCGATCTCGCCCCGCCCAGAGGCCACCGCGCCTGAAGACACCAGCACCACCTGGCGGCCTTGGTCCAGCAGCGCGGACAAGTCCTGGCAAAGCCCGGCGATGGTTCGCCCATCCAGGCGACCGTCTGGCAAACACAGGGCCTGCGAGCCGACCTTGACGACAATGCGCTGGGCGGCGGCGAGCTGCTGGCGCAATTCGCTCTCAAGAACGCCGATTTCTGAGGAATTTCCCAATCTCTGTGCTCACTTAACGTAAGGGGGGGTGTTATTTTGCCCCGCGGTTTTGTCTGGGCCGGCTTTGGGCGCAGGATGAGCAGAGATTTTGCCAAAATCCCCAATGTCTGCGCTGATCTAACGTAAGGGGGGGTCTTGTTGTGAGGGGGGTCTTGGTGTGGGCGCTAGCTGTTGTCAGAGATGCGCTCGATCCGCGCCCCCAGGGCCTGCAGCTTTTGCTCAATGCGCTCGTAGCCGCGGTCGATCTGGCGGATGTTGTGGATGGTCGACACCCCCTGGGCGCACAAGGCGGCGATCAGCAAGGCCATGCCGGCGCGCACGTCCGGGCTCTGCACGCGCTGGCCCACCAAGCGACTGGGGCCCACCACCACCACGCGGTGCGGATCGCAGAGGATAATCTGCGCGCCCATGCCAATCAGGTGGTCGACAAAGAACATCCGCCCTTCAAACATCTTCTCAAAAAACAGCACCGTGCCCTGGCTCTGGGTCGCCACGGTGATGGCGATCGACATGAGGTCGGTGGGGAACTGCGGCCAGATCGAGTTGTCGACCTTGGGCACGCCGCCGCCCATGTCCTGGCGGATCTTGAGGGTTTGGCCGCCGGGCACCAGCAAGTCCTGGCCTTCTACCCGGGTCTCTACGCCCAAGCGGGCAAAAACCAGGCGGATCATCCGCAGGTGTTCCGGGGCCGCGTCGAGGATGCGCACTTCGCCGCCCGTCACCGCCGCTAGGCCGATGAACGAGCCGACCTCCAAATAGTCCGGCCCAATGGTGAATTCGCAGCCGCCGAGCTTGGCGACGCCGTGAATCTCCAAGCGATTGCTGCCAATTCCGCGGATGTCTGCGCCCATCGCGTTCAGCATGCGCGCGATGCCCTGCACGTGCGGTTCGCAGGCGGCGTTGTTCAGGATGGTCA
>JBIKTV010000358.1:0-6045 GCA_044347905.1 Myxococcota bacterium
GACGGCGTGCCGGACCTGGTGATCGGCACCGTGGGATCGGGCATGGCGGTGTTTGTCGGCGACGGGCAGGGCGGCTTTGTCGACAAATCCAGCGATTGGCTCCCAGAATTCATGGAGTTTGACGCCTGGGCCGTGGCGATGGGCGACTTGGACCAAGACGGCGTGCCCGAGCTGCTGGTGGGCGCGGGCAACGAATCGGGCATGTGCGGCGGGATCAACTGCGCGTACTTGCCGGGCGATTTTGTCTGCAAGTACCCAAGCCCGGTGCCGGCGATCATCGGCAATCTGGACCGGGTGTTTGCCCGCAAAGCCGCGGGGCAGGCATTCGCTGAGGTGCCGGGCAACTGGAACCTGCCGCCGGGCGGCGAAGTGACGATCCCGCTGTTGGCCGACTTGGACCGCGATGGCTGGCAAGACCTGTTGATCAGCAACGACTTTGGCGATCACTACCTGCTCCACAACCAGCAAGGCAAGCTGGTGCGCCACGACGCGGACATCGGCTTTGTGCCGTACGCCCACGGCATGGGCTGGGGCGTGGGCGACTTCAATCTCGACGGCCTGGACGACCTCATCTTGGCCGACGCCGGGCCGCTGTTGGTCTACCAGGGCCAGAAGCCCGCGGCGGGCCTGCCCGTGGCCTTTGCCCAATCCGCCAAGGCCTGGGGCGTCGACAAAGCCACCCACGACACGGTGGTCTGGGACCCGCTAGTGTTCGATTTTGACCATGACGGCTATGAAGACGTGTGGTTGGGGGTCGCCGCGCTGTCGCCAAAGGGGGGTATTGTCGCCCTGGGGAGCTGCCAAAGCGGTTTTGCCACGCCGCCCCAGCGCGATGTCCTGCTGCACAACAGCGGCGCCGGCAGCTTTGCCCCGCTGCTGGGTCCCCTGCCGGCTGACCAAGATTTGGCCTTTGCGTCCACGGTTTCTTCCACGCTGGACCTGGATGACGACGGCGATCTCGACATCGTGCAGGTGCGCCGCGGCGGGTATGCCCACGTCTACCGCAACGACTGGCCCAAGGCCAATTCGTCTGTGCTGGTGCGGCTCTCTGCGCCTGGGCCCAACGCCGCTCAGCTCGGCGCCTGGATGACGGCCAGCATCGGCGGCAAGACCCACCTGCGGCGCATTTTGGGCACCACGGGTTTTGGCGGCGCGTCTTCCTGGCGCGGCCATTTTGGCCTGGGGCAAGCGACACAAATAGATGAACTGACAGTGCATTGGCCCAGCGGCAAGGTGTCTAAGCACGGACCCTTCGCCGGCGGCGCAAAGGTGACCTTGAAGGCGCCGTAGCTGCGGATCGACAATTCTCGTCAGCGCTGCCGATTTTCGTCCACGCCATCGACAAGAAACGTCACATCTTTGTCAGGCGGACGATAGAAAACCTTTACAGATCAAATTGATCAACTTTCTTGGCCCACTTGGCACGCGACTCGCATAGCTACTCAGTGGGGGATCACTTCGAACCCTCCGCTGAGCGGGTCTCGACAAGTTGTCGGGGTTCCTGAGCGGAGGGTTCGGAGTTTTTGCGGCAGTTTTTCTGTGCCGCAGCGGCGATCCACCAAATCTCTGCACAAATTTGCGCTTTTGCTGTTGACGCCCGATCCTTAGCCCGCCCGGCGCATGGCCGCCCAGAGCAAGGTGATGACGACAGACAGCCCTGCGAACTCCGCCGAATTGAGTGGCGATCCCAGCCCGTCGCTAGAGCCTGAAGGTCAGATTTCAGAGCCCTTGCAGGCTGCCCCGGAGCTCATCGACCTGTCTCCGCGGGCGCAACGCTGGTGGCCCTGGCTGATGGCCTTGGGCTTGGCCGCGGCGCTGGCGCTGATGTGGTGGCTGTCTTCGATCTTTGCCCCGCTGGGCGTCGGCCTGCTCCTCGCCTATGTGCTTGAACCCGCAGTCGATCGTCTGGAGCGCGTGCTGGGCAATCGCAGTCGCGCCGCGGCGGTGCTCATCGGCGGGTTTTTTGCGGGCCTGGCCCTGCTCACCGCCATTGCTATCCCGATGCTGGTGCAGGAAGGCCGGCACTGGGCCGCGGCGACCATGGGCGAGGGAAATCCGCAGATCGCCAAAGATATCGATGCGCTGATCGACTACGGTACCTACGCCGAGCCCGACCTCACCGAGTGGCAGACGAGCGATCTAGTCGCGGAGGCCCGCAAGAAGGGTGCGCCTCAGGCGGTGCTGCAGGCCCTGGGGACCGTCAAAGACTCCGATAAGGATGGCGAACTCAGCCTGGCCCAAGCGCTGGGCGACCAGGACGCCGATGGCCGCCTCGATCCCGGCTACGCCCGGCGCTGGAAGAAGCTCTCTCGCGACCGCAACACCTGGCTGGGCAGCACCTTTATGCGCCTGGACCGCACGGGGCTGCTGCGCGACACAGAGAAGCAAGTGCGCACGCTGCTCGACAAGGACACGCTCAAGAAACGCCTGGATTTGTCCACGTTTAGTACCGCGGGCAATGTCAGTATGCGCGTGCTGGGGTCGCTGGGCCAGGTCTTTGGCATCTTGACCACTGCGGCGCTGGTCACGGTCCTGGTGCCGGTGTACGCCTTCTTCTTTCTGCTGGCCCTGCCGCGTTGGCGCGAGCGTTTGCCGCTGTACTTGCCCGCCCAGTCGCGCGACCGCTGGCTGCACGTGCTGGGGCGGATTGGCGCCGCGGTGTCTGGATTTGTCCGCGGTCGCCTAGTGGTTTGCGGGCTGGTGGGGCTGGTCACGGCGATCGGCTGGGCGGTGCTGGGCGTGCGCCTGGGCATGCTGATGGGCCTGCTGGTCGGCTTGCTCACGGTGGTGCCGCTGGCGAACGTGCTGGCCTTTGGCCCGGTGCTGCTGATGGGGCTGCTGGATGTCGCCTCCGATGTCCACGGCTGGGGCTGGTTCGCCGGGGTCATCGCGATGTACTCCTTGGGTCAGCTGGTGGAGTCGGTGCTCAATCCGATCATCGTGGGCGACGCGGTGCAGCTCGACATGGTGTCGATCGTCGTGGCGTTCTTGGTCGGCGCCGCGGTGGCCGGGATGGTGGGCCTGCTGGTGGCCGTGCCTATCGCCGCGACCGGGCGGATTCTGCTAGAAGAGCTGGTGTTGCCCCGCTGGCGGGCCTGGGCAGCGGCGCGGGCTTGAGCGCTGCAGCGCATCTGTGGGGGAATCATGGCGGTGACGTGTGATTGGTTGTGCGCGTGCCAGACGGCGATTGTCGATCGCATCAGCGGCCGCATCTCACTGATTCAGGTGGTGGAGACGGTGGCGGCGCCGCGCTTTCCGGCCCAGCTGCCGACCTTTCATGTGGTGGCGACTTGGCAGAACCACACGGAGATGTCGACGACTGCCAAACTTCGCATCCGCATTGAAGAAGTTGGCGCCGATGGCGGATCGCAGCTGGCCGAAGAGGACGTGACCTTCTCTGGCCGCACCACCCACCGCTCGATCTGCATCGTGCAATCGCTGACGGTGCTGCGCCCAGGTGCCTACCGCGTGGTGGCGCAGATGCAGCCCACAGGCGGGGAGTCGTGGACCGACGCCGCCAGCTACCCGTTTCAGGTGGTCTCTGCCCAGGCCCCCAGCGGCGCGGCGATGGCGTGAAGCGCGCAATGTCTCGGCTTTGGCCGGTCTGGGCCCAGGTCGCTGCGCTGATCCTCGCGGCGCTGCTGGGCGCCTGTGGCCAGGACAGCGAGGTCGTCGGGTCACCAGCCGACAGCCGCGGCGATCTGGTCGATATCTCCGCGGGCGAGGTCGACTCCGTCGCTGCCGAGGTCGATTCACTGCCTTCCGAGGTCGATTCAGTCTCCAACGAAGTCGATTCAGTCTCCGCCGAGGTCGATTCAGCGCCTTTCGAGGTCGATTCAGTCTCCAGCGAAGTCGATTCCGTCTCCGCCGAGGTCGATTCAGAGCCTCTTGAGGTCGATTCAGTCTCCAGCGAAGTCGATTCCGTCTCCGCCGAGGTCGATTCAGAGCCTTCCGAGGTCGATTCAGTCTCCAACGAAGTCGATTCAGTCTCCGCTGAGGTCGATTCAGAGCCTTTCGAGGTCGATTCGCTCTCCGCCGACGTCGACACCCTCGCCAACGACAGCGACTCCGCTGAAGATCAACTCGACGCCGGCAGCGACATCGCCGACATCGCCGATTCCAGCGACACCGAGCCGCCGATCGACGCGGTCGACCCCAATGTCTGCCCCTATGGCCTTTCTCCCCAGCTGTTTTGCCTCAAGTGGGGCGTCTGCGCCCAAGGTGTCGCGCTGGCTTGCGTCGGCAACAGCCCGGTGTGCGATTACGCGGGCGTGAGCGGCTATGAGCTGATCGAGACCAGCTGCGACGGCCTGGACAACGACTGCAACGGCCTGACCGACGACGATTTGCAGCCGCCCGGGCTCGGATCGGCCAAGCCGGGCGTGTGCAAGGGCGCCCAGGTGGTCTGCGGCGGCGATCAGGGCTGGCAAGAGCCCTGGCTGTCGCTGCCGGGCTACCAGACGGCGGAGACGGCCTGCGACGGCCTGGACAACGACTGCGACGGCTTGACCGATGAGATGGCGCCGCAGCCAGCGCTGGTGCAGCAAGGGGTGTGCGCGGGGCTGCTGCAGACGTGCGACGGCAAGAATGGTTGGCTGGAGCCGACCTATGCGCTGGTGCTGGGCTACAGCGAAGGGCCGGACAGCGGCTGCGACGGCCTGGACAACGACTGCGACGGCCTGACCGATGAAGACGCGGCGTGCCCGCTGTGGCAGCTGGGCGGCAGTGGCAGCGGCAAAGTGGCCCTGGCCCCAGACGGGAGTCAGGCGGTCTGGCTGTCTCGCGCCGGGGTCCACGCCGTCGATCCGGCCAGCGGCAAGCGCTATTACGACCACTTTGGCCATCGCTGGCAGGTGGAAGCAGCGGCTTTTTCGCCCGACGGCTTTCTGATCGCATCTGTGGGCAAGAATGACGTTTTGCGCGTGTATCCAGCGGCTTATGGGGTAGGTCCCCCCGACACTTGGCCGCTGACCGCGGGCTTGGTGCAGAGCGGTGCGCGCTGGACGGCCCTGACCTTTGCCCCGGACGGCAAGGCAGTCGTCGGCGGCGACGATCAGGGCGCGGTGCGGGTGTACGACCTGGTCAAAAGCGCGGCCAACAAGCCCCTGCCGAGTCACGCAAAGGGCGTGCGCGCCTTGACCTTTGCCTCGCTGGCTCAGGGGCAGCTGGCGGTGCTGGTGTCGGGGGCAGAAGACGGCACGGTGCTGGCCCGGCCTTGGCCCGGCGGGAGTCCCTGGGCGTTGGCCAAGATGGCCGCGGCGATCGCCTCCCTGGACGCCGACGCCCACGGCCGCGTGGTCGCGGTGGCGCCCGGCGACGACGTGCGGTTGATCGACGTCGCCAGCGGCAAAACCGCAGCGATCCTCAAGGAATCTTCCGGTGTCGCCGCGGCCAGGGTGGTGCAGAGCGCCGCCGCGATTTGGACGGTGGACGCCACTGGCCTGCTGCGGCGCTGGCCCTTGCCGGCCGTTCAGCCGCTGGGGCAGCAGCCGCTGCTGTTGGAGCCGCTCCAGAGCCTGCCTGGGCCGAACCTCAAGCCGGGCGACCAAGCTGTCGACCTGGCTGCCGGGGTCACGCGCCTGGTGGTCGGTGCGCCGCTCAGCGGGCCCCAGGTGATGCATTTGCCCAGCCAAAGCTGGATCCAGCCGGACGGCACGGGCAATGTCGCCCAGGTGCGGCTGATCGACCATCCCGGCGGGCTGTTGGGGGCCGGGGCCGACGGCATGCTGCGGCTGTGGAACCCGCTCTTGGCCAAGCCGCTGCAGGCGATTCAGGCCCATGACGGTGCGCTGTTGGCCGCGGCGTGGGGGCAGCCCAGTGGCCAGGCGAGTGGCCAGGCTTGGCTGCTGACCGGCGGCAGCGACTTTGCCGTGCGCCTCTGGCAATGGCCCGCCAGCGCCCAGGCGGCAGGGCAGGCACCGCTGAATATCAAGACCTTTGGCCTCTCTGGGCCGTGGGCAGAGGAATTGGCGAGCGCCGCCGACGGCCAATCGGCTTGGGCAGCGGCGGGGTCCTCAGCGCAGCGCATCGGCACCGTGGGCGCCA
>JBIKTV010000359.1:0-6028 GCA_044347905.1 Myxococcota bacterium
CCACCCGATTCCATTCCGAACTCGGAAGTTAAGCTCTCCAGCGCCAATGGTACTTGACGGGAGACCGTCTGGGAGAGTAGGACGCTGCCGGAATCCACGACCAACACCCCCCTGTAGACTTCGGTCTGCAGGGGGGTGTTGGCATTTTTGCGTTTTGCCATGGCTGGGCCGGGGCCGGGGCCGGGGCTGGAGCTGGAGCTGGGCCGGAGCTGGGCTTGGGCTGACGGCGCCTGCCGCGGCGGGGCGGTGGAGTCGGCCTAGGCCGGCGGTTTAGGCGGTTAGGGGCTGGAGTTGGGGGAATTCGTCGGTTCTGACGCCACTTCTGACCGGCGCGATCGAAGAGCTAAAACTAGCGCATACCCAATTGCCGACCAGACCAAGGCTGCTGTACCCAGGGCAAATGCGACTGGCCGCGTGGGCTCTCCTTGCCACGGATCTCTGAGCGATACCGCGGGTCCAGGGGCCATGCCCAGCGAGGACGCTGCTCGCCAGGGCGAGTGTTCAAGCCGACGCCCCAGCAAATCGACCACCCGCTGGGCGTCCGCCGAGGGGACTCGCAGCAATGACCACGCGAACCAGGGCGAGGCGAGGTGTTCCGTGAGCACCAGCAGCGATTCGCCGGTTTGCGGGTGAACAAAGCGCACTTGGTCCGCAAGAACTGCGATTTGCGCTCGCGCAAGGGGACCATTTGGGTCCGATGCGGCAACGCTCTTTTGGATATCAGCGAGAATCGGCCCGAGTTCAGGCGGCAGAACGTGCGGTTCGCGCCCATCGGTCGGAGCGGCAAGCGAAGCGCTGGCCACCGCGAGGCTTGCTGCGCCTGTGAGTAGGGCGAGCATTTGGCGGCGCTGGATCAAGGTTGGACCTCCGTCTCTAGCAGGCAAGGCGGCCCGAACTCCCACTCCGTGCTGTCGTCGCAACCCGGACCCCAACTGCGGGATACGAGCAGAGTCGCTTGGCCTGGGGCTTTGGCAACCACGCCAGCCGATTGGCGATCCGCAGCCAGAACAGAGGAAATTCCAGCAGAGGAACTGTGCACGGCCTCAATTCGCCATGGGCAACGGCGCTCAGGGAGCTGCTGCAGGGCGATTTGCCGCTGGCCGGGTAGGGGGATGGCCAAGGGCAGCTCGAAGGTCGTTTGCGATGCAAAATTGGCCGGCGTCAAGGTAATCGCCGATGGAAAGGTTCGCAAATGCCAAGGGATGCTCGCTTGGGGCAGCGCGGCAAAGCCACTGGGCAGGATCCCGGGCTGCATGGGATGACATTGGCGTTGGCCGTCGGAGATGAGGCAGCCGCGGCCAGCGTAGACCTGTAGCCAGGGGCGAGTTGTGCGCAACCAGGTGTGGACGCGGCGAGGTCCATTTTGCCAGGGGGCGGTTGGCCGCCAACCTGGACCCGGCGGCACCGTGGCGTCATCAAGATCGTTGAATTGCCAAGCGAGATACTGCGATTCGGCAGAGGGCGATGCAACGGCCGGCAGCTCGAGCTGGACGGCGGCAGCCAAGCGCCGGCAGCCCGGACCTTGGACCCGGTAGAGGTGGGTCGGCCAACCTTGGCGGTGCTGGCCAAGGTCACTTGAGGTCGCCAGAACTACGGACCAAGGGTGGCCGATTCCGATGCTCGCCGGGCCCATGGCCATCGCTGTGGCGGCTGCCACGACAGGTGCGATCGACCTTGGCAGCCAAGCGAGCCCGACGCCAAGGGCCATGCACATCGCCGGCAGCGCGGCCAAGAAGTAGCGAGGGTGCAAGGGGCCCACCCCAAGAGCCGCCGCCAGCAGCACTGCTCCAGCTCCCAGAGCGACACTGGCCGCCAGGGGCCATGGGCTGGCAAAGGGCCGGGGGCAAGATTCGCCTTGGATCAGCTGAGATTTCGCCGCATGCCACCAGGCCGCAACGCCGCTGCCCAGGAGCAAGATGGCGCCGCTGACCAAGAGCCAGCCGCCCTGGAGGTGGACGGCGCGCAGGTTGGCAAGCTGCAATTCCGGTGCCAGCGCCACTGCGGTGCACAGGGCGGCTGCACTGCCCGCGAGCGTGGCGCGCAGAGGTTGTGCGGCGGTCCACGGCAATACCAGCATCGCCGCAAACGCGTAGAGTCCGCCCAAGGGGTGCAAGTCGGCCTGAAGCCCCAACAACAGGCCCAGCGCAGCCCATGAGCGGACCTGCTGATTCCGCCGGCTGCGCTGCCACTGCGCCGCCGCCAGGGCCGCGACAAGCGGCAGCAACGCCGGGGACCAGATCAGGTGCTCCCGGGTGGCGATCAGCAGCGCCGTGGCCAGGAGCGCGGCTGGCCAAGCGCCAGAGAGTGCCGCAAGCACGGCCACAGCGGCGCTATCGGCAGCAAGAACCAAGACGTGTACAGCTTGGGTGGGTGCGCCAACCCAGCGCAGCGCCGCTAGGGTCGCCGGCCACGCGGCGCCGGAGCGGAGTTGGCCAAAGCTCGCCTGAGCGCCGCCTGCGGTGCAGTGGCCGCCGTCCACGCAGTCGCGGGCCTGCAACAGGTCGCGCACGGTGTCGGGATGGTCGCTGAGGGGCGGCGCGGCATAGGCCAGGAGGGCAAAAGCAAGCGAGAACCACAGGGCGGGATGGTCCGCTGCGGCGCGAACGTGTTTCCAATGAGGCTGCAATGGGCCTCCGCCTCGCCAGTCCGGTGTCTGAACTCGCTCGCTACGGAAAGGTATGTAGACACACCGCTAGCTGGTTAGCTGGCCAGCAGCCTCAGCAAAGTGGCGCGAGCCGCCTGGGCATCGGCGCCTCTGGCAGCGCGCATCGTAGCGCCGAGCAGGACGGGCAGCAGCTTGGTTTCACCGGCCCGATAGCGGGCAACTTCGCCCGCGTGCTGATCGAGGACCGAACGCACCGCCGCTTCTAGGGCGCCGTCGTCCTCCATCTTTCGCAAGCCCAGCTGATCGACCAACTGCAGCGGATCCCCGCCCGAATCGCACAGGTGATCGAGCAAGCGCTTGGCCGCGGCCGGCGTCACCGCGGCCGAGTTGACCAAGCCGATGAACGCGGCAAAGGCCTTTGCATCAAACGGCGCGGCGGCGAGCTTGCGGCTGGCCAGGGCGCCGGCCAATTCGTTGCGCTGCCAGCGGAAAGTCGTCTCCGGATCCGCCCCTGCGGCCAGGGTGGCGCGCAAGAAGGCAACAGCCAGCTCTTCTTGAGCAAAGGCAGCAAATGCCGCTGGTTCGGCGGCCACTTTGGCGCAAAGCGCCTTGAGCTCGGGCTCGCTTTCAAGCCATGCGAGCCGGGCGACGGCCTGGTCACTTGCCGCGGTGCTTTGCGGCTTGGCTGGCTTGTCCGCCGCGGTCCGCGAGGCCGGCTTGGCGATCGCCGTCGGGCGCGCCCAGGTATCGCGCAGGCTGATCGTGCGGTTCCACACAGGGGCGCCGGGCAGACTCTCGACGGCATCGGCGACAAAGAAGCCCTGACGCACAAACTGGAATCGTTCGCCTGGGTTGGCCTGGGCCAAGGCGGGCTCCAGCTTCGCCGCGAGCACCTCCAGCGACGCGGTGTTCAGGTGGGCGAGAAAATCGCCTTCCGCGTCGGGCTGCTCCACGCTAAAGAGCCGGTCATAGAGCCGCACGTCCGCGTCCAGCGCCGTCTTGGCCGCCACCCAGTGCAGCGTCGCGGCAGGCTGCCGGCCGTCGGGCGCGGTGCCCCCCTTTGTGTGCAGGTCCACGGTACACCGCAGCCCGGTGATCGCACCCGTGATGGGATCGCGGTCTACGCTGTCGCACTTAACAAAATACGCACCGTACAAGCGCACTTCGCGGCCCGGTGCCAAGCGCTTCCAATCGGCCGGCGGCTCCTCGCTAAAATCGTCCCGCTCTATCATCAGGTGCTTGGCAAATGGCACGACGCGGCTGCCCTTGCTGGGATCGCTGGGCCACCACGGAATATTGAGCTTCTCGACCATATCGGCCGGCCAATTGGTCAGGGTCACGGCCAGCGGCTTGAGCACCGCCAGCGCCCGCGGGCTCTTCTTTTCCAGATCCTGCCGGATGCAGAACTCGAGTTTGCCGATATCGACCATCGAGTTGTTCTTGGCCACACCGATGAGGTCGGCAAAATCGCGCAGCGCTTCCGGCGTGACCCCGCGGCGGCGCATGCCGGCGACCGTTGGCATGCGCGGGTCATCCCAGCCCGACACGCGCTTGTCCACCACCAGCTGCAGCAGCTTGCGCTTGGACATGACCGTGTAACCCAGCGCCAGGCGGGCAAATTCGTATTGGCGCGGCCGCGGATTCCACGGGCCGGTGTGATCCAAGAACCAATCGTACAGCTCGCGGTTGGTTTCAAATTCCAGCGTGCAGATGGAGTGGGTGATGCCCTCAATCGCGTCTTCCAGCGGGTGGGCGTAGTCGTACATCGGGTAGATGCACCACTCGTCGCCGGTGCGGTGGTGGTGGGCGTGGCGGATGCGGTAAATGAGCGGATCGCGCATGAGCACATTGGCGTGGCCCATATCGATTCGCGCGCGCAACACGCACGTCCCGTCGGCAAATTCCCCAGCTTTCATGCGGCGAAGCAGGTCTAGACTCTCCTCAATGGGCCGATCCCGGTAAGGGCTGGCCACGCCAGGAGTGGTGAAGTCGCCGCGGTTCTTGCGGATTTCCTCAACCGTTTGGCCGTCGACATACGCCTTGCCGTCCGTCACGAGCCGCTCAGCCAGCGCATACATCTGGCCAAAATAGTTGCTCGCGTAGCGCACCTCGCCGTCCCAATTGCCGCCGAGCCAGGCCACATCGTGCTGAATTGATTCGACATAGTCCGTGTCTTCCGTCACCGGATTGGTGTCGTCCAAGCGCAGATGGCAAACGCCGCCGTACTGGTCCGCAAGGCCAAAATTCAGCGCGATCGACTTGGCGTGGCCGATGTGCAGATAGCCGTTGGGTTCGGGCGGAAAGCGCGTCACCACCTTGGTGTGGCGGCCGGCGGCCAGATCGGCATCGACGATATCGGTCAGAAAATTGGAGCGGCGGGAAGCGGGGCGGTCGGACATCGGGCGACTCTGTGCCCAAGGGTTGGGCGGCGAAACCCGCAGCATAGCGCAGATCGCCCGCAGGTGTCAGCGCCCCTGAAAGTGCGGCGGGCGCTTCTCCAGCAGGGCGGCCACACCTTCGCGGCAGTCTTCGGTAGCCAGGGTCGCGGCCTGTTCGAACGCCTCGCGCCTGGCCGCTTGCCGCGGATTCCACCCCAGGTTGGCGTACACCGCCTGCTTGATCAGGCGCACAGCAATCGGCGCTGCCTGGGCAATTTCGTCTGCCAGGGCAAGGGCTTTGGGCAGCACCTCGTCGGCCTCCGAAGCGTAGTTGAAGAGCCCCCATTCCGCGCCGGTCGACCCGCTCACCAGCTTGCCGCTCAGCAGCATCTCCAGCGCCCTGGGCACGCCGATCAGCCGCGGCAACACGTCGCTGATGCCCATGCCGGAATGCAGGCCGATGCGCGCAAAATTCGCCCCGTAGCGCGAGTCCTTGTGGGCGACCCGAAGATCGCAAGTCAAGGCCAAGCCAAAGCCGCCGCCGACCGCATGGCCCTGCAGCGCGCCGATCACCGGGACCTCAAGCTCCAGCACGCTCAGGAAGGGCCCGTACATCGCAAAGGATTTCTCGCCCGATACCCGCCCGTCGCGATCGCGTTGGAGCACGCTGCGAAAATCAGCTCCGGCGGAGAAGCAACTGCCCTTGCCCGTGATCACCGCGCAGCGAATCCCCTCCAACTGGCGCACCTGCTGGATGGTCGCGGCAAATCCGTCCAGCAGTTCTGGCGTCATGCTGTTGCGGTTGTCCGGTCGGTTCAGGGTCACGATCGCCACAGCGCCGCGTTGTTCAAGTAGTACAGGGGCTTGGGTGGTATCGGCAGAGGCGGGTTGGTTCATCGGGTCGGTCCTGCGTCGGGGTCGGGGCTTTCTGGCGGCTCGCGCGGTTCGTCGGCGTACAAGATCTTAGCGCCCTCTTCAAACTCGCGCACCCTGCCGTAGCGCTGCTGGGCGGGGTCGAGGATCCACTCGTCGCCCTGGGCGTCGT
>JBIKTV010000071.1:0-17966 GCA_044347905.1 Myxococcota bacterium
AGGTTTGGCATGCGCCGTTGACGCAAATCGGCTTGGTCTCTGGGCATTTCTCGGTCGAGAGCGTGCCGTCGGCCTGACAAACGGCCAAGAAATCGCCGTCGCAGCTGGTGGCCCCGGGCGTGCACGTGGTGCTGACGCATGCGAAATTGACGCAGTCCTGCCCGCCCTTGCAGTTGAACTCGGTCAAGCACTCCACGCACTGCTTGATCGCCACCGCGCAGAGGGTCTTGCCCTCGACGCTCTTGCACGCGGAGCTGGTCGTGCACGCGGGTCCGTCGTAGCTGTCCAGGGGCGGCTGGTCGGCGTCGCCCTCTTGGCTGCCATCGCTGCCCAGCTCGCCATCGCTTTCGCCGCTGCCGTCCGTGTCGCCCAAGTCTTTTTTGGCGACGTCGATGGTCGTTTCCGTGTCTGGAAGGGCGGTTCCGCCGATGCCACTTACCGGTGTCGGTGTCGGGCTGCACTGCCAACTGGCGGTCGCGACGGCGATCACCGCAAGAATGCGCAGCTGTATCAAGTAGGTGTGGCCTGGTTGCATGGAGTTGCGCATGGAGTCCCGCGGGCGCCAGAGGGGCCGTCAAAGCAGTGTAGCGGGGAAAGGTGCGCAGTGGTACTGGAATCTGCCGCGATTCGCCGTTCTAGGCCGCTCAATTCGGTTCCGAGGAGACACCGCGCTCACCGGGGTGCTGCTGACAATACCGTGACGTTCAGCTAGACTCCGCCGCCTTGCGCCCTATCTGGGCGTCCCTCCTGGAGTCCCATGGCCGAGCACGTCGCCCCCGCCGCACCCGTCTCGTTCCGCACTGGCCCCGGCCGCTACCATCACTGGTCGCTGCAGGTTCAGGGCAGCGTTGCTACCGCCACCCTCGCCGTCGACCGCGACAGTCCGCTCCGCGACGGCTATGAGCTCAAACTCAACAGTTATGATCTGGGCGTCGATATCGAGCTCGCCGATGTGCTGCGCCGGTTGCGCTTTGAGCATCCGCAGGTGCGCTGCGTCGTGGCGACCTCCGGCATCGCCAAAATGTTTTGCGCCGGGGCGAACATCAAGATGCTGGCCCAGAGCGCCCACGGCTTTAAGGTCAACTTCTGCAAATTTACCAATGAAACCCGCTGCGAAATCGAAGAGGCGACGGAGCTGTCCGGCCAGCGCTGGATCGCCGCGCTCAACGGCACCGCGGCGGGCGGCGGCTACGAGCTCGCCGAGTCCTGTGCGGAGATCTACCTGATCGACGACGGTTTTTCTGCCGTGTCCCTGCCTGAAGTGCCGCTCTTGGGCGTGCTGCCCGGCACCGGCGGTCTGACTCGCTTGGTCGACAAACGCAAAGTGCGCCGCGACATCGCCGACCTTTTCTGCACCAAAGCCGAAGGTTTTCGCCTGCGCGATGCTCTGCGGATGCGATTGGTGGACGGTGGCTGGGCAAAATCCAAGTGGGATGCCGCAATTGCCCAGCGCAGCGCCCAAATTGTCGATCAGGCCGGCGGGCCCGGGCAGGAAGTCGGCATCGCCTTGGGCGAGCTGCAGCGCAGCGAATCGATGGACGGGGCCACGCAGGTATTCACCTATACGCATGTTGAGTTGCGCGCCAATTCCCAGACCCGCCAGGCTGAACTGACCATCCGGGCCCCCGCGCTCGCGCCGCCCAGCGATGGCGATGCGCTGCACGCGCTCGGCGACACGTCCTGGGCCCTGCAGGCTTTTCGCGAGCTCGATGAGGCGCTGCTGGAGCTGCGCTTCAACCTGCCGCTGGTGGGCCTCGTGCTCCTCAAGACCGAGGGCGACAGCGACCAAGTGATCGCCTGGGACACGGCGATTTCCGATTTGCGCGCAAAGGGTTCCTGGCTGGCCCGCGAAATCCAGCTGCACCAGGCTAGGGTGCTGCGGCGGCTGGACAACATGGCTAAGAGCCTCTACGCGGTGGTGCTGCCGGGCTCCTGTTTTGCCGGGGTGCTGGCGGAGGTACTGTGGTCGGCGGACCGCGCCTACATGCTGGCGGATCCCGAGGGCGTCAACGCCGTGACGCTCCACCCGGTCAACCGCGGGGCGTTTCCCAGCCTCAATGGCTCCACGCGGCTGCAGGTGCGGTTCTACGGCGAACCCGAGTCGCTGACCCGCGCCATGGGCCTAGAGGGCCCGGTGGGCGCAGAGGACGCCGAGCGCTGGGGCCTGGTGACCCGGGCGCCCGATGACATCGACTGGGATGACGAAGTGCGCATTGCGATTGAGGAGCGCGTGTCGTTCTCGCCCGATGCGCTGACGGGCATGGAGCAGAACCTGCGCTTTGCCGGTGCGGAGACCTGCGACACCAAACTGTTCGGTCGCCTCACGGCTTGGCAGAACTGGATCTTCCAGCGGCCCAACGCCGTGGGGGAGCGCGGGGCCTTGGTGATGTACGGCGATCCGCGCACCCCGGTTTTCGACTTTCAACGCACATGAGAGATGGCTTAGGAATTTCGCCCGGTTGAGTTTGGTCAAATGCGTGCGTGATCTGGAGCAAGCGGAAACTTGACCAAAGTCACAAAAGTGCCGCGCAACATGCCTCTTGCGGCATACATGACACGGCCGTGACAACTGGACGTCGCCAACCACTGCCATACGGCAATCCATTGGCATACGGTGTCAGGGACGTGACGGCAGGCTGGGTCCTGCGCCATGACCTACACACGCGATGTCGGACCCCAAGGTCGCAACAAATCTAGTTGGTACGCGCTTTGGGCGCTATGAAGTCGAGGCGCGCATCGCCTCCGGCGGCATGGCGGAAGTGTGGCAGGCGCGCTTGACCGGCAGCGCCGGCTTTGAGAAGCGGGTGGCCCTCAAGACCCTGCTGCCGCACTTGGCCGGCAGTGAGTCGCTGGTGCGCTTGTTCGTGCAGGAAGCGGCGATGGCCGCCGAGTTGAGCCATCCCAACGTCGTGCAGGTCTACGACTTTGGCTGCAAAGAAGGTCGCTATTTCATGGCGATGGAGTACGTGCAGGGGCGGACGCTGCGCCAAGTGCTGCAGTCCTGCTTGCGCGCGGGGGCCGGCCACTTGCCGATGTGGGCGCTGCTTGAAGTGACTCTGCAAGTCTGCGATGCCATTGGCTACATTCACGCGTACCACAACCTCGCCGGCGAGCCCCTGGGCCTGGTGCACCGCGACGTTTCGCCTGAGAATATCCTGGTTTCCTATGGTGGAGCGGTCAAGCTCATCGACTTTGGCGTGGCCAAGGTGGTCGAAGAGGCCGGGCGCAGCAGCTCTGAAATGGCCGGCAAGCCGCGCTACATGGCGCCGGAACAGGCGATGGGCCTCGACCTCGACGGCCGCGCGGATCTGTTCTCTCTGGGCGTGGTGCTTTACGAGTGCGCGACGGGCAAGCGACCCTTTGCCGGCAAAGATGCCATTGAAATTCTTGAAGCTGTGGTGTGCGGCCGTGCCAAGCCGGTGCTGAGCCGCAACCCCGACTTGGCGCGGGACCTGGCGGCGACAATTGACAAGGCCATGTCCACCGACCGCGGCCGGCGCCACGCCGATGCCCATGAACTGCGCAATGATCTGATCCATTGGAGCCAGCGCGTTGGCCTGAATGGACTGCATCACCGCCTGCAACCGTTGATGGTGGCCCTGTTTTCTGATGAGCCGGACCTGCCCGCGGCGCTTCGCAAACAGCGCGATGCGTCGTCTCTGACCCAGCTGCTGCAAGACGGCGAGGTCTTGCTGTCCGCCGTTCCGCCTCCCGTGCCGATTCCCGTGCCGCCTGCAGCTCTGCCTCAAGGGCCGCGGCGCTCGGACAGCGGACTGCTGCCGTTGCTTGAAGAGAGCGACCTGTTGCCCATGGAGTCCAGCATCATGATCGGCGCAGACGTGCCGACTTTGCCGGGCGCAGATGACGACGCGGCAGGGGCCGGGGCCGGGCAAGCGGGAAGCCCAGCGGCCAAGGCCAAGGCCGGCCAATTCCTTGCGGCTGACACTTCTGGCTCCGCGGCCTCTGGCGCAGCCAATGCTGCAAACCCAACGAACGCGAGCAACGGAGCCAACACGGCTAAGGCGTCGGCCCCCGCGGCTCCAGCCGCCCCCCTGAACCCGTGGGCGTCGCGGCCCGCCGTCGCCCCGGACTCCTCCGCTGGGGTCGCCGCAGCCCCGCCCGTGCCCGCGGCGTCTGCGGATACCCCTGGCACCGCGGCAAACCGGCAAACCGGCAGTGGATTTGGCGGCTTCCCGTCGCTTGGCGGCTGGACGGCGCCCGTCGCTGCGGTCCAACGACCCAGCAAGACCGTTCCGCCGCGCGAGCGAGTCTCCCCTCCGGAGAGCGCCACGAGCGGAGTGTTCGCGGCAATTGGCACGGGAACGCCAAGCGATTTTGAGATTCTGTCCAATGTCCGCCGCCAGGCCCCGACCTGGGATCAGCCGGCGCCGCCGCCCCACAACCGCCCGACTGAACCCGTGCGCCCCGCCCCCAAAGCGGAAGAGCCGCCGCGCAGCCGCAAGACGGAAGGGCAGCTGCTGTGGGGAAGGGCGACGGAGCCGCTGCCGGTGGACGATGTCGCGGCTCACCACCGCGATGGCGATGATTTGCCGCGGGAAGCGGAGGCGCTGTTTGAGGCTGGGCTCCTCCACTACCGCCGCCGAGAATGGAAGCAGGCGCTAGCGGCGTGGGAAAAGGCTTGCGCGCTGGTGCCCGACCACCGCGGGTGGGCCTTCAATTTGGCGCGGGTGAGGCAGCGACTCGCAGCGGGCAATGGCGACAACGATTGAGAAATCTGTGGTTCTTCAGGTGACTGTGCGGCGGAGGTGAGCAGTGGCGGCGATTCAGAAAAGCGCGAAGTTTGCAGCGATTCTGGCACAACTTTGTGAAAGTGCGAGCGAGTTTTCTGGCGCCTGCGTGCTCAACCGCGATGGCCTGGTGGTTGCGAGCCAACTGGCCGCGGCGATGGATGAGGACCTGACCGGGGCGCTCGCCTCGACGGTGCTGCAGAACGGCCAGCGCATGGCTACCGAGCTGAACCAGGGGCAGGTGGAGGGGCTGTGGATGCACACGACCAGCGGCCAAATGCTCCTGGAGTCGCTCGGGCCAGACGCCATGCTGGTGCTGTTTGTCAGTAAGGACGCGAATTTGGGTTTGGCGATGCTGGCCGTACAGCAGGCCAAAGAGGACCTGAGCAAGCTGGTCTAACCACGGCGCACACGGGGGATGGCATGGACGGTGGGCAAGCATGGACAGCGGAGGCATGGCTCCTGGCGGCGACGGCTGCAGGGCTCGCCGGGGGCTGGTGGCTTGGTCGGCGGGGCAAGGCTGCGGCGGCGGCTCCGCAAATTCAGCCCGTATTGCAGGAGCCTGCGGCGGTCAAATCCCCGGCGGCGCCTCCTCAGCCGGCCGCAGCTGTCGCGGTTGAGGCCCCCACGGCGCTGGTTGTCGAGCAAGCAATTGGCGAACCGGAGCTCACCGCTGCAGAAGCGCCGCTGTTTGACCAGCCCGTCGATCTGCTGGCGCAAATGGAAGTGCTGCGCCGCACCGAGCAAGCGGCCGAGTCCGAACGCGACGATCTGCTCGCGGAGCGCGACACGTTGAGCCGCCAACTCAACGAACAGCGGCAGCGCCTTGGAGTCCAACTCAGCCAAATTGCGGAACTCAAGGTGCAATTGCAGCGCGCCTCTGAAGGGCAGGCGGCAATTGAGGGTCGGCTGTCTGAACTCTTGCCGTTGCCTCAGGCCCTGAGCGCGGCGCAGGCCCAGTTGGCCGGCCTGGAGCAGCGGTTGGCCGCGACGGCCCAAGAGAATCGCACCTTGCACAGCGACCTGCGCTCGGCAGAACAGCGCATGGCAGAGACTCAGGGCCGGCTGGTCCGCTTGGAGGCGGAGCTTGAGCTGGCGGTGACGACCGAGCAGTTGCGCGCCGCTGAGGCCGAGGCGCAAGCGGAGAAGCTGCGAAATTCCGAAGCGACCGAGCAGCTGCAGGCCCTGCAGGAAGCCCACAGCGGCTTGCAGAAGCAAGTTCTGACCTTGCACGGCGCGACCCACCGCGCGCGCAAACTCGCCCTTCAGCTGCGCGAAGCCCAGGCAGCGGTCGCGGCGGCGCGCAGTCTGGTGGGCGCAGACACTCAGGCCCCCGCGGTGGATTTGGCGCCGGCGCAAGAAGCCCTGCCTGTGAGCCAGGTGGCCGGGCTCGTGGCGACTTGGGCAGCCCAGCCCGGGGTCCACGCTGTGGCGGTGGCCGATGGCCGCGGTCTGATGGTGGCTGGCCAGGGCGAAGAGGCTCAGGCGCTGGCGGCGCGGGCTTCGTCGCTGTTCCGCGCCGTGCAGCAAAAGAGCGGTTGGAGCGGAGGCCTGACCCTTGGCAGCGCTGATGTGCTGCAGATTCGCGATCGAAATGGGCTTTCCTTGCTCATCAAGCCTTGGCAGGCGCCCGGTGGCGTGCTGCTCCTGGCGGTTCTGGCTCGCGACGGCGTTGAGACCCAGCCGTGGGCCGCCGACCTGCTGCACCGCGCCCATAGTGTCTTTGTTTGGTCCAATCCGCTGGCCCGCGATAAGAAAGTCCCTGTGCCCGTTGCTCCCCAACCGTCCGCTCAACCGGAGCGGCTGACTTCAGTCTGATGGGTTCAGGCCCGACGCCTGTGGCCCTGTCGCGACGCGAATGATCCCAGCTCGCCCTGCGGCGTTCCAGGAGTTGCCTATGTCCAGATTGCAGAATCTTACCAAGGTCTTGCGCGGTCTACAGACCGCCACCCCGGAGCTCGAAGCCGCCGCCCTCATTTCTGAAGACGGCTTGCTGATCGCCAGTGCTCTGCCTGAAGATGTCGAAGAGGGCCGTATCGCCGGTATGTCGGCGGTGTTGCTCAGCCTGGGCACCCGGGCGTCTGTGGAATTGTCGCGCGGCAACCCGGAGTTGATCCTCATTAAGGGCAGCCACGGCTACGTGGTGATGATCGAGGTCACGGGTGGCGCCCTGCTCATCGTGCTGGCGAGTGAAACCGCCAAGCTCGGTCTGGTGTTTCTGGAGGTCAAGCGCGCTGCACAAGCGCTCGCCAAGCTGCTGTAGAAGCCGGCCGCCTGGCTGCCCAAACTGGCCGCCCAAGCTGGCCGCCCCCTGGCGATCCCCCATCGCACCCCAAGCTCGAGGAGTCCGCAATGCCTTCCCTCATCCTGTTTGACAATGGCACCCACCGCAATGTTTTCCTTGAGGATTACGGTCGCGGTCAGGCTGTGCAAGCCAACCAACACCTGATCATCCACGACGGCGCCGGCCTGCTGCTCGATCCGGGCGGCCACAAGGTCTACGCCAAGGCGCTGGGTGAGACCCTGTCGCAGCTCGGCCGCGGCAAGCTCGAGTACCTGTTCTTCTCTCACCAGGACCCCGACATCGTCGCGGCGGCGAACGGCTGGCTGATGACCACTGACGCCATTGCCTACGCGCCTTCGCTGTGGATCCGCTTCATTCCGCACTTTGGCCTGGACAACCTGGTCATCGACCGGCTCAAGCCCATCCCAGACGAGGGCATGATCCTGGACCTGCACGGCTGCAAGATGATGTTGCTCCCCGCGCACTTCCTGCACTCGCCCGGCAATTGCCAGGTGTACGACCCGATCTCCAAGATCCTGTACAGCGGCGATCTGGGGGCCTCTTTGGGGATGGTCTATCAGGAAGTGCCTGATTTTGATAGCCATCTCCAGTACATGGAGGGCTTTCACCGGCGCTACATGACCTCTATCCGCGCGATGCGGGCTTGGGCGTCGATGGCCCGCCAGCTGGACATTGAGACGATTGCCCCGCAGCACGGCGCGATCTTCCGCGGCAGGCCGATGGTCGAGCGCTTTATCAGCTGGTGCGAGAACCTGGAGTGCGGCGTGGACCTGATCCCCGACTCCTACTCGCTGCCCAAGTAGTACAATCTAGAGCCAGCGCGCCACCATGCGACCCAGCAGCGTATCGTCGCGGTGGGCGCGCAGCCATGCCAGCTGCACCGGATGGCCCAGCCGTCGCGTGAGCACCGAGTCGTACAGGTGGGCCACCCAGGCGTCCGGGTGCGGCGTATTGCCCAGCGTGCCTTGCGGATCCGCGATCACGTAGTCGGCGCAAACCTCAGGCGGCAGCGGATAGAAGGCGAGCGGCGGGTGGATCTCCACGTCGTGGCGCTCCGCGTCGCCCAGCTGCTCTTCTAACAGCCGCGGCCCCAGCTCGTAGAGGCGCAGCGCGCGTTCGCGAGGCATGTCGGCCACACAGTGGAGCAAGTGGGCAAACAGCGGGTGGCGAGGCTTGGCGCCCAAGATCGCGTTGTTGCAGGCGATATCGTACAGACTCTCGACCGCCTCAAAGCGCCGCCCGGCACCCAGACGCAGGGAGAGGGCGTGGCGGACGGCGATCAAAGCCCCAGCGCGGGCCCAGCGCAGCGGATTGCGCGAACGGTACAGGGCTGCCGGCAAGGCGATGCGCTCTGTGCCCACAAAGGCGCGAGCCGTGCGCAAAGGCGTGAGGTCCTGCAGACACAGCGCATCTGTGTCCAGGTATACGCCGCCGTGTTCCCACAGGATTCGCAGCCGCCAGAGATCGGCCTTGGCTGCGGGCAGAGTCAGCTCGCGCTCCAGTGCAGTGAGCCGCGCGGCGACTCCTGGGCGGGTGGCGCGATCGAGTTCGGCGTTGACCTCTGCGCCATCATCCAGACTTTCGCGGTCGCAGAGGTCCACGCGGCCGGTAGCTAGCAGCGCCGCGATCCGTTCATCGCGCAGCAATTGACCGCGCTGGCTCCACAGCTTGACGCGGTGAAAGCCGCCGACGTCCAGGGCCATCTGTACAGCTAACCAACCGAGATCGCTCAGTGAACCGCCGACCCAAATCAGGTGAGCGACTGCGGGAATCGGGTGCATGGACGGACCTCCCGCCCTTAGGACGCTCCGCCCGGCAGCTCGTCGATGCGGATATCCTTGGGCACGGCATAGCCGCGGGCGCCGCGGAAGGCCCCCAGGCTGCAAAGCGCGGTGTGCTGCCACAGCCAGGGCCAAACGTGGTCTGCCCCCAGGCGCAGGGCATCGCCGGGCCTCTTGGGCTTGGTCACCTTGGGCGGATTCAGCTTGAGGTGCTCTTGGGCGGCTTCGTACGAGTGCTCGTACATCGCGTACACCACGTCCGGAGCCACGCGGGTGCGGGCGCGGGCAGCGGCGTGGGCACCCATAGCCTTGCGCCGCTCCGGATCTGCCAAAAGCCCTAGCATCTCCTGGCCCAGCGCCTCAATCTCGCCCTTGCCGGGCTGCAGCAGGGTGCTGTCGTGGCCGCTTTGGCACTGGTAGGCCACGCCCATCTTGTCATCCAGGGCGATGACGGGGACGCCGCACCACAGCGCTTCGCTGATGACCTGGCCGTACGTCTCAGACAAGCTGGCGTAGACAAACAGATCGCCGTGGCCGTGGTAGTCGCGCATGGCCTTGTGGGCCTTTTCGCCCGCAAAATCACAGCGGTGGGCCACGCCTAGCTTCTCCGCCAGCTTGACCAGCTCGTCGTGCTCTTGGCCATCGCCCACCAAAGTCAGCGAGGCCCGCGGCTCGGCCGGGAGGACCACCGTGGCAAAAGCGCGGATCAGCTTGTCGATGTCCTTCTCGCGGGCATGGCGACCGACGGTAATCAGGCGATATCCCTTGGCAAAATCGGTTCGGTAGGGGTCGGTGCCCAGCGGGCGGTCAAACATCGCTACGTCGATCGGCCGGGGGATCACATGCAGCGGCACCTTGAGCGAGCCCTTGGAGCGCCAGTAATCCGCCAACGCCAAACACTGCACAATCAGACCGTCGCCCGCGTTGTAGCAGTCGGCAAAACCGCGCTCGTAGCGATTGGCAAAACCCCAAAAGGCTTTGCGTACTTTCTCATTTTGATACAGTCGATCGGGCAGTACGTGCTGGGCAAACGCCGGCAGGTAGATGGTGTTGGTGCCGACACAGGGGATGCCGTGCAGCTGCCGCATAATCGGCGCCCAGTGCATCAGCAGCGAGTTGGAATGGGAGTGAATCACGTCGAATTTCTGACTGTTGTCAAAGGTCGACAGCGGCCACGGGAAGGGGATCTGCACGCCCGGATGGGCGCGAAACGGCACGGAAGAGAGCAGCAGCGAACCGGGTTGCGCCGCGGGCTCGCCGTGGCCGGGCTCCGGACCCACGATGGTGACGCGGTGACCGCGGTTCTCCAGGTAGCGTTTGAGCGCCTGGGTCGCCAAAGCTGGGCCGTTGGCGAAGGAAGCGACGGGGTAATCGGTCAGGATGCCGATGTGCATGGCCAGATCTCGCAGGGGGTGGCAGGGGGATGCTCGGGAAGCCAGCGCTGGAGCACGCGGTCGAGCGAGCGGATCAGTTCAGGGTGGGCATAGTCGCCCGGATGGACGGCGAGGCGCACGGTCTTGAGCGAAGGCAACAGCGGCGCGCCGACCGCACTGGTCATCACGGAGCCACCGCGGCGCAGCGGATCGCGCGAGGCCATCGACAGCGCTGGAGCCAGGAGTTGTTCACCCGAGCGGAGTTCCGCGACAAACCAGTGGTCTTCGCACCAGTCCAGACCGCAGGAGCGCGCCGCCCGCACGACCTCGTCATTCTGCAGCCACGCCGGGGCGACAAAGCCGCGCGGCCGGGCGCCAAGGGCCTCCTGCAGCACAGAAAGTCCAGCCGTAATGCGGGTCTTGGCCTGATCAAAGTCGAGCGTCTGAAACTCGCCTTCGCCGGCCGTCAGGGTCGCCGCGGCCAGTTTTTGGCCCATGCTGGCCTGGGCCGGCTGCGGATCGGCGAGGTGGTAAAAGCCGTGCAAGGCGATCTCATCGCGCGGGCCCAGTTCTTCGCGCAGGCGCCGGCAAAAGCGCCGGTGGTCGCGCAAGTCGGCGCGGTGGTGGTAGTCCGGGACGACCAAAAGCGTCAAGGCGTCGACACCGCGGCTGCGCAAATGGTCGATGGCGCGGAACACCACGTCGGCGTGGGCGGGCGTGACATCGTGCAGACTGACCAAAGAACGCCGCTCGGGCCATTGCGGTCCGCGGCGGAGCTGGCTGGCAGCGCGAGAGAGCTTGTCGATCCAGCCGTTGGGGCTCATGGGTGCTTGCCAGGGCGTTGCGCCGCCGCCCGACGAACGGGGGCGCGGCAGGATAGCCGGAATTGGCGGGGATTTCTACTGCTCGCGAGGGTGGCGGCCATCGTGCTCCGGCATGGGGTCAAAGTGCACGATGACTTCCGCCCCTGCGAGCAAGGCGCAGACTTCGCGCTCGATTTCGTCGCCGATGCGGTGGGCTTCGCGCAAAGACATGTCGCCGGACAGCTCCAGGTGAAATTGCACAAAGCGCTTGAGGCCAGAGCGACGGGTGCGCAGGTCGTGCATGCCCAGCACCTCTGGATGGCGGTTGACCACTTCGTCAATGTGCTTGCGGTCGGCTTCTGGCAGCTCGCGGTCGATCAGCAGCTGGATCGCTTCCCAACCGATCTGCATGGCACTTCGCCCGGCCAGCACCGCCACCACAAGGCCCAGCACCGGATCGACCCACAGCCAGCCGACGCCCCACGACGCCACCATGGCCAGAGCCACCGCCGCGTTCATCGCCAAATCGGTTGCGTAGTGCAGCGAATCGCCGCGGATCGCCGTAGAGCCAGTCTCCGCCACGACTTTTTTCTGGTAGCGCAGCAGCGCCAAGGTGGCCACACTGGCTACGGCCATCACCGCTAGGCCCAGCCAACCGGCCTCTACCGGCGCGGGGTGCACCACCCGGTCGATCGCCGTGCGCATGAGCGCCACCGCGGAAGTCAGCACCAAGGCGCCCTGGGCCAGACCGGCCAGCGGCTCGAGCTTGCCGTGGCCAAAGCGATGTTCGTGATCTGCGGGTTGCAGAGACCAGCGCACCACCACCAGCGTCACGCCAGAGGCCAGCGCATCCAACCCGGAGTCCACGGCGCTCGCGAGCATCGCCACGGCATTGCTGCTGTACCATGCCAGCAACTTGAGCAATAACAGGGCTATCGCCATGCCCAGCGAGGCGCGGGTCGCCCGGGCCATCAGCTGGTGGTGGTGCAGCGCATCCCCAGTCGCAAGCTCAGAAATTGCCATGCTATGCGCCCACATCGCCGTCCGCTGCGGCGCGGCTGCGGGTTGTGCGGACGTCGGCCACATGCTCGATCTCGCGGACCATGTCGCGGGCCATGTCGCGGAGCAGGTCGCGGGTGGCCTGTTGGACCCGTTTGCGCAGTTCGCCGTTTGCTTCGCCCGGAAGCTCGCGCTCCAGCAATTCTGGGAGCTTGAGGTAGGCCGTGGCGTCATAGAGGTCGTGGGCGGCGCGGAGCAGCGGCGCGAGGTCGCGCTTCTTGCACTCCAGCTGAAACTCGCGAACGCCTTCTTCAACCACTTCTACGGCGGCGGCGACTTCTTCATCGGAGGGCCCGACATTGGGCCTGGCCACCAGCTGATCCAGCCCTGCGTAGCGGATCCACGGGAGCTCGGCGCCGCTCACCTGCATGGGCGATCCCAGGTCGACCACCAACAGGGGCGGGGCGTTTTGCGGCGGCTTGCTCGTCAGTTCGCGCAGGTGCAGCACGGGAGCCCGGGCGCCAGTGGCCACCACCAGGGCATTCAGGCTAGGCAGCAGGCTGGCCAGCCGATCGAGCGGAAGCCACTCGCCCTGGCGCGCCGCAGGGATGCTGCGGTTGACGCGGATCACTTCGCAATCGCCGTGGGCTTCGATGATTCCTGCGGCTTTGCGGCCGATTTCGCCCATCCCGATCACCGCTACGCGCGGGCGCTGGCCTAGGCGGCTGGCGGCGCCGGTCTGGCGGAGGTGTTCCTGCAGCACCTCTAGCGCCAGGCTGTGGACCCCGCGGGTGGTGTGGCGCCAGGCCGTGCGCCGCTGGACCTTCTTGACGGTGCGACCCAGGGCGGTCTGTAAGGCATTGTGAAGCTTGGATGTTTGTCCGGCACCGCGGGCGGCGACAAGCGCCTTGTTGAGCTGGCCGGCAATCTCGCGTTCGCCCACGACAAACGACTCAAGCCCCACAGCCACGCGCAGCAGGTGGGCCACAGCGGGGCGACCGGTGTAGACGTAGGGGCTGGGCATGCGCCGCGGATCGAGCTGCAACACCTCTGCGGCGCTGCTCCAGCGGGCGGCCATTTGCGCGCGCATTACCTCACCCGTCCACACCGGATCGGCGGCGGTGGCCACCCATTCCACGCGGTTGCAAGTCTCCAGAACCATCAGACCGGCGGACTGGCAGGCTTGGCGCAATTCCTCTGCGAGTCTGGCGCGCTCTTCTGGGGTCAGGAGCAGCTGCGACCGCCACAGCGAAGAGGCGACGCGAAAGTCGCAGCCCACAACCACGAGCGGCGGTACCGCATTGCGCCGACCGGACAGGCCGCTGCGCGGGCGCGGTGCTGGCTCTGCAGGGCTCTCGCTGCGGGCCGATGGGGTGTCTTTTTCGCTCATGTCGCGCTCCGCACTTCTGTCGCCGTTCCTGCCGCTGCCCCTGGCGCAGCTGCCCAACCGCTGGCGGCAAGCTCTTCAACCGCGGCTAGACCGCTCGCTGCCGCTGCCGTGGCGCCGATCCCGCCCAAATAGTTGCCCGCCAGCACCAGCCCTGGGCACTGGCTCTGCAGGGCCTGCCTTGCCCGCTGCATCGCGTCCAGGTGGCCCAGGCGGTATTGCGGCAGGCCGTCGCGCCAGCGCACCACGCTGTGAAACACCGGCGCAGCGGCGCGGTTGCCGTCGTGGCCAAACGCCATGCCGTAGGCGCGCAGCACCAGCGACACCAAGGTGTCATCGCTGAGATCGGCGGCCTCCGGGTCCAAGGCGCCGCCCAGCAGTCCGGTAAAGAGCACGTGGCCGTCAGGGGCGCGGCCCGGAAAACACTGCGAGGGAAGGGTGATCTTCAGGGTGCGCAGCCCGCCGCCGTGGGGAAAGGACACGCTGGCGCCGTGCGGCACATGACCCGCGTCCATAGGCACGCCGACATGCACGACCGCCAAGCGCACGCATTGAACCTCGGCGAGCTCTGCAGCAGCGGCTGGGCAAGGGCCCAACAGAAGGTCGGCCGCTACTTTGGGCGGCGTCGCCAGCAGAATCTGCCGGGTGGTCAGCACAGCCCCCGGCTCTGCGGCGTGGGAACTGAGCTGGACCTGCCACAGGCCGTTGGCAAGCCTGCGGATTTCTTGGACGGGAGACGAGCACATCAGCGAGTGCTCGGGCAGCGCCGCGGCCAGCGCTTTGGGCAGCGTGCCCATGCCGTCGCGCAGGGCATAGATGCCGGGCCGCCGCCGCTTGCCTTGGGGTTGATCGCCGTCACCGCTGCCAAACAGCGCGCCCAAGGTCAGGCTGCCGGCGTCGTGCTCCCACTGCCACCAGCGGGTCAGGGCGTCGCGCGCGCCCAGTTGCCGCGGATCTCCAGCGAATTCATCAGCAATGTACGGGCCAAGCAAGAAGCGCGCCGCCTCTTCACCCAAGCGCCGCACCGCAAAGCTCCACACGGTATCGTCTGCACGGGCGTCGCCGAGGATCGCCGGCTCAGCCAACAACCTCAGCTTGCCTTTGGCACTGATACAGTCGCCGGCCAGCAATTCGGCCAGCGTCTCCGGGCGGGCGCGCAAGGCCCGGTCGCGGTAGATGTAACGCACCGCTGACGCAGGCGCCGTGATGACTTGGTCCGCCAGACCGCACTGATCCACCAGCTGCCACAGCGCGGTGTCGTCGTGACGCAGCCGCCACGTGCCGTGCTCGACCAGGTAGTCTTCCTTGATCTCGCTGCGCATTTTGCCGCCGACGCTGCGGCCTGCTTCCAGCACCGCGACGTTCCAGCCGATTTGCTGAGCGCGCCACGCCGCCGCCAAACCGCCGATGCCGGCGCCGATGACCGCGAGATCAACTGGCTCTGCGGGGATCATCTGGCGCTGGCCTTGCCTGCGTCGCGCCCCGCCAAACCGTGGACGGCGCTCACCAGAGCTTCAACCCCAGAGATCGGCGTGGACGGAATTACCCCGTGGCCCAGGTTGGCGATCCAACCGCAACCACGCGTCGCCTCTGCCATTTCCAGCACGCGGGCCTGGATGTGCCCGGCCGGGGCAAACAGCTCGATCGGGTCTAAATTGCCCTGCACCGCCATGCCGCGGGCCTTGGCCTTGGCCGCTGCGGTCGCCAGATCGATGCGCGAATCCAGACCCAGGCCATCGGCACCGGCGATCAGGCTCGGCTCGAGCAGGTGGCCGGTGTGGCGGGCGAACAGCAGCATCTTGCCGCCATGGGCGCGGATCGCGGCGGCAATTTTCTGGGTGGACGGCAACACGTGCTGAACGTACTCCGCGGTGCGCAGCTCACCGGCCCAAGAATCGAACAGCTGCACGGCGTCGGCGCCGGCGTCGAGCTGCATCTTGAGGTACACGATGACCGCGTCCGTCAGCTTGTCCATCAGCGCGGCAAACACGGCGGGATGCTGATACATCAGCGTCTTGATGCCCTCAAACGTGCGCGTGCCTTTGCCCTCCACCATATAGCTGGCCAGGGTAAACGGCGCGCCAGAGAAGCCGAGCAGGTAGTTGTTGGGCAGCTCAGTGCGCAGCAATTCCAAGGCTTTGCCGACGTATTGCAGGCGCTCAATGCAGTCGGCGCTGGGCAGTCTCTCCACATCGGCGGCGGTCTTGATCACTGGCGACAGCTGCGGCCCCCCTTCTGGGAAGTCGACGTCGATGCCCAAGGCCTCAGGAATCGTCAAGATATCGCTGAACAGGATCGCCGCGTCCATGCCAAAGCGCTGCAGCGGCTGCAGGGTCACTTCGACGGCCAGCTCAGGCGTGTGCACCATCTCCAGGAAGGTGTGCTGCTGGCGAACCGCGCGATACTCGGGCAAAAACCGCCCGGCTTGGCGCATCATCCACAGGGCAGGGCGGTCCACGGGCTCGCCGGCCAAACAGGCGGCAAAGCGCTGACGCGAATTGAAGGGGCCCAGGGGCGCCGCGGCGATCGGATCGGACATAGAACTCTCTCCCTGCCCCGGCCTCAGCCAGGGCGTCCAAAGCATAGCCGCAGCGTCGTTGGCCGCGTCATGCCGCTGTCACTATTGCGGAGGTTGCGTCACGCGCTTGTTAGGCGGCGATCAGGGCAGGGTGCCACCCCCCGGCGGCACAGGCGTGTTGTAGCACGGCCTCAGGCAGAACTTGCCCTGGGACGCGCCCTTGTCGTCCTTGAGCTCTTCGCATTTCCAACCTGACGGGCAAGGGCCGGCCGGATCCGAGCCGCAGACGATGCCGCAGAAGCTGCCTTTGTCCTGGTCCTGCGCGTCTTTGAAGGAGAAGCAGGCGTTGGGCTTGCCGCCGCAGGCCTTGACCTCCTCGTCATTGGGGTCGCATTTGGCGCAGTACAATCCCTCAAACGGCTTGCATTGGCCGCTTGGAATGTCGCAAACCGTGCCGTACGCGCACTCGTAGTTCTTGGTGCAGCCCTTGGTGACGCACTTGGTGTTTTCGCACTTCTTGGCGAAGTCTTTGCAGTCGGCGTCCGTCCAGCAGCCCGGCGCGCACTTGTGGGTCGCGGGATCGCAGTGGGTCTCTTTGGCCTCGCACTCTTCAGAACCCAGGCAGCCACCTGGAATTTTGCACTTCTTCTCCACGCACACGGCTTCGCTGGCCAGGGCCTTGCAGTCGCCATCGCCGCTGCATGGCGGGACGCAGTGGCCCAGGGAACAGACGTTGCCGCTCACGCAGGCCTCGTCGGCGGTACAGCCCTTGACGCACACGCCGTAGTCCACAGAGCAGACCATGGTAAACGGGCAGTCGCCGTCCAGCTTGCACGCGCCGGCGCCGGGGGCACAGGTCTTGGTGTTGGGCACGCACTGCTTGGCGGGGAGGCCGGCCAGCTGCTCGCAGCTATAGCCTTTGGGGCAGCCAGCGGCGGACAAGCACGCCCGCCCGCAAAAGCTCCCGCCGGTGGGGTAGGTCAGGCAGGCTGAGCCGGGTTGGCCGTCGACCACCGCGTTCTTGCACTGCACATCGGCGTTGCACGGGTCGCAAACCTCGCGGGCGGGGGCGCAATTGCGCTGGCACGGGTCGCAGTACTCGCCGGTGCCGCACTCGCCCTGGCTGTCGCACTCGCCTTTGCCCGGGGCTACGCAGACGGTGGCTTCGATGTCGCCGGCCGCGGCGTCTGAGGTGCCGGCGGTGTCTTTGCCAGCGCTTGCATCGCCGACCGCGTCGCTCTTGCCGGGATTGGCGCCCAAGTCCGTGCCGTACCAGACATCCGCGCCCTGGGTGCCGCTGCTGGGCTCACTGCAGGCCGCTAGGAGCGCCGCGCCGGCCACCGCCAAGCCGCCGATGAGTCGCGCCCAATTCCGCCGGTCTGTGCAACGCTTAGGGCCCTTCATGGCTGCGCTCCGTGGGGGTGATCTGCGGTAGCCCTAGAGGCGTTGGCCGCAGGCTGTGGTCAGGATAGGCCGCAGGCAAGGTCAGATTACGGGGAAGTGGGCAGGGTCCAGCCGCCGCCGTCGGCTCGCACGGCCAAACCGTACACCGCGCCGCCGTTGTTCATGCCGATCCACAGCGGCCCTGCGGCGATGGGCGCGCTGGTCCAGCCGTATTCGCCCGCCAAGCGCTGCAAGATCCGCAGATCGCTGGTGCGGACGACATCGAGACCGAGCTCAGACGGCACCATCATCAAGCCGTTGCCCAGCCACGCGGCGTTGCCGGCCACGGGGGTGTGCAGGCGCCGGGCAATCTTGAGTTGGCCGCGCAGATCGACGATGTGAATCTCGCCCAAGGCTGAAACGGCGGCAATGCCGTCCGGTGTAGCGATCGGCTGGCCTAGGCCCTCTACGGGGTAGCGCCAGAGCAGCCGGCCGTCGTCCAAAGCCACCGCGCAGAGACCGCCGCTGTGCGAAGTCGCCACAGCCATCGGCTTGCCGCCGGGGCCGATCAACACCAGCGGCGTGGAATCCACATCGCCATACGGGCTTTTCTGGCGGTCTTCCAGGGTGGCATCCCAAAGGATCGCGCCGTCGCGGGCAGAGAGCGCC
>JBIKTV010000360.1:0-5979 GCA_044347905.1 Myxococcota bacterium
GCTGGACCACCAGTTGTTGGGCGTTAGCCTGGAAGAGCTGGGCCAGCACAGCCGCGGGCGCAAAGAGCTGAGTCTGGCCGCCGACCTGCTGGCCCAGAGCAAGGACGCCCTCAACCGCCCGACCGAGTTGCAGCTGCGCGAGCAAGTGGCGTGGAGCTGGCTGCAAGAGACGCCGCCCAATATCGCCACCGCGCTGAGGATTTTGGACGCCGCCATCGCCAGAGCTGCCGAGCTGCAGCTGCCCGAGCTCGCGGCGCGCCTGGCGGACACGGCGGCGTTTGCCTGTACCGCCGGCGACCAGGACAGCCTGGGGCAGTTGGAGAAGGCCGCCGCCTACTTGCAGCGCGCGGAACAGCTCTACGCCGCCCTGGAGGATCGCCCAGCTCTGGCGCGGATCCGCAAGCAGCTGGCGACCACGCGGCGGCTGATCAGCTTGGCCCAGGCCATGGCGGGCAAGGCCGGCGACGCCGAGGCTTCCCTGCGCGCGGCCATCGCTTTGTTCGACAAGGAGAATCAGCGCGCCGAAGCCCACAACAGCCGCGATGCCCTGGCGATGCTGCTGTTTGAACAGACGCGCTGGGCCGAAGCGGCGCCGCTGTGGGAAGCGTATGCGGCCTGGCTGCTGACGCCAGAGGCTGCTGAACACGCCAAAGAGACGCTTGAGGGCCTGCCGCGCGCCACGCCGGATCAACGCCGCAATTTGGAGCCGAGGCGGCAGCGCATCGTCACCTTGGGGCTGCTGGCGAGCTGCTGGCAGAACACGGGTCAGCCGACCAAGGCCATGGCGGCCATGCACCAGCAGATCGAGGTGTGGGAGCAGCTGGGCGAGGCGGAACAGGCGCTTTCTGCGCGCCACACTTTGGCCCTCTCAGCCGTGGCGGCGGGCGATCGGCCGACCTTTGACCGCCAGTTGAGCGCCCTGCAGAGCGCCGCCAAAGATCCCGATGCCCAGGCGATGGTCGCCGCCCTGCGGATTCTGCCTGAGGTTTTGCAGGATGACCTGGATGTGGCCCGCCAGGCCGCGGAGCGTTTGCGCAAGGAACTTCTTGGCTTGGCTCAGGGCGCGGGCCAACCGGCCGGGGAAACGGGCGACCAGTGGCTGCGCCGCTTGCCGCTGACGCAACGCCAAGGCTTTGCCCAGGCTTGGGCGATGCTCGGCGCCCTGCAGGCGCGGCTGGGCGAGCCGGTGGCAGGCCTGGAGGCGCTGCAAAAGGCCTCGGATCTCGCCGATCCGCCGGGGCGCGCGGCGCTGTTGGGCGATATCGGCAAGCTGTGCCGGCGCTTGGGGCGGCTGCAGGAGGCCCTGGACGCCCAGCAGAAGGTCATGGAACTGCAGGCAGAGACCGCGCAATTCACCAAACCTTCCTACATGCTCGCCACGCTGATGGAGGTGTACGAGATCCAGCGAACCCTGGGCGACCTGGCGGCGGCGCGTCGCACGCTCAAACAAGCGCTGGCGCAGGCCGAACAGGTGGAGGCGTTGGCCAGTCTCCAAGCCGAGGATCGCAAGATCCTAGCCGATTTCTTGGGCTTAGCCGCACGTCAACTGCTCACCGCCGGGGCGACCGACCAGGCCCAGCAGCTGGCCCAGCGCGCCGTGTGGCTGTATCCAGCGCTCTTTCGCGATGAAGCCTCGGCGGCGGCGCGGGTGACCCTAGCGGTGGCCCAGCACCTGGAGCTGATGAAGGCGCGAACCCGCGAACTGAACCGCCGCGCGAGCCGACCGCAGCCTGCGCCCATGGCCGACGACACCGCCGAGTACCTCAAGCGCAACCAGGCCGCTCAGCAGCAGATTCTCAAGGCGATCCAAGAGGCCGCGGAGCAGCTCTCCGTCGAAGCGGTGCTGCTGGGCACAATGGCGTTGCACTCCAGCCAGCCAGACGCGGAAACCAAAGCGGCCCTACCGCCGCTGTTGCAGGACACCCACCGGCGGGCCATGGCGGCGGGGCGGCTGGTGGATCTGTCGCCGCTGACTTGGCTGCAGGCCCTGCTGGCCCAGCAGTCGGGGCAAGCCGAGGCGGCAATTTCGCTGTACCGCCGGGCGATTGAAGAGGGCGAGGTGGTGAGGAGCTCGCTCGCCTCGGACACCCACAAGGTCGGCGTGCTGGAAAACGCCGATGAGGCCCTGTACGGCGCTCTGGAGCTGCTGCTGGTTGATCAGGGCAAGCCCGCAGAAGCGCTGGAGATCAGCGAGCAGCGCCGCGCCCGGGCCCTGCTGGACGTGCTGGCAACCGGCGAGCTGCGCCAGCGGCTGCACCGCGGCGGTCCCAGCCAGGAACTGCGGCAGCTGGCCGAGCGGATGCAGGCCCTGGCCGCCCAAGACCAGCAGCTGGACCTGCATTTGGCCACAACAAGCGTGACCCGGACCGATCCGCAGACCGGACGGTCCAGGGCCGTGGCGGTGGCGGCAAAGCCGCTGCGGCTGGACCATGCCCAAGGCCGCCGCGAGGCCGAGGCGCTGTGGCTCCAGCTGGGGCAAGCGCGGCAGAAAGTCGCCGGATCGACGGCCGAAGTGGCCTCTTTGGTGACGGCGCCGCTGGTAGGGGCCCAAGAGATCCGCGGGTTTGCCCACAGCCGCCAAGCGGTGCTGGTCGAATGGTCGGTGCACGCAGAGGTGCTGCTGATCTACGTGGTGCAGCGCGACGGGCGCGTCGACGTGGCCAAGGTTCCCATCAAGGCTCAGGAATTGGAGCAGCTGGTGCGGCAGGCCCGCCAGAGTCTTGGGGCGGCGACTGACCGCGACCCCCAGCGCGGCGCCGAGGCCTGGGGGGCGACTGCCGCGGCGGAGGCGGCCGAGGATCCCGCGGCGCTGGCCAAACTGTCGGCGCTGCTGGTGGCGCCAATTGCCCAGTGGTTGCCAACTGATCCGGCGATACACGTCATCGCTGCGCCCCACCGCTCGCTGCTGCTGCTGCCCCTGGCGGCGCTGCCGCTGAGCGATGGCCGGCCGTGGCTGGAGTCCGCGGCGCTGAGCGTGGTGCCGTCGCTGGGGGTGCTGCGCTACACCGCCGCCAAAGGGAGTACCGCAGCCAAATCAAGCGCCTTGGTGGTAGGCAACCCGGCCATGCCGCTGTGGCAGGGGTCGCCGCTCCCGCCGCTGCCGGGGGCCGAACGCGAAGCTGCGGCGGTGGCAAAGATTCTGCGCGGGACAGGCGTGTCGCTGATGACGGGCGCCAAAGCGACCGAGACCCGGGTGCGCGAGTCCCTCTCCGCCAAGCGCTGGCTGCATTTTGCCACCCACGGCGTCGCCCGCGACGACCAGCCGGGTCAGAGCTTTGTGGCCCTGGCCGCCGATGGCAAAGCCGATGGTCAGCTCAGTGTCGGCGAGGTGCTGGAGCTGCGGCTTCAAGCTGATCTGGTGGTGCTGTCCGCCTGCCAGACGGGGCTAGGCAAGCTCAGCGGCGACGGCGTGTTGGGCCTGGGGCGAGCCTTTCTCTACGCCGGAACGCCGCGGGTGGTGGTGAGCCTGTGGTCCGTGCCCGATGAGCCCACCGCCCTGCTGATGGAGCGGTTCTACACCGGCCTGGTCAAAGGTCTCGCCCCGGCGGAAGCCCTGCGCCAAGCTCAGCGGGCGACGCGTCAGCGCTTTGCCGATCCCGCGGCGTGGGCGGCCTTTGTGCTGGTGGGCGAAGGCAAATAACTAGTTTTGCTCAGTACGTCACCACAAGCATGACTTTCTGTGCGCCGCCGGACTGGTTGGTCAAGCGCACCAAGCCGGGCTGGGGCTGGTCGATCGACAGGTTGAGCGGCAGAGACATGCCGGTGGCCTCGCCCTTGCTGAACGCCGGGTCGGTCGAGCCGGCGATAGAGCCCGCGCTGTCGATGCGGACGCGCCCCGTCGAGCCCGCCCCGCCCGCGCCGCCGTCCGACCCTGCGCCGCTGTCAATCGTGCCGCCGGAGCCGCCCGTGGCCACAACGGTCGCGCCCGAAAGGTCGACCTTGGCGCCGCGCAGCCAGATGGCCCCGCCCGCGCCGCCGCCGCCGCCGCCGCCGTCGCAGCCGCCGACCTGCGAGCCACCGCTGCCGCCCTTGGCGCTGATAGTGCCTGTCACGACGACGATAGGCGCCTCGATCTTGACAGCGCCGCCGCCACCGCCGCCGCCAGAACCTGCGGAGTTGTAGGCCGAGCCGTAACCGCCGCCGCCACCGCCAGAACCGCCCTGCAGAGAGCCGCCGGTGATGCCCGCATAGGCGCTGCCGCCGCTGCCGCCGGGGCCTTGGCTGCTGGTCGCCCCGGCCAACGCGCCGTTGGTGCCGCTTGCCGCGTGGCCCGCGCCGCCGCCGCCACCGCCGTTGCCGTAGCCGCTGCCATTGCCGGCCCCCGCGCCGCCGCCGGGACCATCGCCGCCCACGGAGGTCCATGTGCCGTAGGTGCTGTAACCGCCGATAAAGCCACCCGGTCCCGCCGTGCCTGCCGGGCTCGATCCGGTGCTGGGGCTGCAGCCGTTGGTGCCGGGGCTGACGCTGGCCGGAGTGGCGCCGTCAAGCAGCAAAGTGCCGTCGATCTGCACCTTCTGCGTCACCTTGATCTCCAGAGCCGCCGAGCCCGTGACCGTGACCGTGACGCCCTTGGGAATGATGAACTGCGTAAACTGGTACTTCTTGTTGGTGGCCAAAGTGGTGTTGCTCTGCGGGTTGAACACGCCGTCCGCGCCGGTACCGCACTCGGCGCAACTGCCCGCGCTTTGGCCAGAATTGGCCTGCACCCAGGTCTTGGCCACCGTGTCAAAGAACCACGCCTGGGCGACAACCGCCGGGCTGTTGGCCTGGAAGGTCAGCGACTGGCCGTCGCCCAAGGCGTCTTTGGCCACCGAGCCGATGCGGCCATAAGGCCGGCCGTCTACGTCCGTCAACTGGGGCACCGCAGCCAATTTGCCCGTGGCGGCATACTTGAACTTGACGCTAAAGCTGTTGATGGTGCCGTCATTGCCGGTGCCCGCCCCCGCAGTGTCGATGGCGATGAGGTGCCAAGTGCCCTTGGGCGACTTGTTGATCCAGGCGTCCAGATTGCCCACGGCCAGCGGCGTGTCGGTCGGGAACAGCGTCTTGAGCGCCGTGCCGGTCTTGCCGCCGTTGTACAGCGTGTGGGTGGTCCCCGCAGGGTCGAGCAACTGCAACTTCAGCTTGGAGATGTCGCTGTTGGCCACGTCGACGCCGACCGAAACGCTCTCCACCGCGCCGATATCGGGCACGATCACGCTGACCGACGTGCCCTGGGGCTTGGCGTCGGGGATCGGCGTCACGGTGTCATTGACGTAGTTGTCGTTGAGCTTGTTGGTGAACGCCCCGGCCAGCACGGCATCGCCGCCCGCCGCGCATTCCAGGCTGCCGTCGGCCTTGAGGCCCTTGACCACCAAGCCGCTGCCGCAGGCCGTGCCCACTTTGGCCAGCACCGGGAGCCCAGCGAGATCAGCGTATTGGCCCGTCCCGGCGACCTTGGCCAGCGACGAGGCCTTGACGTAATCGGCGAGATCGCTGGTCTTGGCGTAGGAGCTCAGGTCGCTCGCCTTGGCATAGGCGCTCAGATCGCTGGTCTTGGCGTAGCCGCTCAGGTCGGGGCCGCCGATGAGATCCTTGAACTGCCCGGACTTGGCCACCGCAGCGAGGTCGGCCGTCTTGGCGTAGCTGGCCAAAGCCGCTGGAGCGATCGCCGCAGCGGAAATGCAGCCGCTGCACTCGATCGACTCGGCGACCCCTGCGCGCAAGGCATTGAATGCACTGAGGATGGCCGTTCGCGGCAGCTCCGGATCCTTCTCCACCGCAAGGCCGAACCACTTGGCCTTGGCTGCCGTCGCCGCGTCGATCGGCGCCTTGCTGCCCAAAACCCAGGTAAATTGGCCGTTTTTGACGGCAATGACCGCCCCCGATTCGCTCCAGGCCGGCGTTGCGGCGCTGACGGTTTCGTAAAAGTTGAATGTGACGTTGTAAGTCCCGTCGGGCACTGCGGCCCCGCTGGAACTCAGCATCACGCCTTCTACC
>JBIKTV010000361.1:0-5964 GCA_044347905.1 Myxococcota bacterium
TGGCGTTGGTCACCTACCTGCACGCCGGCGCCGAACTGCAGAATTGGCGGCCCGTGGGCAGCGCTTTTGCCCAGCCGCTGCGCGATCCCTGGCAGTGGGACTTGGGCCCGTGGGCCCTCCAAGCCTGGCGGTGGATTGCTGTGGCCCTGCTGTTGGCAGACGCCGCACCTCAGAGCTCAGGTGTCCAAGCGAGCGATCGCCCGGCGCCTGGCTTTGGTCCGCATTTGGCCACGGCGATCGCTGCGGCCAGCTTGGGCCTGTTGGGCTGGTGGACTCTCTCAGCGCCGCAGTTGATGGGCCCGGCTTGGCTTGAGGATCCCAGCGCTTGGGCGCTGGTCACCGCGATCGTCGCCGCCGCGGCCGTCAAGGTCCAGGCTTCTGCGCCCGTGGCCGGCTGGTTTGGGCCCTTGGCGGCGTGCCAGTGGCTCGTCGCCACCGCCTTGGCAGGCGGCGTGCGCAGCGGCGCTTCTGTCGCCGGGCTGCTGCCGTAGAGCCACCCAGCGGCCCGTACGAACTACCGCGGCCCATCGCCTCGGCCCAGCACTTCGGCGATCGCTGCCGGTCGGGCGTCGGCGAGCACTGCCGCCCCAGTTACCCGCCAGCCTTGGCCTTCTAGCGCCGCTTGGCACGCCCGCAGCGTGGCCCCGCTGGTGATCACGTCGTCGATCAGCAGCACGGCCGGCGCGTTAGCTGGCGCCGCTGAACTTCTCAGCCGCGGCGCCGCTTGGCGATCGACCCGGCGCGGAGCCAGCGCGTCCAAGCGCTCCAGGGGCCAAACCACCTTGGCTGCGCTCGCCTGGGCCAGTTGATCGGGCAAAGACCAGCCGCGCTCAGCCAGGCGCTGCCGATGCGGCGGCACGGCACACACCGCAGCCGCACCGCATGATCGCTGGGCTTGCCGCACAAGCCGCGACCAGGGGGCCGCCATGACGCCCATCGGCAGGGCTCGACTGCGGGCCTTAGCCTGCCCCAGCGCTTCCGCGACAGCCCCAGCGTAGGTCCAAAGCGCGGCGACCGGCAGATCAGCTCCGTGCGGCTGGTCCAGATCGTCGGCCCCAGCACCAGAAAGCGTATGGATGGAGCCATTTTCCACGGCCACCGCGCAGCCGGCACACCACGGACCCGCGTCGCCTACCGCTAGGCGCGCCTCACAAGCCCAGCAGGTGGTCCCCAACCAGTGCAGGGCGCCCACCTGCACAACCCGCGCAGCCTGGCGCACAGAGGCGGACAATTGCCCGGCCCAAGAAAGGTTAGCTGTTGCAGATTGCCTAGCTGTCAGGCGGCTATCCGCCGCTCCGCCGATCGCCATGTGCGCCTCCCAGGGCCTCAAAGGGGGCCCCAGGATAGTTATCGCCGGCTGCACAAAAAAACCGCGGTCCGCAAGAAAAAAAGTTGCCTCCACTCGCGGCGTGCGGGCAAGGGAGCCCTAGGGCCGGGTGCCATCCGAGCACAGCGTCAGAATCTGCGTGCCGGCATCCGTAATCGCTATCGAGTGTTCCACGTGGGCCGACACCTTGCCGTCGTTGGTCACCACCGTCCAACCGTCGCTGAGCGTGTGCACCGCGTCCGTGCCCAGGTTGATCATCGGCTCTAGGGCCAAGCACCAACCGCTCTGGATGCGCGGACCGCTGCCGGCCGTCCCGTAGTTGGGCACCTGCGGATCCTCATGCAACGCCTTGCCCACGCCGTGGCCACAGTACTCGCGCACAATGCCGTAGCCGTGCTTGGTCGCCACGCCCTCGATCGCCGCGCCGATATCGCCCAAGCGCGCGCCGACTTTGGCTGCAGCAATGCCAGCGTCCAAGCCCAGATACGTATTCTCCACCAGCTGGCGGATCTCGGCGGCCACGGGCTCGATCAACAGGGTGATCGCCGCGTCGCCGACCCAGTCGTCCAAGGTCACGCCGCAGTCGATCGACAGCAGGTCGCCGGCCTTGAGCTTGCGGCTGTTGGGAATGCCGTGGACCACCTCGTTGTTCAGCGAGAGGCAGAGTGAAGCGGGAAAGCCGTGGTAGCCCTTAAAGGTCGGCTTGCCGCCGCGCCCGCGAATAAAGGCCTCGGCGGCCTTGTCCAGCTCGCGCAGGGTGATGCCTTCTGCGGCCAAACCCCGCAACATCCTTAAGGTATCGCCCACTACGGCGCCGGCGTCGCGCATTTTCTTGATTTGGGATTCCGATTTGCGATGAACCAAAGGAGGGCTCCCGGGCGGCGATCAGCCCCAGACGCGAGGTCCGGCGATCAGGCCCCAGCGCCCATCGGCGGCTCGCGGGACTTTGGGGTCCCCGGCGATCGGCAGGCGCGGGCAGGCATTGTCTGTGCGCAACGAGCCCCTTTTGGCCCGTCATCTCGGCGCCAACGGTAGCCGCCAGAGCCCTTTGGCGCAAGCCCGCGGCGCGCAGTCCGCGATTCTGCCGGCAAAGTTTGCGGCGGGTCGGCTGAGGATTCTCGCCTTGGGCCACCAGAAACAATTGACGCACCGGCGGCCGGAACCTATCGTGTTGGCCTCCCGACCGCTGCCGGTCTGCATGGATTGCGCCCTTGACTGACCTCCGCCCGAGCGGCGCCGCCCTGGCCACCGCCCCTGACGCCTTTGATCCCTCCGCAGCGGCCCTGAGCCGCGAAGTGGAGCGCCTCATCGCCGCCGCCCGCGCCACGCTGCCTGCCCTGGCCGCCGCGTCGTCTGGGCTGAAGGACCGCTTTCTCCGCGTTCTGGCTGATCAATTGCGTCAACAGCAGCCCGCTGTGCTGCAGGCGAATGCCCGCGACGTCGCCGCTGCCGTTGAGGCGGGCCGCACGGCCGCGCTGGTCGATCGGCTGCGCCTAGACGCTGGTCGTGTGGAGGCGCTGGCAAAATCTGTGCTGGAAGTCGCGGCGTTGGCCGATCCCGTTGGCCAAATCACCCGCGGCGATCTGCGGCCCAACGGCTTGGAAGTGCGGCGCCAGCGCGTTCCCATCGGGCTCATGGGCATGATCTACGAAGCGCGGCCGGGCGTCACCGTAGAAGCGGCGGCTCTGGCGGTCAAAGCGGGCAACGCGGTGATCCTCCGCGGTGGCTCCGAGTCGCAGCACAGCAATGATATCCTGGCGCAATTGGTGCGCGAAGCCCTGGTCGCCGTTGGCCTGCCGCAAGACGCCGTGCAAGTGCCCGCGACGTACGATCGCGGCCTAGTCGATGCCCTGGTCGGCCGCGTCGGCGGTCTGGACCTCGTCATCCCCCGCGGCGGTACCGCGCTCATCGACGCCGTCAACCGCGCCGCCCGGGTGCCGGTCATCCAGCATTACCAAGGCATTTGCCACGTCTACGTGGACGACGGTGCCGACCTCGACATGGCCGAGCCCATCGTGCTCAACGCCAAAGCCCAACGGCCCGGCGTGTGCAACGCCATGGAAGCCGTGCTGATCGACTCGGCGATCGCCGCCACCGCTGTGCCGCGCCTTGTCGCTGCCCTTCAGAGCGCCGGGGTTCAAGTTCGCGGCTGCCCCCAGACGATCGCCTTGGCTGGCCCCAGCGTCGTCCCGGCGGTTCAGGCGGATTACGGCTGCGAATTCCTGGACCTCATCTGCCTGTGCCGGGTCGTCGACGGCCTCTCCGGCGCCCTAGATCACATCCGCCAGTACGGCAGCCGCCACACAGAGGTGATCGTCACCCGCGATCTGCAGCGGGCCCGCGATTTCGTCACCGGTGTCGACGCCTCCTGCGTGCTCGTCAACGCTTCTACCCGCTTCAATGACGGAGGATGCCTCGGCCTCGGCGCCGAAATCGGCATTTCTACCAACAAACTCCACGCTTTTGGTCCTATGGGGCTAGAGGCATTGACGGTTGAACGCTTTGTCGTGTTCGGCCAAGGCCAGGTGCGCTCGTGAGTTCGATTGCCAAGAGTATCCCCGTGCGCGACGACGACCCGTCCGCTCAACTCGCCCAAGCGGCGGCCAACGCCATCTGGGACCGCAAGGGTTTTGACGTCGTGGCCCTGCGCGTCAAGGACATCGTCGGCTATACCGACTACATGGTCATCGCCTCGGCGACTTCGGACCGCCACGCCATCGCCTTGTCGGACAGCGTGGAAGAGCATCTCCTCAAGGAATTCAAGGATAAGCCCATCGGCGTTGAGGGCCGGACCTGGGGCCGCTGGGTGCTGCTCGACTACAGCGACATCGTGGTGCACATCTTCCACCGGCCGGTTCGCGACTACTACCAGCTGCAGCGCCTGTTTGCCGACGCGCCGCGCCTGGAGCTGATCGAGCCCAAGTGGGTCTCTGAGGTCAGCCCCGACCAGCTGATCGAGCAGTCCTTTGACTACGGCGATGAGCTTTGGGCCAGCGCCGCGCTCGACGGAGAAAACCTCGAGCAGTACGAAGAAGCTGAAGAAGGCGACGAAGCCAGCGCCGAGACCTAAGCCGTGCGCATCGTGCTTCTGGCCCCCGGCAAGGCCGCCCATCCCGGTGCGGTGGCCTGGGTCGACGACCTTGCGGGGCGCATCGCCCGGATCACGCCCTACGATCGGCAGATCTGCAAAGTGCCGCGGCGCACCCGCTCAGGCCTGGACGCGCAAGCCCGGCGCCAGGAATGCGACGCGCTTTTGCAGGCCTTGCCTCCCACCGCTTGCGCCGTGTTGCTCGACATTGGCGGGCGCAGCTACGACAGCGATCAGTTCTACGCCTGGCTGCTGCAGCGCATTGAAGGCGGCACCCGCGACCTCTGGTTCGTCTTGGGCGGCCCTGACGGCGTGGAAGACCGCGTGCGCCAAAGGGCAGATCACCGCCTCTCGCTGACGGCGATGACCTTGCCGCACGATTTGGCCGAGGTGGTGCTGCTAGAACAGCTCTATCGCGCGCTGACCCGCTGGAAAAATCTGCCCTATCATCGCTGAGTTGCTCGCAAATCCGCCAAGAACTGCGTGCGCGAGCCACTGGGCGATCGCCAGCTACGGCCCAGAAATCGGCAGCACGGTCGCCGGCAGCTCGGCGTGCCAGGCGTTCTCATTGGTGATCGGCGTCATTGTGCTGCCGCCCACCGGCATCGTGTACAGCTCGGTGTCGGCGCGGTGGCGTTGATCGCCGTCCGCCAGCACCGCGCCCTGCGAAGAGATGCTCGCGGTCGCCGACAGCACAAACACCTTGCGCTCGGGCGAGATGGCAAAGCCCTGAATCACCTTGTTCTTGGCGGTGTTGGTCCGCGGATGCTTGGTCCAGTTCACCCAGTCGCCCGGGCCGAGCTGCTGGCCGATGCGCGCCACATTCAGGCTCATCACGTCGCTCCAGGCCTTGTCGGTCGCCGCACCGCACTTGGAGTAGCCGACAAACCACACGGTCTTTCCGTCTGCGGAAAACTGCGGATCAAACTTCACTTCCACGTGCTGGTCGCCACTCAAGGCTGCACAGGCGTTCTGCAGGTAATTCTGACCCTCCGGCACCTCGACCATGTTGCTAAAAGTCGTGGGATTTTCGGTACCGACCTCGTAGTGCCGCGCCCGCAGCCAGCGCGAGACGATGGAGAACATCACCGCCTGCTTGCCATCCATCGACAGCGCCGCCGGGTCATTGTCGTGGTACTGCGAGCCTGTGCCCACGCACTTCACGCCGTCCCAGTTCGGGCAAATGTAGTCCAATTGAGAGAGGTTGCCGTTGCGCCACACCCAGACCCGCTGCGAGCGGATCGTCGGGGTCAGGAACAGCAGCGTCGAGGCGTCGTCGCTCACCCGGAAAAAACCGTTATAAGCCGTGTCGTTTTCTTCAACGTCGGGGTCGTTGTCCGGCGCCATCCGCGTCAGCACCACGTCTTCAATGCTCGCTTCGCCCAGCGGCCCGCGGCGGTGGATATCGTACTGGCAAGCACCCGTGCCCAGGCAGTTGGCTTTCTGGCTATAGAACAGGTAGTTATTCGCAAACGCTAGGTGCTTGACGTCCTTGAGCTCACCGAGCTTGGCCGGATCGACAAACACCGACAGCTGATCGTTGACCGAG
>JBIKTV010000072.1:0-17890 GCA_044347905.1 Myxococcota bacterium
ACCCAGCCGGAAAAAGCTCTGCAGGGCCATGGCTTGCTCGTGGCAGAGGCGTCGCAGCTGGCCGTCCAGGGCCTGTGGCTGAGCGGCAACGCCAGCGCCGCGGCAGTGGCCAGTGACAGCGGCACCTCCCTGCAGATCCAGCGCTTCTGGATCGAGAAAACCGCGGCCGCCCCTGGGGATTTGGACGGGGGCCAGGGCATTCTGTGCAACGGAGGCGCAAGCGCGGTGGCGCTCCACGGCCAGCTGACCGGCAACCAGACCCAGGCGGTGCTGGTCCACGGCAGCGGCAGCAGCGCGGTGCTGGGCAACGTCATCGCCACGGCCACCTTGGCCAATTCCGCAGGCACCACCGGCGAGGGCTTGCGGGTACAGAGCGGCGGCAAGCTGACCGTCCGCGGCCTGCTGACCAGCAGCAACGTGGCCCGCAGCGCCATTTGCTCTGGGGCCGGCAGCCAGCTGACCCTAGAAGGCGCAGTCCTGACAACCACTTACGCCCGCCCCAGTGACGGCAAGGCGGGCCAAGGCCTGGTCATTGACGGCGGCTGCAGCGCCCAGGTACAGCTGCTGCGCCTCAGCGCCAACCGCACAGCCGGCGCGGTGGTGGCCGGCCAGGGCAGCTCGCTCGCGGGCGGCGAAGTGGTGATCGACGCGACCCAGGCCCAGAGCTCGGACGGCAGCCAGGGCAGCGGCCTGCAGGTGGTGGAAGGCGCCAAAGTGCAGCTGCAGAGCCTGTTTTCTTCCGGCAACCGCAGCCAGGGCGTGTTGGTGGCGGACGCGGGCAGCAGCCTGAGCGCTGGGCTCTTGCGCGTGCGCGACACCCTGCCGCGGCAGAAGGACGGCTCCGCGGGCACCGGTGTCTCGGTCAGCGACGGCGCGGCCCTTGTGGTCCAAAAACTGCACCTGAGCGGCAACCGCGTCTGTGGCCTGCAGGTTGAGGGTGCGGGCAGCTCGGCCGCGGTCGGCGGACCCGGCGGTGGCGCGGTGATCAGCGCCATGCTGCCCAGCCAATCGAGCGACAAGGGCGGCTGGGGCGCGTCCGTCAGCGGCGGCGCCAGCCTCAAGCTGCAGCGTTTGCACGTGGTGGGCGCCCGCGAACTAGCCCTGGCGGTCAGCGGAACGGCCAGCCAGCTAGAGCTTGCCGATGCGTGGATCAGCGACACCCAGGCCGCCAACAAAAGCGGCGAAATGGGCCGCGGTCTAGCGGTTGAAGCCGGCGCCAAGGCCACCGTCCAGCGGCTGGTCGTCACGGCGGCGCGGCAAGTCGGCGTCTCCGTGCATGCCAGCGAATTGTCGATGAGCGATGCGTTTATCGGCGGCACCCTGCCCGACCAGTCGACTTCGCCCAAAGTGGGCCCCGGGCATTACGGCCGCGGCCTGAGCGCAGACGCCGGGGCGCAGGTCCAGCTGCTGCGCGTGCGGCTGTCCGGCAACCGCGAGGTGGGCTTGGCGGCGTACGGCGGCTCGCAAATCCGCGCGCGCCACCTGACGATCGACGCCACGGCGCCTCAGCCGGCGGGCAGCGAGGGCGGCCGGGCCATCGATGTCTCCGGCGGCGCGGCGATTCGCCTGGAAAGCGGCTTGCTGCGCGACCACACCCAGGTCGCCGCGCTGGTGTCGGGGAGCCAAAGTCTGTTGGATCTCCGCAATGTCGCCGTGGTGCAGGTGGCCGCCGCCGCCGATGCCACCGGGGGCTACGGTCTGTATGCGGGCAAAGGCGCTCTGCTGCGCACCGCCGGGGTTGGCCTGAGCGGCACGCGCTACGCGGCGGTCAGCCTAGACGCCGCTCAGGGCGAGCTGTACGGCTTGGCCAGCAGCGCCATCGCCAAAAGCGCAGAAGATAAAGGCGGCTACGGCATCTGCCTTGCCCATGGCGCCAGCCTCAAGGCCCGCGGCCTGCAAATCAGCGGCGCCCACACCAGCGCCTTGCTGGCCCGCGATAGTGCGCTCGACATCGACGGCGCTTACCTGCAGGGCACGCAAATGGGCGCCTTCTCCAACGCCAAGCAGCAGGCCGCAGACGGGCTGACCCTGGTGCAGTCCAGCGCAAGCGTGGCCAACACCTTGCTCCAAGGCCACCTGCGGGCGGCAGCGGTGGTCAGCGGCGGCAGCGCGGCCTTTGCCAACGTGCGCCTGCTGGGCAACGGTATCGGCTGGTCGATCCAGGGCTTGGCGACAGTGAGCTTTGACGCGGTCAGCGCCGCGGGCAATGCCAACAGCGTGTGGACCGGCGGCGCCCTGGGCCTGCCCCCTGCCGTGCCGACCTTGGGGGCGCGCTGGGCGATTTATCCGGTGACTTTCTGAGGCGTTACACCCCTACGCTGAACAGCTTTCACCGCGCCCGCCAAGCAGCTGAGGCCAGCAAGAGCCAGCCGACAATCAGCGCCGTGCCGCCCAGCGGGGTGATCATGCCAAACTTGCGCACCCCGGTGGCGACCAGCAGGTACAGGCTGCCAGAAAACACCGCGATGCCCAGCAGCCACGCCAGCCCCGCGTGCCCCGCGCGCCGCGCCGCCGCCCCGTAGCCCTGCTGACTCGCCCAGCGCTGCAGCGGCGTCACCGCGAGCATCGCCAAGGCGTGGTAGAACTGGTAGCGCACCGCGGTCTCAAAGATGGCCAGATCCGCAACGGACAGGCGGTCTTTGAGGGCATGGGCTCCAAAAGCCCCCAACACCACGCTCAGGGCCCCCAACAGAGCGGCGACGGACATCCAAGGCATTGCGTCTCTCCCAACCGCGCGGTGCGAGCGCAGCGGCCGCAGGGTGGTCGCGGCGATGCTGTAGGTCAAGCGGCGGCGAGTCGACTGGGCAAAACCTCAGGCAGAGCCGGGTCAACGGCGCGATTTGACGGGGCGCCGACCGTTGCCTAAGCTCAAGCGGCAAGACCGCAAGCGGTCAGAGGGGCGGCGATGGGCAGGCGGACGGCAGCATTTTCGCTCCTGTGCGCCCTGGTTGCGGCTCTAACAGCTTGCTCTGACGCGGCGGATCCGTCGCCAAGCCCAGCGGATGCTGTGGTCGATGCCCCGGTGCAGGACCTGGACCAAAGCGGCGCTGCGCCAGGGGATTCAGACAGCGCGGTCGCTGACTCTGCCGACAGTGCAGCGCTGCCAGGCGACGGCTCAGCGGCCGATGCGGCGCCTTTGGCCGATGCGGCTTCCGCGGACACGGCCTGGACTGATACTGCCTGGACTGATACTGCCTGGACGGACACTGCGACCTCCGACGCAACTGACGCCGCAGATGGCGAAAAGGCCGACACCCCGGGGCCAGCGGATACCGCAGATGCGCTTGAGCCCGACACGGCTGTGGACGCGGCCAACGACGCTGCCGAGCCCGACCCAGGCGATAGCCAAGCAGACGCGGATGGGGCAAATTTACCAGGGAATGACGGCACTTCCGACACCTCTGGCTTGCCGTGTGTCGCCGCCGAGGAGCTGTGCGACGGCATAGACAACGACTGCGACGGCCAAACCGACGAAGACTTCGCCCTGGCGATGCCCGACGGCAGCGGCGTGCTGCAGCTGGGCCAGACCTGCCCGGCGCCGTCCTGCGGCGGCAAGGTGATCTGCCTGTCGCCCAAGCAGGTCGCCTGTGAGGGTTGCCCGCCCTTCTTTAACCTGCAAGCGCAGTTGGCCCCGCCTGGGACGCCGTATTCGATGAACCAAGCCACCGGCGGCTTTGTCGATGTCGCGGACAGCCTGCCGCTGGGCGACCTCAAGATCGACCCGGGCAAGCCGCTGATGGTGCCGGATGGCTCGAGCGGCATGGCCCTGGATGTCGACGCGGACGGCGACCTGGACCAGGTGTGGATCGACGGCGACCGGCGGCTGCTGTTGCTGGTCCAGAGCGCTCCTTGGCAGTACAGCCCGGTGCTCCTGTGGCAGGGGAGCGCGCTTTCGCCGGACCGCATCACGACAATTGCCGCGAGCGACGCCAACCGCGACGGCATCCCAGAGATTTTGGCGGGCGGCACGGTGCTTCTGCGCATGGTTCGCCAGGCCGACGGCACGTGGGTCGACAAGGCCGCCGCGGTGGGCCTGGTGTTCAAGCCCGGCAACGCCAAGCTACAGCACCTTTTGCCAGCCGATTTGGACGGCGACGGCTCGCAAGACCTGCTGGGCGGCCTGTTCCACTGCAACGGCAGCACCAACGGCTTGCGGGCGTGGCTGTGGCGCGGCAACGGCGGCTACGTGGAAGCGGCAGGGGCCTTGGGGCTCCAGACCATCGGCACGATCTGGTCCAATATGCATAGTGATTTTGACGGCGACGGCCTGCCCGACGTGGTGATGCTGACCGAGTCGTGCCCGCCCACCGTGGGCGTGGGGCTGTGGAAGCAGCAGCCGCTGGGGGCGCCGGGGCCCAGGTACAAGCTGGTCAGCGTGCCGCCGCTGTTCACCGCGCCCGGCAAGCAGAAGGGCAGCCCCATGGGCGGCAGCGCCGCGGATGTCAACGGCGATGGGGTGCTGGACTTCTACTTTTCTGAAATCGCCCTGAGCAATTACCTCAAGTGGGGCGGCAGCTTCTCGCCGTTTGTGCCGACCGATCCCAAGCTGTACGGCCAGGTGAGCAACTACTTTTTTCTGAGCCAACCCGGCGGCGGCCTGATGCTGGCGGGGCTGCAAGCAGGGCTGTGGGCTCCGCTTTCTTCGACCAAGCAGCCGATGGTCGGGTGGGCCTCGCAGTGGAGCGATCTGGACCACGACGGCCACTTGGATCTGGCGACAGCCAACGGCTATGAGTACGGCAGCTGGACCTTGGGCGACGCGGGCGGCATGAGGCCGCTGGTGTGGCGCAACAACGGCGGTCAACAGTTTCAAGATGTTAGCCTGGCTTGGGGGCTGCCGGCGATCCACGCGGGCCGCAGCTTGGTGCTGGCCGACCTGGACGGCGACGGCGACCGCGACCTGATGCTGGGCGGCCAAGCGGTGGCGCCGCGGGTATTGCGCAACGATCTCAAGCACAACGGCAGCGAATTGACCATACGGCTCAAGGGCAGCGCCTCCGATCCCTGGGGTCTGGGGTCCAGGCTGCAGCTGACGACCAACCAGCGGGTGATGCACGCCGCCATGGGGGTGCAGGCGGTGTCGCAGAGCATGGCGCTGCCAGAAGTGCATTTTGCCCTGCGCGCCGGCGAACAGCCGCAGAAGCTCCAGGTGAGCTGGCCCAGCGGTTTTGTCAGCGATCTCAAGGCTTCTGTCCTGGTCGCCGCCGTGGGCCCGGCGGGGCTGCAGGTCGAAGAACCGCTGTTGTTTGAGCTGAGCGCCCGCTATTCGCCGCAGGGCAAAGTGCCGATTGACGTCACGGCCTATCAGGTCGACGCGACCGGCCAACCAGTGGCGGGGACGGCGAATTGCGCCATTGAGCTGAGCGACGATGCCCAGGGCAGCTGGACCGGGCCGACCCAGTGCAGTGCGGCCAAGTGCCAGCGGACCTGGGAGGGCGCGGGGGTGTTTGTCGGCGGCGTCGACACCGTGGTGTTGCAGTGCGGCAAGGCGCCCCTGGGGATCCGGCCGAGGATCTTCTACTGAGCTAGACCGTTGAAATAGCTATTTCTTTGCCCGGAGAGCAGCGCAGGGCGCCTGCCCCTCAGCCCAGCACGGCCCCAGGTCGTGGGTCAGCACCACGGTCTTTTCGGCCCAGCCCGCCAAGAGCGGGGCCGGCGAGGGACCGGGAGAAACAGCCGCAGCTTCCGCAACTTCAGCGCGAACCCGCACCGCTTTGCCCGCCAACTCGCAGGCACAGGTCACAAACGCCGGCGCGGCGACCCGGCACAGCTGGCCGTCCTTGCCGGGGACGACCGCCATTTTACTGGTGATTTCTGTGGGTCCAGGGTGAACCTGCTGGCCATCTGCTGCGGTCAAAACCAGCCTCAGCTGTACCTTGGCCCCAAGCGACGCCGGGGTGCAAATGCTGACCCAAACGTGATAGCCGCCCTGGGGCCCGTAGATGAGCTTGGCCAAGGTGCCGGGCAGGTCCCACGCGGCGATTGCCGTGCCGTCATCGCTAGATCCGCCTAGGTCGACAAAGAAATCTCCGCCTGAGGCGGCAGGTTGGACCGGCGCGGTCGCGGCGTCTGCGAGGTCCGTCGCGTCGGCCGTTTCGCTCTGGGCGTCCGCACCGCTGTCGCTGTCGTCGGCGGCCGAGGTCTCAGGGGCGCTGTCCTGGTCTGCTGTAGCATCCGCGGCGATGTCCAGGGCGTCCTCTCCCGGCGCGTCGACCTCCAGCGGCGTGTCGCTCGCGGCATCGGCGGTGTCCACTGGGCCGGCGATGTCCACTGGGCCAGGGATGTCGGCAGCGAGATCGCTAGACGGCGAGGCAGTTCCCGCCTCCTTGGCCGCACAGCCGACCGCCCCAGCGCCGAACAGCGACGCCGTGCAGGTCAAGAGGAGCCAGCGATGGCGGCGCAACCCGTGGTTCATGGCCCTTAGCGTAGCGGCGGCGCGCGCGGGAAGCGAGGGGGGCGAGAGAGCGGCGGACCGGACCCGGCGGCGTGGGGGCGGGTACTAGGGCTCGCGCACCAAAAAGCGCTGTTGAACCATGGTGATTCCGCCTTGACCCGCGGCCGGAAACTGCATCGACCGCAGCCGCGCCGCCCAACACGCGGCGATGCCGGGGCGCTCCAGATTGGACGAGCGCACGGCGACCGCTCTGACCTGGCCCTCCGGGTCGATGACGATCTGCAGCTCTGCGGCGCCGCTGAGGCCGGGCAGGTCAGTGCTCTGGCTCTCCAGACAATAGCGCAATGCGTTGAAATTGCGACGCATAATCCGGCGCACAACCTCTGCTGACAGCGGCCCGCTGACTTGCGGCGGAGGCAGGGCGAGGCGCTGGCCCGGGTCGATCGCCTCAGACGGCCCACCCGCGACCTGCAGACCGACATCGCCGTAGAACACGTAGGCCAGATAGGTCGGGTCGCCGGTCAGGTAGAAGCGATCGCGCACTTGGCGCAGCGCCTCAGCCACGGAGATGCCGGCCCCCGACAGAATCGCTTTGTAGAAGGCCTGGGCGGCCTCAGAAGCCGCGGTATCGCCCAGGGGCCACAAGCCGCCGATGTAGCCGCTGGCGCCCGTCTCCAGCACCGCAGGGCCCCAGCCATCGATCTGCCCGGCGCTGCGCTCGGCCCGGCCGACTTCGCAGGCATTAAAGAACACGAGCGGGTGAGCGCCGCCCCAACGGCTGGCGAGCCGCCGCCAATCGGCCAGAGGCAACTCCGCGTCTTCCAGACGGATCTTGAACTCGGGACGCCCCACCGCCGCTTGGGCGCTGGCGTCGCCGTGGCCGGCAAAGTGAACCACGGACAGGCCCTTGGCCTTTTCGCCGGACATCAGGGTCTTGACCGCCGCCAGCGTCCCGGGCACCGGCCGATACAGCCCGCTGGCGTGCTCGCGAATGGCACCCAGCTCCTTTTGCTGGGCCGGCAGCACCATTTGCCCGCGGTAACTGGGCGCCACCACATAGACGCCCTGCAGCTCCAACCGCGCGGTGGGCCGCATCAAAATGCCTTCCTTTCCAGTAATTTGCGAAGGCACGTGCCAGCGCGCCAGGCGATAGCGCACCCCCAGGAACTGCGGCTCCTGACCCGGCGCGGCGGGCGGCACCAAAAGCTCCCAGGGCAGGCGCGGATTGTTGGTGTAGACCTGGATGGCGCGCAGATCGCCGCCCAGCTTGCCCTGCAGCGCGGCCAGGGCGTCGCGAAACAGCGGCGGCGCAGCGTCTTGGTACAGACCCTGACCGAACTCGCGCAAAACGTTGAGGTTGTGCTGGCGATGCTGCTCTGGGCCGGCAGCCTCAGCCGTGGTCGCAGAGGCGTCGAGCCCCAGGGCCGCAGCGCCGCGGCTCACGCGCTGGGCAAACTCGCTGTAGCGACCGTCCAGCCGCGCAGCCAAGTCCGCTGGGGCGCGCCAAGTCCCGGAAACCGGCTGCAAATGCGGAGACTGAATCAGGATCTGCGCCTCATCCGGGCGGCTGGGGTCGCCGCCTTCCAGCAGCCAAATGGTCAGATCCGCCACCGGTTCGCCGGGCAGCAGCCCCGCAGCCGGACCGGACACCGCCGCCGACACCGCCCGCCTGGGCAAGCTCGCGGGCGCTTCTGCTTCATCCATCTGTCGTTGCGGCGCGGCGGACGGGGCTCTCTGCGCGGACGGCGCATCTGCTCCACCAGCCGCTCTCTGCGCGGACGGCGCCGCGGGCCCTGGCGCCGCTTTGGGCATAGGAGCAGGCGCCTCTTGGGCAGGCGCTGCAGCCGCGGCGGCGCTTGGGGCATCGGCGACCGCGATCGCCTTGACCACCCGCGCCAGGAACTTGCCTTTGTGCCAAAAAGTGGCAAAGACCTCAGGTTTTGCCCCTTGCACCCCTGGTCTTGCCCGCAGCTGAAACAGCGCCGGGGTCGAATCGCCGGCCTCCGGCAGCTCGATCTTCTGCAGGTTGCCGCCCACGACCTCAAACCCGGGCGCCAGCACCGCGACATCCAGGGTCCACGGCGGCCCCGGCGGGTCCAGCAGCATCTGCAGCTTGCCTTCCGAGGAGACTTTGCCGCTCTGCACGCGCACATCGGCGGACTGCAGCTTCTCTGTCAGCGACACTTCCAGGGCAAAAAGCTCCGCCACCGCCACCTGATCCGGGGCGAGCATCGTGGCAAAGCGCTCGACCGCCTGCGGCCTGGGCTTGGGCGCGGGCTTGTTGCTCAGCCGCCCGCCGCCGCTGCCGTAGCCGCTGCCAGAGCCAGAGCCCGCGCCGCGACCGATCGTGCCGATCCCGCCAATCCCAATGCCGCCGCTGCCGGAACCGCCGCCGCCCTGGCCCGTGCCGGAGAGGCCGAGCCCGCCTTCACCCTTGTTGCCCTTGATCTTCTTTGCGTTCTTGCGCTCGCGCTCGCCGCCGCCCTGGCCGTCGCCTTCGCCTTTGCTCGCCCCCGACTTGACCGGGCCGTCCCCCGGAGGCGAATCGGGCGGCGGTGGTGGAGGTGGCGGCGGAGGTGGAGGTGGCGGCACAGGGTCGGGCGGCGGAATCGGCTTGGGCGAGGGCGTCGGGTAATGGCGCCCCCCCACTCTGCCTTCTTCTAGCTTGAGCTTCTTGCCGCCCCCGGGCGCGGTCATCGCTTGGTGGCTTGGGCAGCCCGCCAACAGCAGCAGCCACGCCGCCAACAGCGCCCATAGCCAGCGCCGCTTGGGCAATTCCAAAGGCGCGCCAAGCCCGTGCGCTGAACCGCGCAGTCCGCGTCGCCCATCGCTAGAGTCGCGCCCTCGCCCCATCAATCGTCACCTCAGGCGCGCAGAATACACTGGCGGGCGACTCGCGCGCTATGCGCAAACGCTGCGGACGACCAGGGCCTGAGTCAACCCCCATGCAATATCCATTGACATTTAGCGTCCTGCGCCAGTCGGTGGTGTTGGAGGCCTCGCTGGCCTCCGCACGGCGGGCGAGATCCTGGCCGACGTCAAAGCCAAGATCCTGACGTAGGCGACGGTTTGCGCTCAAAGGTCGCCCTGGGCCTTTCAGGGCAGGTTGCGCGGACCGCCCCCTCTTGCGATGCTGCGACGCAGGAGGCCCGCGATGCAATTGACCTTGAGAACTGGTCTAGCCCTGTCGTCCGCGCTGCTGTTTGCCGCGGCGTGCAGCAACACCGCGACGCCGTCGACGTCAGGAACACCCCAGAACTACAGCGATATTCCCATCCGATCCGCCGATGCCGGGGGGTTGCCGGAACCCGCGGACCTCAGCATTGCCGCGTCGAGCGCAGTGGCTGGGGCCAGCGGCCAGTTCCAGGCGGCCGTGCGGGTCAAAGGTCCGTGGAGCGGCCAGCTGGTGGTGCTGCTGCCAGATGCCGCGGCAGATCCAGCTGTGTACAAAGAGTTTTTGCGCGAGGCGGCGCGGTCCAATCACCACGCCGTTGCCGTGCCGGGCTGGCCCACGGCGCCGCTGACCCAGCTGTGCGCCGCCAATTCCGCCTGTTATGACGCCGCCCGGGCCGAGTTGTGGGATGGCCTTGATCACACAGACAAATTGCAGGTGGGCTTGGCCGATGCCTGGGCGCCGCGCCTGCTGGCCGGCCTTGCAGCGCTAGAAAAGCAGCATCCGGGGCAGAATTGGGGCAGTTTCTATAGCGGTTCTGCGGTGGCCTGGAGCAAGGTCCGGCTGGTGGGCCACGGCGAAGGGGCGAGCCAGGCCGCCTGGGTAGCCAAGAAAACCCCGCTCTCTCGGGTTGTTCTGCTCGCCGGCCCCATCGACGGCAGTGACCAACAGCTGGCCGCCTGGGTCAACAACGGCCGCCAAGACGGTGGGCCGGTGTGGTACGGGCTCAGCCACACCGCCGATCCGCAGTGGTCGCTGATTTCACTGTCGTGGACCGCCCTTGGCCTAGGGGCGGGGCCGCTCAGCTGGCCGTCCGTCGATCAAGGCGCGGTGTTTGGCGTGGCGGTCATGACCACCTCCGCGCCCAGTGCCCAGCCTCGCCAAGCCATCGCCGTGGACTCAGCCCTTGCCCGCGACAGCCAAGGCCGTCCGGCCCTCAGGCTCACCTGGCGCAATCTGGTGGGGCAGTAAGGCCCAAGCTACTTCTTGCCCTTGACCGGCGGATCGATTCGGACCCCAGCGAGAAGGCTGAGCAATTCATTGCGCGCCGCCACGCGATCCAGCGGAGCCGCCCCGGGAACCCGGTCCGCGCGGTGCTCCAGGACCACGTAGAGCAGCGCCTGCCCAACCGCGGTGACCGCGATGTACTTGGCGGAGAGCCCGCCGCTCGGCCCCTGCGACACGGAAAACCCGACGCCAAACTGGCCCACCGGCTCAACTTCCTGCACGGGCGAAGCCGCGTTGCCCCCGGCCAGCTGATTGGCCAGCAGCTGCAAGCGCGCCTCTGCCTTCATCTTCTTGATCTTCTTGAACTCCTTGGGGTTCGCAGAAAGGCTCAGCACCTGCACGCCGTAGTTGGACGCGGGGGTCGCCTGGAGCGCCAGTTCGCAAGCGCCGTCGGGCTTGGGAGCCTCTCCGCTGAGGGCATAGCGGCTGTCGTCATAGGCGATGGTCACCGTCTGAAGACATGTGACCGAGCGGGGCGCGGCAGCGGCGGCGGGGGCATGGAGTGCGGCGATCGCCAGGCCGCTGAGCATCGAAACAGCAGCGATCAGCGGGGTTTTCCAAAGCATGGGCGCCATCCTAAGGCGGCGCAGCGGCCGCGGTCCTGGTCCAAGGGGTCGCAGCGCAACGCGGCCGCGGCGCTCAGGCTACCACGCGGATTGCTGTCGCGGAATCGACTTGCGAACGACAGAGCCGGATCCTAGAGTGGCGCGCGCGCGGCCATTCCAGGGCCGGCAGAGGTTCCCATGCGCGAGCGCGTCCGCCGGTCCGCGGTGTCCCTTGGGGCTGCCTACCTCCTGCTGTTTTGGCTGCTCCAAGCCTGCGCCGCGCCCAGCCAAGGGTCAGGCGGCGCCCCGACCAACTTGGCCGACACCCTGGCAGACGCGGCGAGCGGCACTGGCGACGCGGCGAGCAGCACTGGCGACGCGGCCCAAGACCTTGGCCCGGAAGCAATTTCTGACTTAGGCGCCGACGCCGCAGCGGACGTGGTGGACGCCCAAGCGGCCGACCTCGACGCCGCAGTCGCCGGGACCGATGTGCAGGCGCCCCCCGAAGTCAGCGGCGAGGTCGCAGACAGCACCTCAGCAGACGTCGCCTCCATCGATAGTGTCGATTCATCCTCCGCTCCAGATACTTCCAAGCCGTCTCAGCAGACATGGACCCTGGCCGAAGCCCAAGCGGCGCTGCAAGCTGACGCCCCCACTCAGCTTCAGGCCCTCCTGCAGGCGTACGACATGCCGATTTGCGCGGCCGGCACGTGTCTGTTCCTGGTCCAGCAGGCAACGGCCAAGTCTGTTGAAGTCGTCGGCGATTGGGGCGAGTGGACCCAGGCGAACGCGCTCCAGCCCCTGACCAAGGCGCCGGGCTGGCACAGCGGCCAGGTGGCCATCGACCACAGCAAAATCCGCGAATACAAAGTTAAACTCGACGGCAACTGGGCCCTGGATCCCAGCAACCCGCACTTTCGCTTTGGCGGCTTTGGGCCCAATTCGGCGATTTATCCGCTTGGGCAGAGCCGCTTGCGCCGCGTGGCCGCCGTCAACAGCCCACAGCTGAACAACAGCCGCGACCTGTATGTGCAGCTGCCAGCCGCGTATTTCTCCAGCCCTAATCAACACTTCCCCGTGGTCTATTGGCACGACGGCTTCAACGTCTTTGCCAATCCCAAGGCGCCGTTTGGCGATTGGAAGCTCGACCAGACGGCCGACCAGCTCATCGCCCAGGGCGCAGTGGCGCCGTTTATCCAGGTGGGCGTGGACACCGACGACCGCATGAGCGAGTACGCCTGGGGCACGCTGCAGGTCGGCGCCACCGCGTATCCGCCAAAGATGATCAATTACGCAAAGTTCCTGGTGGAGACCGTCAAACCCCTGATCGACAAGAGCTTCCGCACCCTGCCCGACCGCGACCACACCGCGCTGGGCGGCTCTAGCCTGGGCGGCAACGCGTCGCTGTGGATCGGCTGGCACTACTGGCAGGTGTTTGGGCGCATCGCCAGCTTTTCTGGGGCGTTGTGGGTCGGCGAAGGGGCCTCCAGCGGCGTTGGCACCAGCGGCAGCGGCCTGCCGATGCGCGAGATCATCGCCCTGAACAGCACCGGCGTGCCCAAGGGCGGCCTGCGCATCTACATGGACAGCGGCGATCGCGACTTTGACGACAACGCCTGCTACGAGTGCGACTCCTGGGTCTACAGCGATTGGACGCGTAATGCCTTAATTACCTTGGGTTGGGCCAATCGACCGGAGTGGGACACGGACGCCAATCTGGCCAGCGCCCCGGCCAACCTGCCGCCGACCACCGCGGTGACCCAGGTCAAGGCCCTGGCATGGGCGCCGCAGCCGCCGGCGGGGCAGACCTGGGAGCAGTGGTTGGGGGTGCCGAACAACCTGCTGAGCCTGGTGGGCCACGGCCATCAGCACAGCGAGCCGGCGTGGCAACAGCGCTCTGCCGCGGCGCTTCGCTACTTGCTCCACGGGCTGTAGGGGGCCAGACTGCGGGGGCACAATTTCCCACTGGAGGCCGGATGTTTGAGACTGCTGAGCTCGGTCACCGCATCGACAAAGAGAGTTTTGCCGCCGAACTGCCCGCCGTGCGCGCCGCTTTGCTCGACGCCCAGTTTGACCTGCTAAATAGCGCGCGTTTTCCGGTGGTTCTGATCATCGGCGGGGTCGACGGCGCGGGCAAGAGCGAGACGGTCCACGCCTTGAGCGAGTGGATGGACCCTAGGCACCTGGAAGTTCACGGCTTTGGCTCGCCAAGCGATGAAGAGGCCCAGCGGCCGCCCATGTACCGGTTTTGGCGCTCCCTGCCGCCCAGGGGCAAAATGGGCGTGTTTTTTGGCAGTTGGTACACCCAGCCGATTGTCCAACGGGTGCTGAGCGATGAGAGCGAGAGCGAGTTTGACCAGGCGCTTGAGGGCATCAACCGCTTTGAGCGCATGCTGGCCGATGAAGGCGCGCTGATCCTCAAGTTCTGGTTCCACCTGTCTAAAAAGGCCCAGAAGCGCCGCTTCAAGAAGCTGGAAGAGGACCCGGCGACCCGCTGGCGCGTGACCAAGCAGGAGTGGAAAAACTTCAAGCGCTATGAACAATTCCGCGATGTTTCTGCGCGGGCCCTGCGCGAGACCAATCTGGCCCACGCGCCGTGGATTGTGGTGGAGGGCGAGGATCCGCGGTATCGCCACCTCACCGTGGCCAAGACCCTGCTTTCGGCCTTGCGCGCTCGGCTCGACAGCCCGGCGGGCGGGATCAGCGCGGCCTTGGCTCCGGCGCCTGTGCCGTCCATCGACCGGCGCAACATCCTGGATTCCCTGGACCTCTCCGGGACCATCGCCAAGGAAGACTACGAGCAGGAGCTGGAACACCTGCAAGGCCGGCTCGCGCTGCTGATGCGCAAGTCGGAACTCAAGAAGCGCTCGCTGATTCTGGCGCTGGAGGGCTGGGACGCTGCGGGCAAAGGCGGGGCGATTCGCCGGGTGACCAGTGCTTTAGATCCGCGAAGTTATGATGTTCACGCCATCGCCGCGCCCACGGAAGAGGAGAAGCTGCAGCCCTACCTCTGGCGGTTCTGGCGGCGCCTGCCCGGGCACGGCCGCGTCAGCGTGTTTGACCGCACTTGGTACGGCCGGGTGCTGGTGGAGCGGGTCGAAGGGTATTGCAGCGCCGACGACTGGTTGCGGGCCTACGGCGAAATCAACGACTTTGAGGAGCAACTGGCCAACTCAGGGGCGATTCTCTGCAAATTCTTCTTGCATATCAGCCCAGAAGAGCAGCTGCGGCGCTTTGAAGAGAGGCAGCGCTTGGACTTTAAGCGCTACAAGATCACCGCCGAGGACTGGCGCAACCGCGACAAATGGCCGGCGTACGTGCAAGCGGCCAGCGACATGGTCGATCGCACGAGCACCGAGATCGCCCCGTGGACCTTGGTGGCGGCGGAGAACAAGTACCTGGGGCGATTGCAGATCCTGAGAGCCATCTGCGATCAGCTGCAGGCTGAAGTGTAGAGCGGGCGTCTGCGCCAACCGCGGCTGCCTGCAAGACACTTCCGTGACGATCCAGGCGAGCCAAGCCAAGCCATCCGCACAGTTGCGCGCCCCAAGGCCGGGCCGACTGTAGTATCCTGCGCGACCGCGACGCGACCGCCTCTGCGCGGTCCAGCCAAGGCGCCATGTCCATGCAGCCCCGCCTCACCCTGCCCCGCCTCACCCTGCCCCGCCACTCAGTTCGCTCTCTCCTTTGGCTCTGCTTGGCCGCCTCCGCCGCGGCCCTGGGCGCCTGCAGCGACACCGCAGAAATCGGCGAGATCAGCTCCGATTACACCGACAAGCAGCCGTGGACCAAGTACAACGGCCAGGTGGAACCGCTCAACGGCGCGGCGGGCGACTTGGTGCTGTACGAGCTGCAGGTCCGCTCGGCCAACGCCTGCTCGCCCAGCAGCGGTGGCAGCGCCTGTGCCGCCAAACCCAAGGCCAATTTCACCTACTACGGCCCCGGTTGCAGCAGCTTGAGCGAGCTCAAGTCCATTGCCAAGAGCACGCTGGACGACCTCCTGGCGACCTCAGCCGCGCCAAACCGCACCACCGGCATCACCCTGCAGTACGTCAAAGACGTGGTGGGGGCCAACGCCGTGTGGCTGATGCCGTTGTTTCCACACAACTTCCAGTACGACCTGCCCGACGCCTGCGACGACCTGGGATCGCCCTACGCGGTGCGCGACTACTACCACACCCGCGGCACCCTGGCGAAACGCTGCATTGCCCAAGGCAAAGACGAGTGGAGCGCCGCGCCCTGCTGGGGCGACCCGGAGCTGCGCAAGGTCATCACCTCGGCCCACGCCAAGGGCGTCAAGGTCATGCTGGACTTGGCGTTCAACCACTTGGGCCACGAGTACCTGTACTACGACTACGCCGGCACCAAGCCGATGCGCGACATGCTGGCTTCTGGCAAGGATCTCTGGGACTTTCAGGGCACTTACGACCCGGCGCTGCTCAAGCCAGAGATTGTGGACACCCCGGCGGAGGTGCCGGCGAGCGGCCTGGCCGAGGTCAAGAAGCTCTGCGGCAGCGCGCCCAAAACCCAAGAGACGGTGCGGCGTTGGCTGATGTGGCGCGAGGGCTTTGACTGGGAGCGCGCCAAGATGAGCTGCGCCAACCCGGCGAGCCTGGAGTGGCAGCTGCCGGGCTTCTACCTGGGCGGCGACGCCAAATCGCCTTCGACCAAGCTGGGGGACAACTACACCAACAACTGGAAGGACGTGAAGTTCCTCTACAACAACGAGTACAACCTCGCCAAACAGTGGGAGTTCTTCCGCACCCGCGAGTTCGCGTTCCGCGTCATCAACTACTACACGGCGATGGGCGTCGACTCGTTTCGCCTGGACCACGCCAACGGCCTGACGGAGAATGAGTGGCGCTACATCTTCCGCAAGGTCAAGTTTTACCAGGCCAAACGCGGTGGGGCGGTGCCGATTTTCTTGTCGGAGAGCTTCCACGACATCGAGCAGCTCAACCGGGTGTTTGACGTCCTGACCGAGGGCTACCACCACGACATCGTCAACGGCAAGCGCGACGCGAGCTACATCGAGAGCATGCTGTTCAACAACCGCAAAAACTTCTTGAAAGACCTGAGCTTTGTGCTGCTGAACCTAGAGAATCACGACGAAGGCCGCCTGCTCAAGAACACCACCGGCTTTGACCTGTGGCGCGGCGCGACCTTCTACGCCATCGCGGCGGCCTCGCGCGGCACGCTGATGCTGCTGACCGGTCAAGAGTGGGGCGAGCGCTGGGATCTGGGCTTTCGCAAAAGCGACTATCTGCGCGGGCGCTTCCCCAGCGAGGCCAATTGGGAGCCGGAGGGAGACAAGCTGACCACCCTGTACCGCCAGCTGCACCAGGCGCGCCTGGCACCGCAGAATGTAGCGCTGCGCCGCGGGCAATTCTTCTTTCCGCGCACGGACAAGGGCACCGTCAAAGACCAGCTGTTCGCCATGGTCAAATACATGCCCGACTGCAGCAACACCCTGTTCACCTTCTTTCGCCTGTGGGTGAGCGACGTGGAGGCGACGTACGCGGTGACGCCGGACCTCGCGGCCAAAATCTGCCTGCAGGACGCGGGAAACTACCGCCTGGTCAACGCCCTGACCGGGGTCAACGTGTGGGCCAAGCAGCACCCCAATGGCCGCAGCGGCAAGCACATTCGCGAATTTGGCGTGTACAGCCACCTGACCCAGGGCGAGAGCTTTCAGTGGCTGCGGCTGGAGAAGTTGCCGTAGACGAAGCCTGGGCCGCCGTGCGGGCAGTGGGGGTGCCCCATGGATCACGCCAACTTACCGCGCCACCAATTACACCGCCAGGTCGAACCGCTGCCCTACTTTCCCTGAGCCTCCAGCACATAAGCCAGTTCCAGCAGGAGGCGCTCTTGGCCAAACGGCGCCGCCAGCTGCACGCCAATCGGCAGGCCAGCGCGGGTGGCGCCAAAGGGCACGGAAATCGCCGGGCCGCCCGAGGCGTTTTGCGCCGGCGTGTAGGGCAGCAGCTCCAGCAGGCGGCCGCGCAGGCTGTCGTGGTCGAGGTCGGGGCGCAGCTCGCCCAGCCGCGGCGCGGGGCCGGCGGTGGTGGGCGACAGCATGACGTCGCAGCTGGCAAAGGCCTCTGCATAGCGGTGGCGGTAGCGCCCAAGGCGGAGAATGGCGCCCGGATGGGCCCACCAGTGCTGGCGCGCCCGCGCCGCCAAGGCCCGCGTCCACGGCTGCAGGTCGGCTACGTCGCCGCCCAGCTGGAGCTTGACGCTGAGCTCGACCGCCATGGCCATAAAGCCCCAGTAGACTAGAAAATCGTCCGCGAGCTGGCGGTCATAGGGCGCCGCCACGGGCAGCACCCGGTGGCCGGCGGCCTCCAAAGCGGCGGCGGCGCCCAGGGTGGCGGCGCGGACTTCGGGGTCCACCGCGGTGCCCAGCGGCGGGTCGATGAAAAGGCCGACCCGCAAGGGCTGGCGACCGGGACCTTGCACGTGGCCGATAGCGGCCATGCCCGGCGGACGCTGTGCGTCGACGGCGGCGTAGAAGGCCGCGGTGTCGCGAACCGTGCGCGTCACCACGCCGTAGGTCGCGATCTTGACCGGCATGCGGCTGGCGCTGGCCATGGGTGCCAGCCGGCCGCGGCTGGCCTTGAGCCCCACCAGGCCGCAGAAGGCCGCCGGGATGCGGATCGAGCCGCCGCCGTCGCCGGCATGGGCGATCGGCACTACGCCGGCCGCCACCAGCGCCGAGGCCCCGCCCGATGAACCGCCCGAAGAGCGCGCGCGGTCGTGCGGGTTGCGCGT
>JBIKTV010000362.1:0-5937 GCA_044347905.1 Myxococcota bacterium
CAGGGCATCGAGCCAGCTCAGCAGCCACTCAGCGGCCTGACTCAGCATCACCGACTCATCGCTGCACGTCACGGCGGCGATTCCAGTGGATATGAGCATCTGTTGAATGGTCTCAGCCTGGGCATTGGTGCGCACCAGAATGGCCAGATCCTGGGGGCGCACCGGCCGGCCTTCCGCGGGCCCGGAATTCGCCAAAAGCCGCGCGCTGGGCTGCAGCAGCGCGGTGATCTCGCGCAGGAGGGCCTGGTAGACCAGTTTGTTGGCGTTGGCTTTGTTGGTCAGCGGCCCCACTGAGCCATCGCCGCTCGCCCCGGCGTCAAGCCAGCGAATCTCTAGCGGGCATCTGGGTTTGCCCGTGGGTCCCCCTCCCACAATCGCTTGCGCCAGGGCGTTGGGGCGGGCCTGCACGGCGATGTAGTCAAACGGCACGGCGCCAAAAGCCCGCGAGCTATCGGCCCACAGGTGGTTCATCGCCTGCACAAGCGCGGGGTCAGAGCGCCAATTGGTGGTCATGGTGGCGCGCTGGGGCAAGCGGCTGCGGTGGCCCTCCGCGGCCTGCAGGTACACGTGGACGTCCGCGCCGCGAAAGGCGTAGATGGCCTGCTTGGGGTCGCCGATGAGCAGCAGGCGCCGCTCTGCATGGGCAAAAGCGCCGCTCAGAACGGCCCACTGCGCGGCATCGGTGTCCTGGAACTCGTCGATCAGCGCCACGTCAAAGCGCTCGCGCACAGCCCGGGCCAGCGGCCCCTGGGGGCCCTCCAGCTCAATGCGCTCGGCCAAGCGCCACAGCATCGCCTCATAGGACAGCACCCCGCGCCGCTCCAGCTCCGCATCCAAAGTCGCGCGGGCGCGCTGGGCAAACTCGCTGCGGGCAAGGGGATACAGCTCGCTCAGCGCCGCGGCCATTTGGGCCAAGCGCGCAAACACGGCGCTGCCTTCAAAACTGGCAAAATCTCCAGCGATCCAGTTGGTTTGGGCCTTGGCCAGATCCCAGGGCTCCAGCGCCTTCCATTCGCTCAGCGGCATGCCGGCGTTCAGGGCGGCGATGAGGGCGGGAAAGCCCTTGCTGAACAGAATTTTCCCGTAGGTACCTTTGAAACGCCGCGCGCCCGCGCCCTTGGTGCCGGACGGAATCGCCAGCTCAGCCTCCAAGGCCGCGACCGCCGCGCCTCCCTGCTGGGGATCGGCCAGCCACTGCCGCGTTTGCGCCGCGATCTCAAGCCACTGCTGGACCACCTGGGTGATCGCCGCGCCCGGCAAAAGTCCGCGGGCAAAGGTAGACGGCGGCAGCACAATTGGCGCCACGGCGGCGGACATCGGCGCGGCCAGAGCCCGCAGGCCGGCGCGGCTCCAGCCCAAGGATTTGGCAATGTCGACGCCCAGTTCGTTGGTGGAGGCGAACAGGTTGGCCAGCTCGTCGTCCACCAGCTCGGCCAGCACCGCCGCGGCGTCCGTCATCACCTCAAGCCCTGGCGACTGCCCCGACTCAAAGGCCAGCTGGGTCAACATCCGCTGGCAGAATCCATGGATCGTCGAGATGGGCGCCTGGTCAAAGCCCGTCAGCGCTGCGGTCACCCGGCCAAGGAGCACCGGCCGATCCGGGTGGGCCAGGAGCTCGGCCAGCAGCGGGTCGATGTCGCTGGCGGGCAGCTGGTCCAGCAGGGCCAACTGCAGCTGCAGAAGCCGCCGCCTCACCCGATCGCGCAGCTCGGCCGTCGCCGCTTTGGTAAAGGTGATGAGCAACATGCGCTCAATGCCCAGACCTTCTTGAGCGACCAGACGGGCCACTAGGTGGGCGATCTGCCAGGTTTTTCCAGTTCCGGCGCTGGCTTCTAGCAGCAGGCATGATCCTGGGGGCAGGGCTTCGCTGCCGGACCAGGGGGCGCTGACGGCGGTCATGGGGACTCCTGTGCGCCAGCGGCAGGTGCGGCGACTAGGCCCGGCGTTTCTGCGGCGCTGACCTCTTGGCGCGCTTTCACCAGCGGCAGCCACACCCGCCTTGCCAGGGCCCAAAGGGCAAAATCCCCAGGGTCATTCAGCAGTTCGTCTAGCTCGGTGCCGCGGTAGAGCTGGGCCACTTCGGCATTGGCCTGGTCGCCGGGGAGGTTGTAGCCGCCCGACCAGGCCTCTTCGAGCTTGCCGCGGTCTTTGCTCGTCAGATCAGCGGCTTGGGTGGCCCCAGCGGCGATGAATTCTGCGAGTAGCGGGCTGACTTTGGCAAATAGCGCCAGCGGCTGGCGGCGTCCCTGGCGCCACACTTCAGTCAAATCATTAAGCATCGCCAGGGCTTGCTGCTGCTGCGGCGCCACCAGCCACAGGCTCTTTGCCCCGGCGCTGGCCACATGAGCGGCAGCCACCGGTGCACCGGTCGACGCGGCGAGCAGCAGCTGTACCCACGCCGTCAACTGCGCCCGGCCGTTGGGATTTGCGCTGGCCACCAGCCACTGCAGCACCAGCCCAGCCGGTGTCTCCAGGGCCTTGGGCGCTTGGCCGTGCACGCTGAGCTCGCCCATCGCCATCGACCAGGGGCCCGCGGTCGCCAAAGGACCGGGGACCGCGCGGGCGTGCTCCAGGGCGTTGAGCGCCAGCTCCCACTGGCCGCGCAAGAGCCGCATGCCGCCGGCTTGCAGCGGCAATTCCCCCCGGCCCGCCGCGGCTTTCAGCGCCTCTTGCAGCCAGGGCTCGGGGTGATCGCGCAGCTGTTCCAGGGGCGCCAGCTCATGCGCCAGGGTGTCGACCAGGCGCTGACGCACCCCCCAGGTGTCCAGCGCCTCGAGCTCGAGCGGTTCGCGGTCGGGCAGGGGCTTGGCTTCGCTGGCGGTCATCAGACCCAGCCGTTGGCGCAGCAGCAGTTGGCTGGGGTTGATCAGCCCGGACGCCAGGGCATCAGCCGCAAGGTGGCGCAGGGGCTCCTCTTCCGCCGGCAAGGGCTCGCGCAGCTGCCGCGACCAGGCCAGGAGCCGCGGCTCCTTCTCACCGCTGCGGATTTCGCCCAGGTCGCGGGCGGCGTGGGCCATGTCGGAAGAAAATGAGCAGTTAGGTCCATTGATAAAAGCTTGAGGGCTCCAAGGTTGCAGCGGTTGATCGACCACCAATTTGTCGCGCGTCTCTCCGGTTTGGTGCGCCACGACCCCCAGCAGTTCCTCGATCGGCACCGCAGCGGGCAGGGCCTTGCCGCTCGTCACGCTGCGCCCCGACCAAAGCACCAGCAGCGCTTCGCGGGCGCACAGCAGCGCCTCTAGCAGCAGATGGCGGTCCGTGGCGCGGCGATCGCGCTCGCCAGGCCTGGGCGCGGCAAAGGGATCCCAGCTGGGCGGCGTGCTGGAGCGCGGAAACGCCCCGTCGTCCATCCCCAGCAGCGCCACGACTTCAAAGGGCACAGAGCGCATCGGCTCAAGGGCGCAGACCTGAATCGCCCCGCCGATCGGCCTATCGCCGTGCTGCGGCTGGTCAAAGCGGCCATTGAGCCAGCGCACCAGGGCACTGCGCTCCAGCGGCAGCGGGCAAGGGGCGTCCTGAGGCGCCAATTGCTCGAGTTCCTGGACCAGTTGGGCCTGCAAGAAGCCGGTCTTGGCGGTCGTTTCGGTCAATTCCGCAAGCGCATGCAGGATATCGTCGCGCCACTGCGCCACCGGCCTTGGCTCGCGCAGGCGATCGCTGTGAAAGTGCAGCGCAGCCAGCAGCGCCATCCACCGCCCCAGCAGGGCCACGCGCTCCTGACCGCCCACCGGGCACGGCTGCAGCGCCATCGGCGGCCCCTCAACCAGCGCCGCGCCATCCTCCGGCAGCAGGGCGCCCAAAGCCAGGCGCTCCAAGGCGAATCGCACGGTATTCTGGTCGGTCTCCGGCTGGTGGTGGCGGGCGCGATCCGCAGCGTCAAAGCCCCAGCTCATCGCCGCGGCCTGGGCCATCTCGCGCAGAATCGGCAGATCCTCAAGCTCAAAGCCAAAACGCTGGCGCACCGGCGCCAACTGCAGGAGGTCGATCAGCTGCGAGGCCGTCACCCGCTCTGACGCCAGGTTCAGCAGGCTCAGCAGCGCCTCAGCCAGGGGATTGACGGAACTCAGCCCCATGTCTGCGATTTCAACCGGCAGCCTGGGCTCCGATCGGCCAAACACCGCGGCCACCAGCGGGGCAAAAGTCGCCACATCGGGGGTCATCACCAAAATATCGCGCGGGGTCCACTCCGGGTGGCGTTGCAGCAGGTCCAGCAGGCGGTCGCGCAGCACCTCCACCTGGCGCAGAGGCCCGTAATTGCTGTGAAACTGTAGACTCTGATCGGCCAGCCACGGCGGCAGCTGCCCAGCCTGGCGCGGTGGCTCTGCGGCAATCACCCACTGCTGCAGAGCCTGGAGCAGGGTCGGCGGCGTGGCCGGCAGGGGAAGCGCCGCGACCTCCCGGTCTTCATACGGCATTTGCTCCAGCTTGGCCTGGAGAAACTGACTGGGCTGCCCCAGCCCGGCGAGCAGCGGGTTCTGCGTCGCCAGATCCTGCAGAGTTTCCGCCAATTGCTCTGGATTGCCGGCTTGTTGCAGGGCCCGGCGGGCGTGTCGCGGCGCTCGCACGTCTTGCCACCACACCGCCGCTGGGGTCAGCAGGTACAAGTGGATGTGCAAATGCCTGGCCAACTGTTCGATGCGCAACAGCTCACCCAGCCCCAGGGTCGACATGCCAAAGACGTGCAGCACCCGCAGTTCGCCCGGGGGCGGCGGCTGTTGGGCCAGGCGGGTCAGGCGCGCCGCGGGATCCTGCACGGCGATGGTGCGGCGCAATTCAGCCAACAAATCAGCGATCCAGGCGTGATCGGCCGGCGCCTCTTGGGGCCAGTTCGCCAGATCGCCTGGGCGTTCGTGCAGCAGGCGGTCCAAGGTGTCGGCCAGTTGGCGGGAAAACTGAAATTCGCGAGCCGTAATGGGCGACTGTTCTAGGTCTGGCGTGGCTGCGTAGCCCAGATAGCGCGCCACGGCGGCAAAGCGCTCATCGGCCGCTCGCTGGCGCAAGAGGGGAATCAGCCGCAGCGCCAGGGCATCCGCCTGCCACGGGTCCGCCGCCAGGGCCGTCTGCCAAAAGGCGGTGCGGGCCTGGCAATTTTCGCCGAGCAGCCAGGAGATTCCGCCCTCTAAAGCCTGGCGCGGAAAGGGAAAATCCAGACCCGCGGCGACCCCCAGCCCTTCCGCCAGGCGGTGGCGCAACCAGCGCTCCATGCCGCGGCTCCCGACCATGATCGGCACAGATTCAAGGACATCGCTGGGCCAGCTCTGGCGCAACTGGCTCAAGAGGGCGTGCAGCAGCTCTTCTGTGCGCGGCGATCGGTGTAGAATCAGGGCCATTGCGCCTCGCACGGCTGGACTTTGCGCCTCGGGTGGAGCTCGGGCAATTCACAGCGGTGGCCCACCATAGCGCAGCGGCAGCGCCCGGGCAACTGTATTTAGTTCAAGTAGTTAGGTCGGATTCGCAGCAAGCGTCAGGCTTTAGCCGCGTCTGGATTTTGCGGGCGCCGATGGTCGCTGGTGTGGTCCAGGATGCCAAACCAGCCTTTGCGCGCCATGGCCTTGGCGATTTCAAGCACGCCAATCACGGAGGCGGCCAGCGTCACCGTCACCGTCCATTCCAGCGGCGTCAGGTCAGTCAGGCCAAAAACCTTTTGCAGCGCAGGGACGTGGAGCAGGGCCATCATCAGCCCCAGCTCCCAGGCGACGGCGATGTTGAGCCAGCGGTTGGCAAACGGCCGGTTAAAGGTAGACAGGCGGTCGGAACGGAACGAGTAAGCCTTGAAGAATTGCACCAACACCAGAGAGAGAAACGTCATTGTCATCGCGTGTTGCAGCCCATGGCCGTTGCTGAGCGCCCACTGGAACATCCCCAAGTTGATCAGCGTCGACCACAGCCCGCCAACCAGCATCAGCGTCACCACCGGGCGGGTAAAGATGCCCTCTT
>JBIKTV010000363.1:0-5898 GCA_044347905.1 Myxococcota bacterium
CTGCGACCGCGGCTTTGCCTAGATAAGCCTGGAGAATTGACGACTCCTGCGACCCCACATAGGCGTTGGTGATGTCGCGGTTCACGTCAAGGCCGCGCTGGTGCAGAAAAAACTGCGGCATGATGCAGGCGGCCAGGGCGGTCTGCGCCGGATAGCTCACGACTTTACCCTTGAGATCAGCCACTTCACGGATCGGCGTGTCGCGACGGGCCAGCAACAGGCCGCGGAAGTCCTTGGCGTCGCCGGCCATGGCGATCACCCTGTAGCCCACCTTGATGGCCTCTAAGGTCTGCCACGGATTGGGCAAAAGCAGCGCCGGACCGCGGGCCCTCAGGCGGGCGTTGTAGGTGGAATAGTCGCGCGCCGCCAAAAGCTCGACCCGCGCGCCCTTGAGCCGGCGGTTGAGCAGGTCCACCAACGGCTGGTAAGTGGCCGCCAGCTTTTGCGGATTGTGCAGGGGGTGGACGGCGAACAGGTAGGTGGGCAGCGTCTGATGGGCGGGCGCCGTGGCGTAGCGCAGAGGTTGCTCCGGCTCTTCGCGGCCACACCCCGCGGGCAGCAGCACCAAGGCCCCGGCCAGCGACGCCGCCAGCGCACGCCTCGTGCGGTCCGCCACTGAAAAAAACTCAGCCACGGCGCTGACTTCGCCGCAACCACTTGACCACCGTGGCAAACAGCAGCTCCGGGTTCACGGGTTTGCTGATAAAGTCGTCCATCCCGGCCTCCAGGCAGCGCGCGCGGTCTTCGGCAAAGGCATTCGCGGTCATCGCCAGAATCGGCGCGTCTCGCCCGTGGGCCAGGGCGCGGATCTGCCGCGTCGCCTCCAAGCCGTCCAGGCGAGGCATCTGCATATCCATCAGGATCAGGTCGTAGCGGCCCCGCTCAGCTTTGGCCACCGCTTCAACGCCGTCCACCGCCCCATCCACAGAGCACCCTGGAGCGGCGAGCAGCATCGAGGTAATCTCGCGGTTGATCGGGTCATCGTCCGCCAAAAGGATGCGGCAACCGGCAAATTCGCTGGCCAGTTGCGCCTCTGCGTCGGCCTGCGCGGGGTGATCGGGGCCCTGGTCTTCCAGCGTTTCGCCCTTCTGCAGCCGCGCCGTAAACCAAAACGTGCTGCCCTGGCCCACTGCGCTGGTGGCCCCGACCTCGCCCCCCATCAAGCCGGCGAGCATCTTGGTAATCGCCAGGCCCAAGCCGGTGCCGCCGTATTTGCGCGAGATGGACGGAGCGGCCTGCTCAAAAGCGCCAAAAAGGCTGCCGATTTGGCTCTGGTCGACGCCCATACCCGTGTCCTGGACCTCAAAGCGCACCATCGCGCTGTCTTGGCCGTCTTCTAGCAGGCGGCAGCGCAGGGTGACCTCGCCGCATTCCGTGAACTTGACGGCATTGCTGGCGTAGTTGAGCAGCGCCTGCTGGAGCCGGGTGGAGTCGCCCACCAGCCCGCGGGGCAACGGCTGCACGTCCATCACCAGGCGCAACCCCTTGGCCGTCGCCGCCTCGTGCATCATCGACACGACATTGGCAATGATCGCCGCAACGTTGATATCGTGGACATCTAAAGCAAACTTGCCAGCTTCGATCTTGGAGAGGTCCAGCACGGCGTTGATAATCTCCAGCAGGTGGCGGCCAGAGGCGTCGATCCGCGTCAGGTATTCGCCCTGGGCTTGATTGACCCCGGCGCGGCGCATCAGGTGGGCCAGCCCGGTGATTGCGCTCAGCGGCGTGCGGATTTCGTGGCTCATGTTGGCCAAGAAGGCGCTTTTGGCCAGGTTGGCCTGTTCGGCGGCGCCCTTGGCCTCGTTCAATTCCGCCGTCCGTTCGGCGATGCGCGCCTCTAGCACCGCGTTCAGCTGCACCAGGCTGTCCTTGGCCCTCTGGCGCTCAGTGATATCGCGGGCGAGCAGAATGTACCGCGGCAGCGCGCCTGAATCGCCGGGCTTGAGTGCCACGGACAGCTCAAAAACCGTAGGGCCGCTGGGCAAATCGAGCCGGTACTCGCGCCCCAGGGATACCCCGCCCTTCAGCGCTTCGGCCATGGCGGCGCGAATCGTCTCAGACACTTCCGCGGGCATCAATTCGTCAAAGACCTTGCCCAGAAAGCGCTCCGGCGGCATGGCCAGCAAGTCGAGCTGATGGGTGTGGTAGCGGTGAATGCGCCCCGCCTCATCGACCTCAAACAGCAGATCGGGGATGGCGTCCAAGGTGGCCTGCAGCGTCTGGCGCACCCCCTCAACCTCGGCTTGCATGCGGTCGCGGTCTCGCCCAGAGCGCACAGAGCGGCTGTACCCCAGGGCCAACAGCAGCAGGCCGACACAGCCCAGCAGCGCGTGGGAAGCCAGCAGATCCGCGCGGCGCTGGTTGTGCAGCTGCTGATACGGCCCCCAGTTGACCGAAGTACTGATGCCGCCGCGGATATCGCCCAGCTTGTAGCCCTGGTCGGCGTGGCACTTCAGGCAGTTCTGCTCGACGACAAACGGCTGCATCACCCGCACGTGTGGCTCGCCGTGGACGTCGCTCTCGCTTTGGTACTCGCGCTGGCCCAGCTCAAAGGCGGCCAATGCTTTGGCTTCCCAGGGATCGGCGGCGTTGGCGGGGTTGAGCGGCCGCAAACTGGCGATGCGACTGTGCAACTTGTCTGTGGGGCGAAAGCTCTGCTGCAGCTGCCGCAGCATGTACGCCGGGTTCAGAAGCGTCAGGCGCTTGCCAGCCGGGGTAGTGATATCGCGGTCTTGGACGTGCAGGAAGGGGTTGGGCTGTGTCAATTCTGTGACAGGAGCATAAACGCCGCCGTGGTGGGCAGCCCACTTGCGAAATGCTATATCATTTTCAATGGTTACGCGAGACGCCTCCAGAGCAGAGTTCTCGGCCTCTCTCAGCGAGCGGCTGACGTTGAAGGCCAGCGATGCAGCCACGAGCCCCACCCAAACCAACAGCAAAATCAGGTACATTTGCTGTACGGAGCGGGACGAAGCGGCGGGAGTGCGGAGCAACATAGCGCCTAAAACCTAGTCCGCAAAATTGGGACGGGGGGTCAGCAGCATGACAATACGCCTGCAGCCCGCTGCGCGTCAAGGCCTTATTTTTGCTTTGTTTTTGTATGATTTTCAAGCGACTTGATTATCAATATGCTCTTCTTTAGCCAAGTTGACGCACCGCATGACTGGGCATAGCTTCACGGCCAGCAGGTCAGGGGCCACCTGACGCGGCTTCGTGTGCTGGCGCCCTGCACCACTGTGCTGGGGTCGCCCATGGACCACGGACAACCGCGGAACGTCTTTACGCATGGCGGCGGCGATAGTGCCCCCGTCAGAGGTCGATTGCCATGACCACGGATCCGCGCCCTACCATCCTCGTTGTCGACGACGCCCCAGAGAACTTGGCGGTTTTGAGCCAGTTGCTCCAGTCCCGCTATCGGGTTATCGCCGCCATCACGGGCGAAACAGGGCTGCGCTTGGCCCGCGAGCAATTGCCTGACCTCATCGTCCTGGACATCATGATGCCGGACCTGGACGGCTATGCCGTGCTGGCAGCCCTGCGCGCCGAGTCCATCACCGCTGAGATTCCAGTGATTTTTGTTACGGCGATGGCCGAAGCGGAGGCCGAGGAGTTTGGCCTGGACCACGGCGCCGCCGACTACCTGACCAAGCCGGTCAAGCCGTCGGTGCTGCTCGTGCGCGTGCGCAATCAGCTGGAGCTCCGCCGCGCCCGCGTGTGGATGGCCCAGCAAAAAGCCGCGTTAGAGCTCGAGGTAGCGCGGCGCATGCGCGAAAACGACCTCACCCAGCTCGCGAGCATCCGCGCCCTGGCCCACCTGGCAGAAATCCGCGATCCGGAGACGGGCAACCACATTTTGCGCACCCAGGGCTATGTCCACCGCCTCGCCCTGCAGTTGGGTCGCTCACCGCGCTTTGCCGAAGCTCTGAATCCCGCCTACGTCGACCTGCTCGCGCGCTCGGCCCCGCTGCACGACATCGGCAAGGTCGGCATTCCCGACAGCATTCTGCTCAAGCCGGGCCGCCTGGACGCGGCAGAGATGGCAGTGATGCGCACCCACGCCGCCTTGGGCAGCGCAGCAATTGAGCAGGCCGAGCGCGATGTCCGCGAACCGCTTGCGTTTCTTTCTGTCGCCAAGGAGATTGCCCGCTGGCACCATGAGAAGTGGGACGGCAGCGGCTACCCGGATGGCCTGGCGGGCGAGGACATTCCGCTGTCGGCCCGGCTGATGGCCATCGCCGATGTGTTTGATGCGCTGATCTCGCGGCGAATCTACAAAGAGCCGATGAGTTTTGATCAAGCCCATGAGATCATTAGCTCCGGCCGCGGCGAACACTTTGACCCGGACGTGACGGAGGCCTTTCTCGAATCCTTTGACGATCTCGTGGCGATTGCTCAACAGTTTGAGGATGATCCGCAGGGTCCCGTGGCCCTTCCTTTAGATCGGCGCTGATCACCTCTGCAGCAGCGGCGGTGGAGGCAGGCAGCGATGTTTGAGCTAGACATTCGCACCATCCTGTTCCTGAACCTGGTCGTCAGCGCGGCTATCTCCTTGCTCGGCTGGCAGATGTGGCGGCAGAACCGCAAGGTTTTTCAAGGGCTCGAATTGTGGGGCGGTTACTTTGCCCTGCAGACCGTCGGCTTGGCTCTGGTTTCCCTGCGGGGCCTGGCTTCGGACTGGCTGTCGATCGTCGCCGGCAATGTCGTGCTCACCCTTGGAATGCTGCTCATTGGCCATGGTCTGCGCGCGTTTACCAATGGCCTGCTTGGATTGGGCCGGCCCAAATGGCCGCGACAGCATACGCTGATTGTTGGACTGATCGCCGCAGAGTCCATCTACTTCACCTTTGTCGATCCGAACTTGCGGGTGCGCATCGCCTTCAGCTCCGGGATCGCCGCGCTCATTTGGCTGCAGTGCATCGCCGTGGTCACCCACCGCGACGTGCGTCCGGTGCTGCGCCGCTCAAACCTACTGGCCGGAATCATGGGCTTCAATGCCCTGATCAACCTCGTCCGCGTGGGCGAGGCGCTTACAGAACCCGCGGGGTACACCGACCTGCTGAGCCCCAGCGGCGCGCAAGCCGCCTTTATGGTCATCTACTTGGCGTCGGCTTTGGCGCTGGTGGCGACGCTGGTGTTGATGATGAATCAGCTGCTTGTGGAGGCGGCCAATGCCGAGCGCGATAAGTTCCTCGCGGCGTTTCAGCAGGCGCCTTTTGCGATCGGCGTAACTATGAGAGACACCAATAAATTCACAGAAGTCAATGACAAGTTCTGTAGTCTCAGCGGCTACAGCCGCGAAGAACTGATCGGCCGCACGGCGCTTGAGCTGGACCTGTGGGCGGTGCCGGCAAATCGCGCGGCGCTGATCTCAGCCATTGATGCCACTCCAGGGCGCCTTTCGCGCACTGCAAAATTTCGCCGAAGAACCGGAGAGTTGTTTGACACCCTGGTCTCCGTCAACCGCCTCAATGCCCACGGCAGAGAGACTTACATCGCCGACATAAGCGACCAGCTCGCCGCCCAGAACAAGCTGCAAGAAAGCGAAGCCGAATTGCGTGCGACCAATGAAGAGTTGCGCCGCTTCAACCGTGCCGCGGTGGGCAGAGAGCTGGACATGATCCGCCTGAAGCGCCAGGTCAACGAACTCAGCGCGCAGCTCGGGCAGAACCCTCCATATACGCTTGATTTTGAAGGCAATGAGCCTGACCGTCCCACCGCAGACGCCCCGAGGCGGGAGGCCTAATTGGGCAACCACGACTTCCCTATCCCCACGCTCATCCTCAACGCCGCGCTGCTGGTCGCGGTGCTGCAGGTCGTCGGCCTGACGCGCTTGAGCGAAATGGCTGCCACGCGCTGGCCGCAGCGGCTTTTGCTTGGCCTGGCGCTGGGTTGCATCGG
>JBIKTV010000365.1:0-5894 GCA_044347905.1 Myxococcota bacterium
CAAGCGCACATCCGCCGGCGGTTCGGTGCGGCCTTGCCAAACCGGGCACGTCGCAAGGCAGGTCCGCGGCAGCCCGCCAGAGCGGCCCACCTGGGCCATCGCCTGGCGAAAGCCCTGCATGGCCGCGCCATTCCACAGCTCTTGCGGCTCCGCGTCGGCCGGACTGCGCAGGGCCTGGTACTCCACGCAGCAGGGCCCCACCGTGCCGCCTTGGGCGAGCTCCAGGCGGGTCCAGGGCAGGGCACAGCGCCACGGCGGCAGCTGATCCTGGCCCAGGAGATCGCCCAGGCGCAGCGACAATTCGCTATGGCCCACCAGCTTTTGCCGCGCCTTTGCCGCCCAGTCTTCGCCCAGGGAGGCATGGGGCTGGGGCTGGGCCTGGTCGCCCGCTTGGGCCTGGGTACCCGGGACCGCCTGCGGCAGCTCCAGCGGCGGCGGCTCAGGGGCGCTTGAGCGATCCCGCTGAGTCTCCATCTGAAAACCGCGAGCTTGCGCGGCCATTGCCAGGTCTTCCGGCCAGTCCGCGCGGGCCAGCCCGGCGACAACCCGCGGGTCAAGGGCCTCCAGCAGGGCCATGGCCTCCGCACCCACCGCCGTCCACGGCCACACCAGCGGCAGCTTGGGCCGCGCCGCGCTCGTTTGCAGTTGGCCCAGCAGATCGCCCACGGGCACGCCGCGCAGCCGCTCGCGCAAGGCCATTCCCACAGGCTCCAGCTCAGAAAAGGCAACATCGCCAGGCAGATAGGCGATCGACAGCCCCGGCCAGTCAAAGGGACCGCGCCGCGAGCTGGCCCCGGGGTCGCTCACGCGGAATTCCAATTGCCGGCCCCGCGAATCGGCGAACACCAGCCTGGCCTGGCTCGCTTCCGCGCGCAGGGTCAGCAAGCGCCAGCCGGGTGCCGCCTGCCAGTTGGCCTGCAAAATGCCCGATAAGCTAGCTTTTGGTTTTGTGTATTCCTCCGCGGTCATGAACGCCGACGGCTGCGCCACCACGCCGCCGCCACCAACGCCAAGCCCCACGCGCTGCCGCCGGCCACCGGGGCGGACGAGCAGCCGCTCTCTTTGGTCGCCTTGGGCGCCACGCTGACCTCACCGCCCAGGGTGTCGGGGGCCGTCACGCCGCCGCCTGTGCCATTGCCCGAGGCCGTCTCGGCCTTTGGCGTCACAACGTCCGTGCCGGCCGCGGCCTCATCGGGGGCTTCCAGGGCGTCGGCGTCGGAACCTGCGGCGTCTGCATCGGATCCGGCGCTTGCGGTGTCGGTGGCGCTGGCCGTGTCGGTCGAGCTTGCGGTGTCCACGGCGGCCGTGTCCACAGCGGCGCTGTCGCTTGAACCGCCGTCCAAACCAGTTGAATCCGCGCCGATCGCGTCCGAATTGCCTGTGTCCGAACTGCCCGCATCGGCACTTCCGCCATCCGTCGACCCGGCGTCGGTACCGCCAGGCGTGGTCGAGCAAGCGCCCGGGGCCGGGGCAGGCTTCTCGATCTTGAACGTGTCGATCACCCCCACGTTCTGCGCGCCTTTGGACAGGTTCTGCTCACTGGTAGAAATCACCTTGGCGGTCAGCACGTTCTTGTCGATGCTGATCTCCATAAAGTGGTGTTTGCCAGAGCAGGTCTGGCTGCCCTTGGCCTTGCCGCTCATGCCCAGGATGCCCGCGCCGCAAATCACCTTCATCGGCTCGATCTTAAAGCCCAGCACGTCAATTTCGTCATACGTGAAGGCCCCAGCGCCGCCTGTCGTCACATAGATCGTGCCGTCCTTGGGGCTCGCGACCACCGCCCCGCCTTTCATCGGCGCAAAGCGCTCATAGAAGTGGTTGTGGCCGGCAAACACCACGTCGACATGGTGCTTGTCAAAAATCGGCAGAAAGTGGCTGTTCTGCTTTTTTTCATCGGCCGGGTGGTTCAAGTCGATGATTTTCAGGTCGATGCTGCTGGTGTAGCTGGGGTGATGGTAGAACACGAACTTCCAGGTCTTGTCCGCGTGCTTTGCCAACGTTTCATCTAACCACTTGGCCTGCTTGGCAAACCCCTCCGCATCGTCATACGTGGCGGTCGACAGCGCCACAATCACCGCATTGCCGTAGCTAAAGGCGTAGAAGTCTTCCGTACCGGTGGCCTCGTTATTGGGCAAGGCAAACAGCTGGTTAAACGCTGCGGACGCTCCCTGCACGTCGTCGGAGTCGTGGTTGCCAAAGCTGGGCATCAGGGCGATCTCGCCCATGTGGATCGCCCCCATTTCCATGTGGTTCCACCACTGCTGCAGGTCCGCCCCGTCGCGCACCAGGTCGCCCGTTTCCACAATAAAGGCCGCGCCGGTCGCCACCATCTCGCCAAGGATGCTTTTCCACTTGGGATTGGGCCCCGCGCTGTCATCTGAGCGGTGGTCACCCGCGGCGATGAACTTGAACGGCGTGCAGGCGTCGGGGCCGGTCTTGAACGTGTGGACCGCGCTCCAATCGCCGCTGCCGCCGACCCGGTAGTGGTAGGTGGTGTTGGCCTTGAGACCGGTGGCGGTGGCTTCGTGGACCACGCCGAGCTTGCCCTTGGCCGCAAACGAACTGCCGGTGGCCTTGCTCGTCAAGCTGCTGGGCGAGGTGCCGTACTCGATGGTGTTGTCGCCGGGAGAGGCGTCGGTATTCCACGAAACCACCATGGAACTGGCAGCGTTGCTGGGCGGCACGGCGATCCGCACCCAGCGAGGAGCGGCCCAGGCCTGGGAGGTGATCGCGCAAAGCGCCATGCTGGTCAGGAAGATCTTTGCTTTCATTGGCTTGCCTTTGCCGCGGCCAGCGGTCCGTGCGTTCCAAACCTCCAAGTGTACCCAGGCCAGCGGCGCTTGTCTTGCGCAGAATTGCGGGTCGGGTGAGGATCGGCCTCTGAGGTCTCTTCGTCGCTGCTGCGGCATCCTGTGGCCCTGGAGGTGCCTGTGAATCCCCTGCGCCGTGCCCTTGAGCCCGGAATCCTTTGGATCGCTCTGCTTTTTCTCGCCAGCTGCTCGACACCGCTGCGCCATTCTGCCGGCCACCCGCACGGCCAGCCGCGACCGATCGGTGTGGCCCAAGACCGCAAAAGCGATGACGGTTTGCCGTATCCCATGGCCCAAGCGCCCCAGGTGGAGACGCTGATCCACGTGCCCACCGGCCTGCCGCTGCAGCCGACCCAGCTGGCCGGTGTGATCTCCGGAGCGCGGGTGGTGTATGTGGGCGAAACCCATGACAACGCTGAGGCTCACCGCGCCCAAGCCGAGCTGGTAGAGCTGCTGGTGGCACAGCACGGCCGCAATGTCGTGATCGCCCTGGAGATGTTTCGCACGCCCCAGCAGCCGGTGCTGGACCGCTGGAGCCGCGGCGAGCTCAGCGAACTGCAATTCCTTCGCCAACTGCGCTGGGCGGAAGGGTGGGGCGGCGATTTTGCCCTTTACCGCCCCGTGCTCGAGCGCGCTCAGCGCCACAAGTTAGATGTCTTGGCGCTCAACCCATCCGATGAACTGCAAAAAGCTGTGCGGAATCACGGCTGGGCGGGGGTGCCGGAGCCGCTGCGCCGCGATTTGCCTGAGCGCGGTCCGGACGATCCGTGGCAGCTCGAACAGCTCAAGGCGGTGTTTGGCGCCCACGCGGCCGACGAGGCGCGCTTTGAGAAGATGTGGCGAATCCAGATGTTGTGGGAAGAGCACATGGCCCAGCGCCTGGCCCAGTACCTCGCGAGTCCGCAGGGCAAGGGCAAGGTCGCCCTGGTGATCGCCGGGGGCTGGCACGTGCGCTACGGTTTTGGCGTGCCCAAGAAGCTCATGCGGCGGATGGCTCTGCCCTATCTCATCATTGGCACAGAGGAAATTTCCGGCAGCGCCGACGACACCGCGGACCGCCACATGGCCTACCGCGCCCCGCCGCTGCCTCTGTATCCCGCCGATGTCCTGTGGTGGCTGCCGCTGCGCACCCTGGACAAGGCCGCTTCCTGGTTGGGGATTCGCGTGCGCGATGCTGCTGGCGCCGTCGAGGTGCTGCACGTCGATCCGCAGGGGCCGGCGGCTGCGGCTGGGCTGGCCCAAGGGGCGACGCTGACGGCGGTGGACGGCGAGGCGCTGCAGGATCGCTACGACGTGCTGTACCTCCGGCAGCGCAAAAAGCCGGGTGAGACCATGGTGTTGAGCGTGGTTGGCCCCCAAGGCCCGGCGCCGATAACGGTCAAGCTGGCGGCTCCGCCGGAAGAGAGCGAGGCCCCCAAGCGCCCGGCGCAGAGCCTAGACCTGTAGCCGCCAGAGCGCTCTATGGCCCCGCCACCGCGGCTGAGCGGCCTGGAAGGGCGACGCCATCGACCTGGAGAGGCGAATCCCCAGCATTGAAGCGCAGAATCCGCCCATCGCTCAAGCGCCAACGCGGCGGCAGGGCGTGGCGGCTCTGCTGTTCCAGGTGGTCAAAGAGCGCGCTGACTAGACGGGTCGGCGGGTCGGCCAGCCACAGCGGCTCTGGGACGGCGGGCTCATCGGCGGTGGCAGCTTTTAGCCAGTCCTGCGTTGCGCCAAGGCTTTTGCGCGCGGGATCCAGAGTCCGCAGGTCGTCGGACAGCCACCAACCGCCGCCCGCTGCCGCCACTGTCCAAGCGCCAAAATCGAGCTCGCCAGGGGCCAAATCGCGCAACAGCGCCGGATCGGCGTCGCACTGCACCGCATGGCAGTAGGGCCAGCGCAGCGCCAGGGTGCGCAGCTCGCCCGGCAGAAAGTGCCACACGGCGCCAAACGGCTCGACGGCGATGTCCGGGCCAAAGCGCCAGGCGTCGACCCGGCCGATCGTCGGCAGCGGCGGCGCACCCACCGCCAGCAGCAGCGTCTCCTCGCCCACCGCTTGGCGAATGGCCTCCAAGGCCAGGGCATAAGCCTGCATCCCCGTCACGTTCTGTTGGCGTTTGCCCTCCCAAGTACCGGCAAAGAGAAAATCAATTTTCAATAGCGAAATTCCCGAGTCCACCAACGCCTTTAGCTGCTGCTGCAAGTGGGCTTTGGCCTGGGGGTGGGTGATGTCCAGCACGCGCATCTCGCCGTGGACCAAGTGCGAGTAGCTCGCCCCGCCGACCAGCCAATCGGGGTGATCCTTGACCAGCGGCAGGTCCGCGTCGACCAGCAGCGGCGCCAGCCACAAGCCCATTTCGGCGCCCTGAGCCTTTGCGTCCTGGGCCATTGCCTTTAAACCCATAGGGAATTTGCTGTTCACCTGCCAATCGCCCCAGGCTTTTTGCCAGCCGTCGTCCAGCACCACCCGCAGCGGCTTCTTGAGCTGGATCGCCGCAGGGCCCAACAACGCCTTGGCCTGGGCGGTGTTGGCGGCAAAAGCACTGGCGTCGACCTTGTCCCACAGCTCATACCAGGAATTCCAGCCGATTTCTGGCGGCGCCTTGCGCTTGGGCAGGGCCTGGCCAAAGCGCTTGAGCGAGCCCGCGGGATCCGCCCCAGCCTCGAGCCAAAAGAGCTCGCCCTCTGCGCTTTCGCCCGCCTGGTAAGCGACTTGCTCGCCCGTACCGCCGCTTACGAGCCGCATCTGCACGTCTGCGCCTTCCCGCCACACTTGGGCCCAAGGCCGCCAGCGCTCGGCCGTCAGGGCCATGGCCACGGCCCCAGGCGACGATGCCGCCCCGCCGACCACCGTGCCAAACCAGCTTAGCTCTTGGCCGCCGCGGACGACTTCCAGATCACCGCGCTTCTCAAGAGCTTTTTGCACATCAGCCTCAGCCGGTTGGCCGGCAAGCGCCAGGGCACCGCACTGCGACCACGACTGAAACCCCTGGCTCCACCACTGCGTCGCCGGCAGATTGGCCCAGGTGCCGCGCAGTTCGATTCGGCTCACCACGGCGGGCTGGCTCAGCTTGATCCTCGCACGCAAGCGCAATTCGCCGGAAC
>JBIKTV010000366.1:0-5886 GCA_044347905.1 Myxococcota bacterium
CCAGCGCTTTCGCAGTCACGTGCGGGTCGCTTGGACCCTTGTGGCCATCGCGGTGCTGGCGCTGACGGCGCGGCTGGCGCTGGTGCAGATGGTGCGGGGCGATCGCTACCAGAAGTATGCGGTGATCGAGCGGGTGTCGCGGGTCAGGGCCCAGGCGCCGCGCGGGCTCGTCAAAGCCGCGGATGGCACGGTGCTGGCGCGCAATATTGAGAGCCATTCGCTAGAGGTGATGACCAACCGCGTCAAGCCGGAGCGGGTGCTGCCGCTGGCCCAGACCCTGCGCGAGCTGCTGTATATGACCGACGGGGAATATGCCGACCTCGTGGCCGAGCTCAACCGCCCGGTCGATCCGCGCAAACGCCGGCCGCTCACGGTGCGCCGCGACCTGGTGTCGACCCATTGCCCTTATGATTCAACGCCCCTGGAGCTGGTGGCCGAACAGCCCCACGGCTATTGCTCCGCCTGCGGTCGGCATTTTGAGGCGGTCCCGCAGAAGCGCACCTGCCCGTTTGATCAGCGCCGGCTCATGGCGGTGGGCCAAGGTTGGCATTGCCCGGCGTGCGAACGCGACTTTCACCAAGGCCCCACCTGCCCTTATGACGGCACGGCGGTCCACAACGACCACCACATCCTGCAGTGCTCGCTGTGCCGCCGCACCTTCAACGACGAAGTGGCGGTGTTGCGCGCCAACCAGCACCGCCTGGCGGAGACGCGTGTCGTCGCTGAAATCCAACGCGAATACCCCTATCGCTTCCTCGCAAGCCATGTGCTGGGCCACATCGGCTACGTGACACCGCGCGATATCGAGCCGCTGCTGCCCTTTGGCACGCCGCGCCACGGCCTCAACGACCGGGTGGGCCGCGCGGGCATTGAGATGGCCCTGGAACCGCAACTGAGCGGCCTAGACGGCGAGCAGGTGCTGGTCAAGCGCTCCGGCGGTGAAGAAGCGGCCAAGGATCTGGAGGAGTTGATCGCGGCGATCAAGCCCAGGGCGGTGACCCCGGGGGCCAACGTGCGCCTGACCCTGCACATGGATCTGCAGCGCGCGGTCAAGCAGGCGATGAAGGATGTGTACTCCGGCGCGGCGGTGGTGATCGACCCCAACACTGGATATATCCTGGCGATGTACGCCAAGCCCAGCTTTGATCCCAACGCCCTTTCTGGCAAACGCGCCCCGCAGTCGCGCCCCTTGGCAGAGATTGCCGCCTATGCGCCGCTGCTCAACAAGGCCCTGCACGGGTACCCGCCCGCCTCGACCTACAAAGTCGTCCCGGCGATCGCCGCGCTAGAGGACGGCCTAGTGACCGCCAAGACCGAGTATACCTGCGGCGGCCATTACGATTTTGGCGGCCGGCGCTTCCACTGCCACAACCGCCGCGGCCACGGCGAGGTCGATGTCCACGACGCCCTGGTGGGCAGCTGCGACGTGTACTTCTACAAGGTGGGCGAGCAGTTAGGCATTGAGCGACTAGACCAGTGGTCGCGCAAGCTGGGCTTTGGCGAACCGACCGGCGTGGAACTTCGCGAATCAACGGGCCGTGTCCCGTCGCGCGAGTGGTATCGCACCCATGTGCCGGGCGGCTACTACCCGGGCTTTGCCCTGTCTACCGCGGTGGGCCAGAAGGACGTGATGTCCTCGCCCCTGCAATTGGCCAGAGTTTACGCGGCTTTGGCCAATGGCGGTGAGCTACCGAGCCTGACCGTGGTGGCGGGGCTAGAGGACGCCCAAGGCCGGCTGGTGGCGCCCAACCGCCTGCCCTCGCGGCGCTGGGAGGTCAAGGCGTCGACCATGCGCATCGTTCGCGCCGCCCTGCGCGCCGTGGTCAATGAACAAGGCGGCACCGCGTTTACCGCCCGGCCCAATTCCGTATCGATGGCGGGCAAGACCGGCACGGCCCAAGCGCCCCAGCGGCTGCGCAAAGAACTGGCCGAGCGCATGAAGGACGACCCGGCGCAGCTGGCCCGCCTGACCGCGTGGCTGCAAAACGATCACGCGTGGTTTGCCGGCTGGGCGCCGTGGAACGATCCGCAGATCGTCGTGGTGGTGCTAGTGGAACACGGCGGTTCCGGCGGTCACAACGCTGCACCCATTGCCCGGCAGATCGTCGACGCGTGGTTTGCCAAGCACCCGGCGCCCCCAGAAAAGGACGAGCCGCCGCCGCGCGAGCGCAAGAAAGCCGCCCCAACGGCAGAGGATCCCGCGGCTGTCGACGACGGATCGCCTCAGGAGCCCGAACACCAGCCCACGCTGCCAGAACCGGAAGGACCCGAGCGCGGCGAAGACCCGGCGGAGGTGGCGCCATGAGCACCCTGCACCGCCTTCGCCAACCCTGGACCTTGGCAGGCCTTTTGTGCTTGATCGGCATTTGCGTGCTTGCCGTCGACAACTTGGTGTTCACGGACAGCCTCATGGGCACCACTTATCACCGCACCCAGACCATTTGGTTCGTCATTGGCCTCATTTCCGCTGGGTTGGCCGCGGCTTTTGACCCGGTCTATGTGCGCCGGCTCTCGACGACGGGCTATGTCGCCCTGGTGGTCCTGCTGGTGCTGGTGCTGCTGATCGGCCGCGAGATCAACTACTCCAAGCGCTGGATTGAGATCGGCCCAGCGACACTACAACCCAGCGAATTTACAAAGTTAGCCGTGATCCTTGCCGTCGCAGACTGGTTTGACAAGCGCCGCGCCACCCAGCCCTGGGGCCTGCTGCAGCTGTGGCGGCCGGCGCTGATCATCGGCGTGCCGTTTGTGCTCATCAACCGCGAGCCGGATCTGGGCACCTCGCTGGTGGTGGCGCTGATCGGCGGTTCGATGATCCTGTATGAGGGCGTCAAGAGCCGATCGCTGGCCATGGCGGCGGTGACGGTGCTGCTGGGCGTCAGCCTGGCTTGGGAGACGGGCCTCATCCACGACTACCAAAAAGGCCGCGCGGAGGCCTGGTATCAGTCGATGGTTGAAGAGGACGAGCGGCCCAAGCCGCAGAGTCAGCGCACCCAGGCCGAGCAAGCGCTATGGGCCGTCGGTTCAGGGCAATTGTTCGGGCGCACCGATGAAGAGGCCCGCCAGTCGGTCCTGCGTCACCTGCCCTTTATGCATACTGATTTTGCCCTCGCCCCGTTTGCCGCGCGCTTTGGCCTGTTGGGCAGCTTTGGCCTTTTTGCCCTTTACGGCGGCCTGTGCAGCTGGGCCTTGTACCTCGCCGGCCGCGCAGAAGAGCGCTTTGACGCACTGATGGCTGTGGGCATTGCCGCGCTGATCTTCTGGCAATTCTTCATCAACGCCGGCATGGTGATCGGCCTGCTGCCCGTCGTCGGCATCACCCTGCCGCTGTTCTCCTACGGCGGCTCCAGCGCCCTGACCGTGCTCGTCGGCTGCGGTTTTCTCGCCAACATGGCCCTGCGACGCAAAGCTCGCTGACGTCCGCCGGGCCATCGGCGACCGCCCCTTCCACCCGTATTTGCCCAAGGAATTCGCGCTGTCATGCCCCACTTGAGTCAGCGATGGCGCGGAATTCTGTGGGGCCTGCTGATCATCGGCTTGGTCGCCGCCGCCTACGCCCCTTCAGCGCTGCGGGCCGGCTACGTCCACGACGACTTTGCCGCGGTGGTCGGCCATCCCCAGGTGCGTTGGCCGTTGGAATTCGCCGCGTTGGCCAAGGCCCGCTATTTTGGCGGCGACGACTACGCCTACGTCTTTGCGGTGCGCCCCTTGGCCACGGGCAGTTTTGCCTTGGAGATCGCCCTTGGGCTGGACTCGCCGCTGGGGCGCCACCTGACCCAACTGCTTCTTCTGCTAGGTGTTTCTGCCCTAACCGCCGCGCTAGTGCTGCGCTGGGGCAAGGCGAGGGGCTGGCAAGAAGGCCGCAGCATGGCGACCGCCGGGCTCAGCGCCGGGCTTTTTGCCGTGCATCCAGTCCACACAGAAGCGGTGATGGCCATCGCCTACCGCCCAGAACTGCTCGCCGCCCTGTTCCTGGTCGCGGGAACGCACCAGCTGATGAGCCTCGCCGGTACTCCGCGCCGCCCGTGGGTCCACGCAACAGGTCTGTTTCTGGCGGGCTTGGCGGCCCTCCTGAGCAAAGAAAGCGCAGTGGCGGGGCTGATTTGGTGGGCGCTGTGGGCACTGGCCGACCGCCACACCTGGGCGCGGCTCCGCTGGACTTGGCTGCCCCTCGGCGCAGCACTGGCGACCTGGCTGGCTTGGCGCGTGTGGGCGGTGGGCGCGCTGCTCCGCGTCCAGGTACCGCGCCACGATAACCCGCTGGCGTTTGTCGCCTGGCCCACGCGCCTGCTGGGCGGGCTAGATCTGAGCGGCCGGGCCTTGATCCACCTGGTGTTTCCCGCCCACTTGGCCCCCGACTACACCTTTGACGCCTGGCCAACACCGCAATTCCCCACGCTCCTGTCGATACTCGGCTTGGTCGCCTTGGTCGCTGGGGTGGGCTGGGTCACCCGGAATTGGCTGCGCAACTGGCGGCCGATCGCCGCGCCATCCCAGGACAATTCGCCGCCCGTGCCGCTGCCCCACGGCGGTTGGCTGCTGACCCTGGGCGTGTTGGGGGCGTGGCTGCCGGTGTCGCACCTGCTGACCCCCGGCACGGTGCTGTTTGCCGACCGGCTGATCACCCTGCCCTCGCTCCTGTTGGCCATCGCAGTCGCCGCCGCCATGGGGCCATGGCCGGCGCTGCCGCGGACGCTATTGGCCGTGGCACTCCTGCTGCCTGCGGTGGCGCAAACCCATGCCGTTGCTCAGGATTGGACGAGTTCGCTGGCGGTGTTTGAACGCGGCGTGCGCCTGGAGCCGCGCTCTTTGCGGATGCGCCTGAACCTCGCCCACGAGCTGACCGTGCAGGGCCAGCCGCGCCGAGCCCTGCCCCACGCCCGCGCCGCCCTGGCCCTGGACCCCGCCGACCCCAAAACTTGGGTCAATGGCCTAGACGCCGCCCTGGCCGCCAAAGACTGCCCCGCCGCCGAGCCCTTTGTCGCCGCGGTCGCCGCCTCGGACAAAAAGGCCGCGCCTGCCCGCCTCGCCGCCCTGGCCTGGGGCATGGAATGCCGCCATTTTTCAAGGGCCTGGCCCATCGCCCGCCGCCTGCCAACCGCGCGCCTCACCGGCAAAAACGCCCTGGACCTGTACGCCCTAGCCCACGCCGCCGGCGATGCCCAAGGCGCCATGGCCCTGGCCCAACGCCTGGGCGTGGATGTTGCCCGCCAGCCCGCCTGGGTCAGCGCCGCCGTCTACGGCCACCTCGCCGCCGGCCGGCGCCTGGACGCGCTGGCCTTGTTGGCCGATCTACAGCGCCGCCAGCCCTCAGCAGAGATTGTCCGCCAAGCGGAGGAGATTGTCGCCGGCCTCCGCGCCACAGCCGAGCGCGCCGCAGCCGAGCGCATTTGGCCCCCGGCGCCGCGGCCTTGATCCAGCCGCAATGAGGGCAACCTGATGGACGTTGCCCAGGCCAATTGACGCCGATCCCCGCGCTGCTTACTTGAGCCAAGAAGGGGCGCAAGAATGCCGCCGCGAGGTGCGCGATGTATGCCGCCAGTCGAGCCAATTCTGTAGCGATCCGCCTGGTCGCCTTCGCCGTGATCGCCGCAGCCGCCCCGGTGCAAGCCGCTCTGCCCCAGCCGGTCCCCCAGGTCCAGCCCGCGCCCCACAGCTATCCCGCGTCAAAGAACACCCCGACACCGCCAGCGAATTGGAGTGTCGAGCAGCGCGGCCCCGGCCGCGACAGCCACTGGCTCGTGCGCGTGTGGCAATTCCTCGTCGGTCTGCTGCAGGTACCGCCAGGCCAACCGCCGTTCCGCGATGCCTTCAGCGTCGAAGACCCCCAACGCCCCTGGCGCAACGCACCGCCGCGCCGATAGCGTGGTCGTCGAGTCGCTCAAG
>JBIKTV010000073.1:0-17758 GCA_044347905.1 Myxococcota bacterium
CTCGGCCGGGACCTCCACACCCCACCGCCCGCAGCCTTTTCACCAGCCCCCGCAGCCTTCTCCGCCAGCCGGCGATCTCCTTGTCGATGGGATCGCCTTCGCCAGCCCTGCTCGACCAGCCCGCCGACCATCCCCTGGCGCCGCAGGGCTTTGTCCGCCAGCCAGCCGCGAGTACTCCACGGCACTTGGCTGCCCCAGAAGGGCCAATTGCCCAAGCCGCGGGCGCCAGCGACTTCGGGCCAGATTTGCCGCGCAGAGCCCGGGCCGGCTACAATCGCAAAGGGTGCCGCGGCTTTTGGCGTCGCGACCCCTTACCCTCGGAGCCGTCATGCCCATCAGAATCAGCAGAGTTTGCCTAGTTCTTGCCGTTGTTGCGCTAGTTGGCTGCGGCGAGGACACTGCCGTGCTGGGCGGCGAAGCGGATGCGGGATCCGACGCGGGTGCCGGCGATATTCCGCTGGCACAGACCGATGTTGGCATAGATGCCCCGCCAGGATCTGACGCGACAGCTGACGCGACAGCCGACACCGCTGCCGACGGGGTGGACAGCGCCGCCGACGCGGACAGCGGTTCAGACGCTGGTTCTGACGCTGCCGGCGATACGGCTGCAGATGCCGACGCCGGGCTGGATGCCGGAGAAGACGCCGATGCAGGCGATGCTGCCGCCGAAGTCGAGGTGCAGGCCGACGTTCCTGCCGATGTCCCCGAGTGCGCCACGGCCGCCGATTGCCCTGATCCTGCCCTCGCATGCCAATTGGCGGCCTGCGCCGCGGGCAAGTGCGGCGTGGCACCAGCCGCCGACGCCACCGCGTGCGACGACGGCAACGTCTGCACCGCCGCTGATACGTGCTTGGGCGGCACCTGCCAAGCCGGCGTTCCCGCCGTGTGCAGCGACGGCAATCCGTGCACCGATGACGCTTGCCTGCCCGGCAAGGGCTGCACCGCCTCTGCCAATTCCGCGCCGTGTACAGACAACAATGCCTGCACCAATAGCGACTTGTGCGGCAACGGCAGCTGCCAACCCGGCAGCGCAGTGCTGTGCGACGACGGCAAACCGTGTACCACCGATAGCTGCGACCCGGCCAAGGGCTGCGCCTATGCCAACAACAGCCAGCCCTGCGACGACGGCGACCTGTGCACCCAAGCGGATGCGTGCCTCAACGGCGGTTGCAGCCCTGGCAAGGCAACCACCTGCAACGACGGCAACCCGTGCACCGACGACGGCTGCGACCCCAAGACCGGCTGCACCCTTGCCGCCAGCGCCACCGCGTGCGACGACAGCAACGCCTGCACCCAAGGCGACACCTGCAAAGGCGGCAGCTGCGCGCCGGGAGCCGCGGTCCTCTGTGATGACAAGAATCCATGCACCACAGACAGTTGTGACCCAAGCGCCGGCTGCAAAGTCGCCGCCAACAGCCAACCCTGCGACGACGGCAACGCCTGCAGCGTGGGCGACAGCTGTGCCAACAGCCAGTGCGCAGCGGGCAAGGCAGCGGTCTGCAACGACAGCAATCCGTGCACCGACGACAGCTGCGACCCCAAAACCGGCTGTGCTTTCGCGGACAACGCCAAACCCTGCGACGACAACAACGCCTGCACCCAGGGCGACGGCTGCAAGGGCGGCAGCTGCGTGCCCGGAATTCCCCCCGCGTGTGACGACAAGAATCCGTGCACCACAGAGACCTGCGATCCCGGTCAGGGCTGCAAGAATATTGCCAATACGCTGGGTTGTGACGATGGCAATGCCTGCACCCAGCTCGACGTGTGCGGCAATGGCGCTTGCTCTCCCGGCAAACCCGCGGTCTGCATCGACGGCAATCCCTGCACGGACGATAGCTGCCTGCCAGACAGCGGCTGCAGCTTTGCCCTGAACAGTGCCAGCTGCGAAGACGGAAACCTCTGCACCCTCAAGGATGTCTGCAGCAAGGGCGCCTGCCTGGGCGGTTCCGCCAAAGTCTGCGAAGACGGCAACGCCTGCACCACCGACGCCTGCGATAGCGTCACGGGCTGCACCGCAGTCGCCAACACGCTGCCCTGTGACGACGGCAGCGTCTGCACCTTGGGCGACGCTTGCTCCTCTGGTAAGTGCGCTGCCGGCAAAGCGATACTGTGCAGCGACGGCAACCTGTGCAGTGACGACAGCTGCGACCCGCAGAAGGGTTGCGTCTCCTTGCCCAATGCGGCGACCTGCAGCGACGGCAACGCGTGCACCAAGGCCGATGCCTGCGTCCAGCTGGCCTGCGCCGGCACCGCCGTCAGCTGCGACGACGGCAACAGCTGCACCGCCGACTGGTGTGACCCCGGCAAGGGCTGCCAAACCCAGGCCTTGCCCATCGCCTGTGACGACAGCTCTGCCTGTACCAGCGCCGACTTCTGCGCCAACGGCAGCTGTGGCGGCAAGAAGATCGCCTGCGACGACGGCAACCCCTGCACGGTCGACGCCTGCGATCCGGCCAGCGGCTGCACCGCGACCAGCGCGACCGATGGCACCGTCTGCGGCGAGGGTGGCGTGTGCACGGCGGGCCTGTGCAGCATTGGCACCAGCTTGAACCCTGCGCTCAGCTGCCTGGCGATCCTGCAGGCGCTGCCGAAATCCTCAAGCGGAATCTACTGGATCGACGGCGACGGCAGCGGCAGCGAGGCCAAGTTCCAGACCTGGTGCGAAATGAAGCTTGGCGGCGGCGGCTGGACACTGATTGGCGTCGTGGGCACAGACGGCAGGCCAAGTGCATGGAAAGGCGGCAGTTATCCGCGCCCCGGCGCCACCTACTACGGCAGCACCGCCGGCGCCGCCCTGGGGGACATCCTCAGCCCGGCCAAGAACGACGCCGTCATCAAGAACTTCAGCGTCAACGGCCGCGACCTGCTGGCGGCATCGGCCAAGCGCGAAGTGATGGCCTATGTCGGCGGCGCCACAGACGATTGGGTCACGGTGGAATTGCCCACGGCATGCAATCCCTTCAACTCGGCCACCACCTGCAAGGAAGGTACCATGACCGGCCTGAAGGTCGTGCAGAGCGACGGCAAGGTCATCAGCAGCCAAGGCCAGGCATGCGGCGGCGAAGCGGACTCCTGCGGATACAACGAGTTTGGCTTTCACCTGATCGACGGTGCCGAAAGCAGCACGTGCTCTTGCCACAACAGCTCTACCGGCACCGGCTCGCAGGGCATCGGCCGCATCTGGACGAGCTTTAACCGCTCTGACGGCGGCTACTGGAACAGCGGCATGCACAGCGGCTGGAAAGGCGGATTCAACCAGCCGGGGGCGCTGTTGGTGCGGTAGCGAAGCAGAAACTCGATCGAGCAGTCCGCCCAAGCCGCCTATCCGCGGCGCAGCAAATAGGGTTGAAATCTCTACATAGCTGCCAAAGTCCCTTTCCCTAGACAGGCGAGTGCGAATCACCCGGCGAGCTGCAGTCCGGCGATGCGGATGACCTCGCTCAGCTGGTCGCCAGCGGGAAACAGCCGCTGGTTCTGGGCGAACAGCTTGACCAGGCCGCCCCAGCCCTCGCCCAACCCGCGCAGCACTCGGGGGCTGCATGGCGCTGGCGCTTGCCGGGTCCAAGACATTCAGGCACAGTGCTCGCCCATCCGGTCCGGGCAAGGACTTTGCCGGCCCTTGAACGGCGAGGAGGACTGAATGGCAATTCCGTCCACAATTTGGACAGCCGATCCTGAGCAAGGCGCGACGCCGCCGGCTCAGGCAGACATGCCCAGCGGAATCCGCGGTGGCGCTGGCCAGTTGATCGGGCGCGAAAACGAGGCTGCGGAGCTGCTGGGGGCCGTGGCCCGAGCCGTAGCCGGCGAGTCGGTCCGGGTGGTGCTTGTCGGCGCGGCAGGCGCGGGCAAGACGCAGCTGCTCTCGGTAGTTCGTGATGAAATTCAGGCTTCTGGGGGTGTGTTCGGCGTCGGGCGCGAAGAGCCGATTGCCTCGCCTCGCCTGCTCGGTGGCCTTGGAGCTGCCATCGACAGCGTCGCCCACCAGCTCCTAGAGCGCGATCCCGCCGCGGTGGCGCGGGTGCGTCAAACGGTGGCTGAGGCCGTCGGCACTCGTGCAGGGCTATTGGCTCCTATGGGGGGATGGCTGCCATGGATTCTGCCGGAAATCTCCCCGCTGCAGCCAAGACCTGCCACCACCGACGCCGCCCGGCTCAATGACGCGGTCGAGCGTCTTGTGGGCGCGCTTGCCCGCGATTCAGCGCCTTTTGCCCTGTGTTGCGACGACGCGCAGCGGGCCGACCCGCAGACGCTGCAGATGCTGACCACCCTGGCACGCACCTCTCCTTCCACCGGCCTGCTGATTGTCGAGGTGTGGCGCGACGGTCCAGAGTATGCTCAGCGGGCGAGCTCGTTTGGCGAAGCGACCGCGGTGATTCGCGTCTGCGACCTGCCGGCCGCGGCTGCGGACGCCTTTCTCGCCCAGGTCTGCGGCGACTTCGGTGCTGATCACCTGCCATTTTCTGCTCTCTTGTGGCAGCGGACGGCGGGAAATCCGTTTCATTTGCACACCTGCATCGACCATTTGATCGCCGAGCGCGCGATTCTTCCGCCTGCCGAGGATTGTGCCTTTTGGAGGGTCGACCTCGGACGCGCGACATCGCTCGATGCGACGGCTGACGCCGCGGCCTTGGCGGCCCTGCGCCTGAACGGTCTTTCACCGCCTTGTAAGCACGCCCTTGCAATGGCAGCGCGCTTGGGGTCGAGCTTCTCAGAGCCCCCTTTGGCGCGCGCGCTAGGCGTTTCGCCCCAAGAAACGGCGGTGTGTTTGGCACAGGCCATGGCGGCCGGCGTGGTGGCTCCGCCACCTGGGGGCCAGAGCGCAGAACAGGGCGGCGTCTGGAGGTTCGTCCACGATCGGCTTCACGAAGCCGCGCTCGGCCTAGTCGATGAAGCAGCCGGGCGCGCCATGCACGCGCTGGTGGGGCGGCAGATGTGGGCTGCGCTTTGCGCCGATTCGCCGGCCGTTGACATCATGCAGGCCATGTACCAGCGCAACCTTGGCGCCGCAGAGGTGGACAGCGCCACTGAATCCGCCGAATTGCAGGCCGGTCATCTTCGGGCGGCCCGTGCGGCGCGGTCCGTTGGCGCATTCGCCGCGGCCCTTTCCTTTGCCGATGCCGGACTCGCCGGTCATTCCGCCAATGATATTGCGCAGACTCAAGGGCTTCTGCTTGAGGCCGCTCGCGCCGCTTGCGCCACAGCACCTCAGCGAGTCCCAGCTTTGGTCCAGGCAATTGTCGCCAGCCATCCTGCCCAGGCGATGCTGTCAGAGGCTTTGTCGATTCGGGCCGACGCCAGCCTGATGAAGTACGACACGCAAGCTGCGATGGCAGACATTCGAGCGGCGCTGGCGATTCACGGATACGCCTTGCCCGAGCGCGTGACGCCGGTGCGCGCCGCAGCGGCTTTGGTCCGGGCCCGCTGGGCGCTGCGGGGTGCTGCTACAGAGCGGCTGTGGAACCTGCCCGACGTGAGCGACCCACAAAGCGCCGCGATCTTGCACCTGTTGCTGCGCGGGTCCACCGCCGCCTACTTGTTGGACGCTCAGCTTTTTGGCTACCTCTGCTGCGAAATGGTGCGGATCGGCTTGGCCGCGGGCAATTGCCCGGCCACCGCCTTTGGCGCGCTGATGTTCGGCTTGATCGAAGCTTCGGCTCTGGGTCGACCCGACCACGGCGTCGCCCTCGGGCGAACCGCTCTGGAAATGACCGATCGCTATCCCAATCACGGCATCCATGCGCTATCGCGGGCGGTGTGGTGGGCAACCCTGGCCCACATCCACGCGCCTTTGCGCTCCACGTTGGCGCCCCTGCGCGCCGCATTCCGTCTTGGACTGGCAGAGGGAGACAGCGTCCAGGCGGGGGTGTGCGCCTATTTCTACCTCGATCATCTGCTATTTTGCGGCACCCCGCTGGTCGAAGTCGGAAATGATTACGAGCTGTTCTTGGGGGAAATGCGGGCTCGCGACCAGATCATCGCTTACCAGACCGCTGCGCCCTTTGCTGCCCTGGTCCGGCACCTGCGCGGCGAGCCCGACTCCTTTGGCCTGCTCGAAGACCGCGCCCTGAGCGGGTCGACGGTGAGCAAGCCCTTTGGTCCGTTCGTCGTATTCTGTGTGCACCTGTGCCGCTGCATCTTGGCGGTCTTGAAGGGGAGCGACGCCGAGGCGCTGACCCATGTTGACGCGGCGCAGCCGCACATTTCGGCCGTGGCCGGCACGATCCACGTGCCACTGCTGTCCTATTTCGAAGGCATCGCCGCCGGCCGGCTGCACGCTTTGGGTGCCAAAGGGCACTCGCGGCGGCTGCACAGCGCGTTGCGACGGCTGCGGCGCTGGTCTTCCCGCAACCCCCACGACTATTCAGGTCGGGTCGCGCTGCTTTCGGCGTTGTCCGCCTGGGGCGAAGGTGCGGCGGCGGCGGCGCTCGCCGAATTCGAAAAGGCCGCAGCCCAGCTGGGCGAAGCCGGTCTGATCCACGAATTGGCGATCGTTCACGCAACGCTGGCCACGCTGCACGCCGCCTGCGCCGCCCCTGCGGCTGCCAGACTGCACCGCGTTGCCGCATGGAGGGCCTTTGCCGACTGGGGCAGCCCGCCGCTGGTGGCTATGACGGAGGTGCTCTTGGAGGCTGCGGGGCCCGCGACCCGGGCCCAGAGCTTTGACGGCGGTCAGGTCGCGGTCGATCTGGTGATGCGCGGCACGGAGACTCTCTCTGGCGGGCAGAGTCCCAAGAAACTCCTAGAGGCATTCTGCAGACTTACACTCACGCACCTCGGCGCCCAGCGCGTCGTTCTCGTCGAGCACAAGCGGGGCGAGCTGAGGGTGCGAGCGATTCTCGCCGCCGGCCAAAGCTTTCGCCTCGTCGATGCGCCGCTTTCGGCCTTTTCCGAAGTGTGCGCAACCGCGCTGTGGCAGGTGGCGCGAACCGGGGAGACCGTCGGCGAAAACGATGTCGGCAAATCCCCGACCCTGGGCAACGACGCGTGGGTGGTCAGCGCCGGCTTGAAATCGCTGGTCGTTCTGCCCGTCCTGCTCCACGGGGCCTTGGTGCAGCTCGTGGTCGCGGAGCACGCCGGCCGCGCGGGGGCTTTCGCGGCGTCGGCGATTGCTCCCCTGCGGGTGATTGCCGCTGCCGGCGCGGCGCTGCTTGAAAACTCAGAGCTGGTGGAAGAGAAGGCTGATCAAGCCCAGGCCCTTCTCCGCGCCAATCTGGCTCTGGAGGAGCAGCGCCAGAGCCTGGAAATCGCCGTAGTCGACAGAACGGCCGCCCTTGACGACGCGCTTCAGGCAAAAGCTGCCGTGCTGGGGGCCCTCTGGGAAGGCGTGTGCGGCCTTGACGCTGCGGGTCGCATCACCTTTGCCAACGCAGCCGCGCTGCGCTTGCTCGGGGACACCGGCGCGGTCGGCAAGCCCTTCCATGCGACTTTCCACGACCCGACCCCTGGGTCAGGCGCCGACGTCAGCGCGCCCTGCCCGCTGTGCGACGCCCAAGAGCCCTTGCACGACGTAGCGGTGCAGCTGCGCTCCCCGGCAGGGGTCCAGGTCTGGGTCGAGTGCTCGCTTCAACCGCAGCGCGAAGGGCGCAACGGCCTTGCGCGGGTGATGTCGTTCCGCGACGTCTCGCAGCGGCGCCAGCTTGAAGCACAGCTGCGCCACAGCCAGAAGACCGAGGCGATCGGCCGATTTGTCGGCGGTGTTGCCCACGAGTTCAACAACTTGCTCACGCCGATCATCGGTCATATCGAACTCGCGCGAGCAGAGCTTCCCGCCGACCACGGGCTGCAGGCGGGACTCGCCGATGTCGCCGATGCCGGCCAGCGCGCGGCGGATCTCGTGCGCCAGCTGTTGACCCTGGGCCGCCGCACGGAATTGGACCGGCGCCCAGTGGACATGGTTCAGATCGTCGAACAAGTGATGCGGCTGCTCCGGCCGACCATGGACCGGCGCATCACCCTGGAACAGGTGACGCCAGACGGGCCTGTGTGGTCTGAGGTTCACGCCGACCAGATCCACCAAGTGCTGCTTAACTTGTGTCTCAATGCGCGCGACGCCGTTCTGAGCCAAGACCGCAGTGATCGGCCGCCGCGCATCGAGGTGAGCCTGCGCGTCGTCAGCAGCGATCAGATAGCAGCGTCGGGCGAGCGCATTCGTTGCGGCGGCGACTGGTTGGAGCTGGCCGTGACCGACAACGGCGTGGGCATCTCGGCCGAGGTCCAGAGTCGGATCTTTGAGCCCTTCTTCACCACAAAGAAGGAAGGCCTGGGTGCCGGCCTGGGATTGGGCGTCGCGCAGGGCATCGTAGAGCTGCACGACGGGTGGATGTCCGTGACCTCGGAACCGGGCGTGGGGACGACGGTCCGCTGCATGTTCCCACCTTGTGCGGGCGAAGCTAGCGCGGCCTCTCCAAGCGAAGTCGTCGTGCGCGTCGCCGGCGGGATGGGCAAGAACGTCCTCATCATCGACGACGAGCCGGTGGTGCGGCGAATCGCCCGCGCGGTGTTGGCGCGCTCCGGTTTTCATGTCACGGAGGCCGCCAGCGGCAGCGAAGGGCTCGAGGCCATCCGCCGGGGATCGGTGCCAGACGTCGTCCTGCTCGACGTACAAATGCCGGGCCTGGACGGCTGGCAAACGCTGGAGGCGCTGCGCCAGCTCGAGCCAAACGTGCCGGTCATCATGTGGAGCGGCTTCGACGGCACGCAGGACCACCAGAATCCCCGCGCGAAACCCGACGGGCGGATAAGGAAGCCGGTCGTTTTTCAAGAACTGGTCGATGCGGTGCAAGGTGTGCTGCGCAAGACTCCCCCGGCCTGAAGACCTGAGCCACTTTGCAGCCTGAGCGCACACGCGCGAGGCAAACGCAGCTTGGCGCTGACGGCTGGGATGGTCTTGGTCGGGGGCGGCATGGCGCTGGCGGGGTGGTCGAATGGGCGGCTGGGGTGTTTGCGTGTTCTATGGGCTGCTCGTACTGGACACAGTGGCGGTTAAGTTGGAGAGCCACGGCATCCCGGTTCGCGGCAAAGATGCGATCCTGGCTCCTTTTCCAGGTGGATCATGGCGAATTCTCCCGGCGAGGTAGGCCGCAAAGCTAACCCAGGCCGGAGGCGTCGTCAAAGCCAAGGGCCGGCGGTGGCTGGGCAGCCGCGCAGAGCGGCGGGGTCCAGGGCTCGCCGCGGCGCTTCCGGCCATGGAAGCAGGGACTTTAGCCAATTTGACAAGGCCAAGAGGAGGACATCTTGCGGGGCCGGAGCGCTTGCGGCCCACCTAGCAGGTGCGCGAAGGATGAGGGCCCGGAGGGGGGCGTCCGACGCCCCTTTTTGCCAGCGCAGCGGCGCCCTTGGGCGACCGCGGCCGCGCGCAAAAAGCCCCAGCCTGGTCGCCGCAGGCGACGCGCCCAAAAACCCGCACTCGCTGAGGAATTAGCCCGGCAGCTTCTGCCGCTCCGCCCGCACCAGCCTGGCCCACTGCCCCTTGAGGTGGGGCTGCCAGCGCGGATCGGCCGACGCCAGCAGCTGCGCCACCCGCTCGCGTTGGGCCGGGCTCATCAGCTCCAAGGCCTCCGCGGTCATCTTGCCCTTCTCGCCGCCTTCGACGCGGATGGTGGGAAAGCGCACGCTCAAATCCCGCAGGACGGCCAACAGGTTATCCCGGGCCCGCTGCACCACCTGCTGGTACACCAGCACCGCCAGCGAATCCTCCGGCCCGTGCAGGGTCACGCGGGTGTGCAGGTTGGTCGACCGCGGGTTCAAGTGGCCGTAACGGCTCATGGTGAGCTGCACGCCGTTTTGCGCCGCCACCTCGGTCAGGTCGCGGATGCGCATCTCGTAAACGTAGTAAGGCTGTAGGATCAGTCGAAATTGCTCGCGAAGCTCGTGCATGTCCATGTGCCGCGCGGACTCGGGGTCGATAAAGCAGTTGATGTCCGTGGACTCAGAGAACGGCTTGCCCTGCCCCGGGGCGCGGTGCTTGGCGTGCTGGCGGGCGATATCGGCAAAGGATTCGCGCAGGAGGCGCATCTCTTCAAAGGCCCGCGGGTCGTCGATGATGGTCTTGATGCCGTCCGTGTGCAGGAAGCGCTCGCGGTGTTCCGCGTATTCAAGCAGCTTGGCAAGCGGGCTGTCGACATCCTCCAGGAAGCCATCCAGCTCCGCGTGGCGCGAACTGCCGGTCATGTAGATGCCAAAATCGCTGCGGCTGCGGGCCACACCGCTGCGCTGGCGCTCTTGCATGAGGGCGAGGATCTTCTGCGCAGTCAGGCGGTTATTGCCCGCGGGCAGCTGGGTAAAGGCCACCAGCTCCAGCGTTTCTCTCGCCACCACTTCAGCACCGTCCAGCAGCCCAGAGGACCAGCCGGAGCGAATTTCGCCATCCTCCAAGCGCAGTTCAGTCGCCTCGCGCAGCAGCGCCAGCACCGCCGCCACCTGCTCGATCCAATTGCCGCCGGCGTTGTGGGTCAGCGGGATAAAGAAGCCAAAACGGTGCTTGGGCCGGCGGTACACGCGCAGCTCCAGCTCGACCACGCCGCCGGTCATGCCCCAAAGCCCTTGATGGGCCTCGATATCCTCCGGCGTGCTCAGGTGGCGCAGCTGCTGGCCGTCGCTCAGGGTCGCGCTGCGGGCCACGTCAGAGATGCGAAACCGCGACGGCCCCTGGGCGCCCGTGGCGTAGACCCCGCCGGCCTGGGCGATGTCCACCGTGGTCAGATCGATGGGCACGACGTACTCAAAGTGATCGTCGCCGGAAAAAACCTCGGCAATTCCCTGGTTCACCTGAGAGAACGTGACCCCAGCTCCCAGGCGCACCGCGTGGCGATCCAGCCCCTCGCAGTCGCGACACACCTGGATTTCATCGCTGCGCAGGGGCTGGGCCGCGGGATCCCAAGGTTTGTCGCAGGAACAGACCTGGGGGTGGACCTGGCCACTGGCATCGACGGCGCGGCCCAGCGGCTGAATGCCGATCACCTGGCCCTGGCCAAGCGGATGGGCAGGTTGGCGATATTCAAGGTCAAAGTTGCTGGTCGCGCTGGTCTGAGCGCCGATCATCAAAAGGGCGTCGCCGCGCTCAAAGGCCGCACAGGCTTCGGCGTGGACCTGGTCCGTCCGCACCACCCACTGGGCGGGGATGATTTTGCCGGCGTTGTCCTTGAGCGCTTCGTCCAAGCGGGTCGAGCGCGGCGCGGGCTGGGCGTGGGGCAGTTCGGCAGTCATCGGCACCTGGGGCTGCACGCGGGCCGCCGCGCAGAGCGTAACGAAAGACCGCGCGAGGGTCAGCGTCAAGGGGGGCCATGTGAAGGGGGCCAGCGTCAAGGCGGGCTGCGCCACGGAGGCCTGCGACACTCGCGGCGGGTTCACGACCGCACTGCCGCAAAAATGCCAATTTCCCCAACCCCGGCGCTGATTTGACGTAAGGGGGGGTCGCTTATTCCCGGCTTGACGCCGCCCCGGCAGCGGCGCAGAGTACGGCCGCCGGAAGCGCCGGAGCACCCGGGCCAGCTTGCCGCGCGGGCACAGGGGCCCCAAAGGAAACGCCATGAAAGCACTGGTCAAAAGCAAGCGCGAACCCGGACTCTGGATGGACGACGTGCCGATCCCCAGCATCGGCCCCAATGACGTGCTGATCCGCGTGCACAAGTCGGCGATCTGCGGCACCGACATGCACATCTGGAACTGGGACGCCTGGAGCCAGCGCACCATCCCGGTTCCGATGCACGTCGGCCATGAATACGTGGGGATCATAGAGAAAATTGGCGACGAGGTCGAAGGCTACAAGGTCGGCGACCGCGTCTCTGGCGAGGGCCACATCGTCTGCGGTCACTGCCGCAACTGCCGCGCCGGCAAGCGCCACCTCTGCCCCAACACCCAGGGCGTGGGCGTCAACCGCCCGGGCTCCTTTGCCGAATACTTGAGCCTGCCCGCGGCCAACCTGTTCAAGGTCCCGGACGGCATCAGCGACGAATTAGCCAGCATTTTTGACCCTTACGGCAACGCCACCCACACGGCCCTGTCGTTTGACATGGTCGGCGAAGACGTGCTCATCACCGGCGCGGGGCCCATTGGCATCATGGCCGCGGCCATCGCCAAGTACGTGGGCGCGCGCAACGTGGTGATTACCGACGTCAACGCCTACCGGCTCGATCTGGCCCGCAAGCTGGGCGCCACCCGCGCAGTCGACATTTCGCGCGAAAAGCTGAGCGATGTCATGAAAGAACTCGGCATGACCGAGGGCTTTGACGTCGGCCTGGAGATGAGCGGCAACGCCTCGGCCTTTCGCGGCATGATCGACGGCATGGCCAACGGCGGACGCATCGCCCTCTTGGGCATCTTGCCAGACGACGCCTCCATCGACTGGAGCAAGGTCATCTTCAAGGGTCTGTTCCTCAAGGGCATCTACGGCCGAGAGATGTTTGAGACCTGGTACAAGATGGCGGCGATGATCCAGGGCGGCCTGAACATCGCGCCGATTATCACCCACCGCTTTGGCATCGACGACTTTCGCCAGGGTTTTGAGGCGATGGGCAGCGGTCAATCCGGCAAGGTGATCCTGGACTGGGGCGTGAAGTAGCCTCACCCCACCCGCACCGACACGGGACAGCGCCGTCGCGCGATCGCAGCGCTCTCGTTGACATCGGCCAATTGACAGCGCAATATCGCGATCCGCATGACTTTGGCCTCGGTCGCCCGCAGGCCGTTTCCGGACCGCTTGGAGGCCCCCATGACGCTTCACCGACCCACCCTGGCCTTTGCGACCCTGCTGGCGACCCTGGCCCTGCCCGGCTGCCTCTCGGCCGGCATCTACCGCACCGCGCGCACCCTGGAGAAGGGCGAGGGCGACCTCAACGTCACCTTTAGCGCCTTCCAGATCGGCGGCGTCAAGACCACAGAGACCAAGGCCGACGGCACCAAGGTCACGAGCGAGAGCGACGCCATCACCATCCCCAACATCATCCCGGAGATCGCCTACCACATTGGCGTAACGGATGATTTTGAGGTCGGCGGCCGCGCCGCAGCGGGCAGCGCCTTGATCGAAGTGGACGCCAAGTACCGGTTCTTCCGCAGCGACAGCATGCACTTGGCCGTGGCGCCGGCGCTGGGCTTTCGCGCCCTGGGGCCGATTGAGGGCACCGCCGCGACCTTGCCCGTGCTCGCCACCTTTGACCTCAACGACTCCTTTTCGGTCAACCTCGCGCCGTACGTCAGCTATTCAAGCCTGACCTCGACCGACAAAGACCTCAGCGGCGTGAGCGGCACGTTTGTCTCCGCTGGCGGCAGCGTGGGCGTGCAACTGCGCGGGCGGACGGTGCATTTCATGCCGTCGATCGATGTCAGCCAGGCGATGGCCAACCTCAGCGACAAGCAGAGCAGTGAGAATAGCAGCGTGCGCTTTGTGGTGTTCAACCTGACCATGGGCTGGGTCAGCGGCCGCGAGCACAAGAAGCTCGAGCGGATTGAAGAGAAGCTGGACCGCATGGACAAGAAGCTCGACGCGCGGTGAAGACCTGGCCGATGTAGGGCGGGCAGAAGAGCAGGTCCGTCGAGTCGAATTCAGAGCGGAGGGGTGAGTCGGCTTCCAAAGGCGCTGCCTTGCGCCCCCACTGGCGAGCGACGGGCCGACGTGGAAAGTCGATTTGGCTCCTACTTGCCCTGCTCCGCCATCCCCTTGAGCGCGCTGAGGCCGCTTTCAAAGTCGGCGCCGACCGTCTTGTCCATGTCCATCAGCATCCCCACGGCCTTGGACACCAGATCGCTGTTCTTGCCGCTCATCGACCACTCGACCGAGGTGGTGTCGCCCGACTCTGCAAGGGCAAAAACCGTCGTGTTGGTCACGGCAAAGGGCTCGATGAACTCGAGCTTGATGGTCACCGACTTGCCCGGCTCGACCGCGGTGATGGTCATGCGCCCTTTGCCCACGTCGCTGTTGCCGACCCACTCGTAGACTGCGCCCACGCCCGTCGCGGCGCCGGTGTAGGTCTTTTTCATGGCGGGATCCAGCTTGTTCCACGGCGACCAGCCGTCCCAATAGTGAAAGTCGGTGATCAGCGACTCGACCTTGGCCGCCGTCCCCTTGATTTGCGTGCTGCGGCGGATGGCGAAATCCTCTGGCTGCATCGACGCTGCGGCGAGTATGCCAACCAGTGCAACCAGCACGAGCGCGGCGACGGCCATGGCGATTTTCTTGAACATCGGTTCCCCCCTAACTCCGCCCGCTGTGGGCAATTGCGTTGCTTGGGGCGCACGTTCGCCGCGGATCGCCGCCGTGTCAAGCCGGGCCCTCCCAAACCGCGGATCGAACAGCAAAGTGCGCCGCGGGTTCTATTTCACCGCCACCAGCCGGGCAATCCGCCCGCCAAAATCGCCCACCAGCAGCCCGCCGTCTCGCTCGCGGCCAAAGGTGGTCACGCTCAGGTCGTGGTCGGTCAGCCAGTATTGCTGGCCGGGCAAGGAGGGCTGGTCCAGCGGCGGGACATCGACGGCCCAGAGCCGATGCACCACAAAGTCGCCAAACACCAGCTTGCCCCTTAGCGCGGGAATCTGCGTACCTTCATAGACATAGCCGCCGGTCAGCGCGATGTGGTCGGGGTGGTCGCCTTGCCAAAATGGCTCCGTCAAACCCTGGCTGGCGCAGCCTTGGGGCGGTTGGAAGCACTCGCGGCCTTCGCGGATGTTCCAGCCCAGGTTGGCGCCGGGCAGGACGAGGTCGATCTCTTCGAGGTGGTTTTGCCCCACGTCGGCCACCAGCAGCCGGCCGCGCTGGTCAAAGCTAAAGCGCCAAGGATTGCGCAGGCCTAAGGCCCATAGCTCGGGCAAAACCCCGGGTTTGCCTAGCCACGGATTGTCGGGCGGCACCGCGTAGCCCTGGGCTGGGCCCACGGCGCGGACGTCCAGGCGCAGGATTTTGCCCAGCCACGACAACGGGTTCTGCGCGTGGCCGTGGGGATCGCCGGCGGATCCGCCGTCCCCCGTGCCGATGTACAGCATTCCGTCTGGGCCAAAGGCGATTTGACCGCCGTTGTGGTTGGCGTAGGGCTGGTCAAAGGCCAAAATCTGCTTGAGGTGCGTGGCCTTGGTCTGAGGCAGTCCGGCGTCTGGCGGCAAAGGCGGAAAGGTCCAGGCGTCAATGTGAGTGCGGTCCTGACCGGCGTCGACCCCCACGCTGTTGGTGTAAAATCGCCGGTTCTGGGCAAAAGCGGGGTCAAACGCCAGGCCCAGCAGGCCTTCTTCTGAGCTGGTGGCGACATCGACCGTTAGAATCAGCTGCCGTTGCTTGGTCTTGCTGTCTAGCAGCCACACCTGCCCCGGCTTTTCGACCACGGCGATCCAGTGGCCCGGCAGCGGCGGAGGCGCCACCTGCAGGTCGGTCAACTGCGCAAAGCCTTCCGCCACGGGCTCCAAGGCCACGGGGAGATGCGGCAGATTGGGCTTGGCTAGGTGCTGCGGCGGCTGATGGCGGGCCCACAGCACGACGACATCGTCCTTGCGCCACACCAACAGCAGGATTGCGGCCAAAAGGCTCAGCAAAAGCAGGGGACGGCGGTAATTAGTCATCTGCACCTGCTGCGGCATAGGCGGTCGCCGCGTCCATCATAGCGCGCGCGGCTGGGGCCCGGCCATCCAACCGCTGCGTCCGCCCTACACCCCGAGCCACGGCGAGCGAACCAGGCGAATCCACAGGCCTGGCGCCGGCAGCTGCAGCGGCTCCACGCCATCGCGCCCCCAGCGCAGCCACACCAGGTCCGGGTCGTCTAGGCGCTGATCAAAGACAAAGCGCAGCAGATCTGGGTGGCCCGCGGCGTCGGCGCTGAGGATCTCCACGCGAAAACCGCGCAACTGCAGGCGATCGCCGCGGTGAAGGGGCAGGTCGCGCGAGCGGAGCAGCCGTTCGGCGTCGGTGTCGAGCCACACGCCGTGCTCTGGACGCAGCTCGATGGTGTGGGGGTCGACCACCCGCAGCTGACAGTCCTGCATCCCGGCGCTCAAGGTCCACCAGCGCCGCGGCACGGGCAGGCCCAGCGCCAGCATGGACGAGGGCTGGTAGAGGGCCAGCAGGTCGGGGGCCGCCGGCAGCACCGCCGTCTTGCCCACGGTCGCGGCGAGGCCTGGCACCCGCAGCGACGCCTCTATGCGCTGGCTGACCCAGGCCAACCCCGCCGTGCCGCCCAAAAACACCAGCGGTGCTGCGGCCAAATGCAGCGCCGCCAACAGCCGCGCCGCCCAGCGCTGAGCCGCAGGCAGGGGCGACGACGCCCAGGGCCACGGCGCCGCAAGGGCCGGCAAAGCGGCGGCAAAAACCACGGCAAGGAGCGCGGCGGCGCCGATCGAGGCCACGACCAGCAGCCGATGGGCGGCAAAGGTCGCCGCCGCCGGCACCAGCGAAGCCGCACTGCCCAGCAGCAGCCAGCGCAGGTGTTGGCGGGTCAGCGGGTCGGTCTGGGCCAAGGCCCGGCGGCCCAGCCACAGCAGCAGCGCCGCCGTCGCCCACCCGGCCGCGGCCAGGGGGGCCGCCAGGCGCTGGTCAGCCACCGCCGCTTCAACGGGCAAGCGCACAAACAAAGCGCCGATCAGCATGGGCACCCGCTGCAAGGCGGCGGCGAGAAACTGAGGCGTTTCGCTCAGCGGGTCCAGGTAGGCGGCAGAATGAAACGCCCCGTAATGACCCAGCTTATACGCCGCGACATAGACCAGCCCCAGCGCGACAAAGGGCAGCAACTGCCGGGCCCGCTGGCGCCACGGCTGGGCCACCGGCTCGGGACCGCCGCACAGCTCATAGGCCGCCGGCAGCGCCATGGCGCCCAGAGCGGTCTCGCCCGCCGTGAGCCCAGCCAGCCACAGCAGCCAGGCCAGCGCCTGCCCCGGTCGCCAGCGATCTTGGCGAAAGCGCAGCCACGCCAGAGTGCCCCAGACCACCAATGCGGTGGCCACCAAGGCATTGCGGTTGGACGGCCACACGACCGCCATGGTGTGGCTGTCGTCGATGGCGTACAGCAGCGTCGCTAAACCTGCGGCACCGCCAGCCTTTCCGCCAGCCCCCGGCAGAATGTGGCCAAACAGCCGCCAGACGCCCGCCACCAGCCCGGCGTAGGCCAGCGCCGACAGCAGGTGGGCCGCCCAGGGCTCGCCGCCCGCGAGCGTGTGGTCCAGGTGGGTCAAGACACTCGACAGCGGGCGGAAAAACCGCACCTTCAGGTCCATCGCCGTCCACCAGGGAAAGCCGTGATCCTGGCTCCAGGCCATGCGCTGGACATTGCCGTCGGCAAAATCGTACAGGTCCAGGCCACCTGGGTGGCCGAACAAGAGGCCGTCGATGGCGGCGCGGTGGACATAGTCGTCGGCCAGCCAGCCCACGGCCAAGCTAGGCAGGGCCAGCGCCAGCGCCAGCCAAACGGGCGCGGCTCCCCGACTCGCCGCCGCCACCGCGCGCACAGCCGCTGTCTGCACGCGGCGCCAAGCGGGCTGGCTGTGGGGCGTGCCAGGGTCGCGGTCGGTGGGCATCGGTTAGACCTTGCCCGCTCAACGGCGCGCAGCGCTTGGAGCTTTGCAGAGGCGCGCCGCAAAGGAAAGCGCCCCCGCGGCTACGGCGCTCGCACCGCCACATGGCAGCCGCGGCCGCGGGCGACATACACGTCCAGGGCGGCCAGCAGCGGCTCTACCGCAGAGGCTTGGCGCAGAGCCGTGCGCAGGGCCGCGGCAAACTCGGCCAGCGGCTGCTGATCGGCGCGCTGCTGGAGCGCCTGCACCAGCTGGTCTAGCGCCGCCTCATCGCGTT
>JBIKTV010000367.1:0-5867 GCA_044347905.1 Myxococcota bacterium
CATTGTACTTGGCGATCAGGCTGGTACCGGTCTTGGTGCCTTTGTACAGGATGTACGGCGTGCTCATCCCGGGGCCAAACAGCTCGACCTGCAGCTTGCTGATGTCCGAATTGCCGGCGTTGAAGTCGATCCAAATCTTCTGGGCCACGCCGATGTCCGGGAACGTCAGGGTGTCGGTCACGCCGGCGGCAAAGCCGTCCTTGATCTGCACGTCTTTGGTGCCATTGACGCCGTCGACAAACTGGTTCCAGATGAGATCATTGGAGATCTCGTTGATCATGTCCGGCGCGATGCCGGCGGTGACGCACTCGTAAGTGCCGTCCGCCTTGATGCCCTTCATCACCAGGTTGGTGCCGCAGGCGTCGCCCAGCTTGGCCATCACCGGCTTGTTGGTTAGATCCGCGTACGAACCGCTGGCGGCGACGGTGGCGAGCGTGGGCTTATTGAGCAGATCCGCGTAGCTGCCGGTGCCGGCGACCTTGGCGAGGCTGGAGGCCTTGACGTAATCGGCCAGGTCGGCGGTCTTGGCGTAGCTCGACAGCTCAGCGCTCTTGGCGTAGGCCGCGAGGTCGCTGATCTTGGCGTAGGCGCTGAGGTCAGCAGTCTTGGCAAAAGGCGCCAGATCCGCGGACTTGGCGTAGGGCTGCAGCACTGCGGCGTCCAGGTTGCCGGCCTTGAGGCAGCCAGTGCACTCCAGGGCTTCGGCAACGGCGGCGCGCAGGGCGTAAGGGGACGATCCCAGCGGTTTGCGGGGCAATTCGGGATCGGTGCCGATCTGAATGCCCACCCAGGCCTTGGTTTGGCTCAGAGCGGCCGCGGCCAGAGGGGTCTTGGAGCCCAGCATGTAGCTAAACTGACCGCCCTTGACTGCGATCGTCACGCCGGACTCCGACCACACCGCGGTGCCGCCGGTCTCAGCGGCATAAATGCCCACGTTGACTGTGTAATTGCCGTCCGCCGCCGGGCCGCCGCCGGAAGAGAGCAGCACGCCCTCAATGGCCGAGGTGGTGGGGATGGCGGCCGACGCCGTGAAGGGCAGGGCGGCGACGCCAATTGAGAGGGTCAAAGCGGCAAGAGCGCGCTGAGAAAGTCGAGTCGACATGAAACCTCGGCGATTGGGCAGAAGGGGAGCAAACCAAACGGAGCGGCAGTTTACCACTTTGCGGCGGACAATGCGAAAGCCCAACAAGTAGGCTGAGGCGCCCGTTCAGAGGCCGTTCCTTAAGCCCTGAATTTGAATCGCGCCTCCACCTGCAGCGCCAACTTGAATCTGCCAGCTGACTTCGCCTGCGCGACTGCCGCTGGGGCCATAACTTCTTTCGTGAACAGTAAGTTGGCCATCGGCGCGCTGCAGCACCAGCGTCGAACAGCGGGTGCCGTAGGTGGCGTGGGCGATAAAGGCACTGCCCAGAAGCCGTTCCGCCTCAAGACCCACGCCGGTGTCCGGAAGTTCGCTGTCCGCGGGGCGGCTGCGGTCGGCGAGGATGGCGAAAAGGCTTTCCGGGTCTAGGCTTTTTGCCGCCGCCAGGTAGTCGGCCAAGGCGCGGCGGGTGCGCGTCAGTTTGGGCCAAGGCGTGTCTAGCGCGGCGTTGGACAGCCCGGAAACCCCAGAGCCGAGCTGTCTGGCGCTTGGACCGGAGCGGTTGGAGCCATACCACAGCCCGCTGCTGTCGCCGACCACCAGGTTGAAACCGTTGTAGACCATCGCGTCTCGCTCGATGACCCGCGCAAAGTCGCCAGCGCTCTGTTCTTGGCGCAGAAACGACTCTACCAAGCGCCCGCGCGATGGAGCTTGGGGCAATTGGCGACCGGGTTCGCGGACATTGGTCAGCAGCGCCACGCGGCCCTGAGTCGTCACGCCAAGCCAGGTGCCGCCGCCTTGCAGGTCCCGGCCGGCGACGATCTGGGGCGCGTCTGACCAAGGTTCCGCGGCGCGGCTGGGCCGGGCGTGAAATTCGTCGCGGTTGGCGGCGATGATCAGCGGCCAGTCCGGGTGGCTGGCGACGGCGACGATGGCGAGGCACATGGGCTCGGCTCCAGCAAGCGGCAAGGCGCTGCGCGGTGGGCAGCTTGCCAGAGTCCTGGGGGCCGAGGCGAGTCGCTGTTGGCGTTTGGGAAGAGTCCCGAAGAGGGTCGATCGCTTTGATGGACGCGGAGCGGTGAGACGGCCAACAAGGACACGACCTTGCGACCCACCCAGCAGCACGGACCTGTTCGGGGCATTATGGGACAGGGCCTTAGGGCACGACGTCGACTTGCACGGTTTGCCAGGCGGGATGGCCGTGCAACTCCCCGCCAAGCTGGTTGTCGGCATCGGCCGTCGGTCCTATTATGCCCATCAGAGTCGCCGGATGGTCTCTGCACGCTGGTCTGTCCGATGCTAGATGCCCGCACCATACAGTTTACCGCCACCATGGCCGCCTGGAACATGGCGCTGGCTGTCGGGCTGATGCTGTGGCGGCGCTTTCCGCGCGGGATTGGCCTCTACGCCGCCGCCCTCCTGCTGCAGGCCGTGTCGCAAACCGTGTCGCTCCTGCGCGACGACCTGCCGGCAAATGCCGGGGTTTTGCTCTCTAATCTACCGCTGACCATCTCGTTTTCTTTAGAATACGTTGGTCTTTCGATCTTTTACGGGCGGCCTTGGAATCGTCTGATGGCCTTTGGGCTGCCTGCCCTGGTGTATTGCGGCGTGCTGGTGTGCATCAACGACCTGAATCACCGGGTGGCGTTTGTCAGCGCCGGCTACGGCCTACAGCACCTGCTGCTGCTCTGGTTGTTGGCCACTGTGCCGGCGTCGGGGCGCAACCGCCCGTACTACCTGCTTGCGCTCACCATGGCGGTCACCGTCGCGATGTTTGCCGGCCGCGCTATTGGTGCCGCCACGGCCACCGCGCCGCCCACCAGCTATTTTGCGCCGTCGCCCATGCAGATCTGGTCGCTGATCATGGTGCAGGCGCTGTTTGAGATCAACGCGGTCGCCGTGCTGCTGGCCGTCCACCACCGCGATGAAGACCGCATCACCGACCTAGTGACCCACGACGCACTGACCGGCGTCGACAGCCGCCACAGCCTATTTGCCCAAGGCACGCACGCGCTGGACCTTACCCGCACGACAGGTAAGAGCTTGTCTCTCTTGATGATTGACTTTGACCACTTCAAGCAGACCAATGATACCCATGGCCATCACGTGGGCGATCAGGTCTTGGTGGCAGCGACAGCGGCCATTCGCCGAGCGCTGCGGCCGACGGATGTGCTGGGGCGCTACGGCGGCGAAGAGTTTTGCGCCGTGCTGCTGGGCGCCGACCAGGCCGGGGCATTTGCCGTCGCCGAGCGAATTCGCTTGGCCGTACAGCAAGCCGAGGTGCCGCTCGCCAGTGGCCACATCCACGTGACCGTCAGCATTGGCGTCGCCACCGCCGGCAGCGAGTCGCCAGAGACTTTTGACAGCCTGTTGCAGCGCGCAGACCGCGCCATGTACAGCGCCAAGGCCGCGGGGCGCGATTGCGTGCGCCTTCACGAAGGCTAAGCGCGTGTTGACCTTCGAACTGTCAAGACCGCCTCCTTGGCACGAGCATGTGGCGTCGCTTCAATCGGTTTTGCACCTGCCCGTCGAAGCGCTTGGCCATTCAGGCGGATGCAGCGGCTTGCCCAAGGGGTGGCTCCGATTATGCGCCATACACGTAGCCGTGGCGCACATGCAGCGCCGCCGCGTCGCCCGGCCGCAGGTCCAGCTCATCGAGTTCGTCGCAGCTCACCTCGGCCGTCAGCAGTTCGCTATTGCTTAAGCGCAATTGCAGCTCGCAGCGCCAGCCGCTGGTGGCGATGCGCTCCACCGTCGCCAGCCAGTCCGACTCCGCCGCCTGAGCCTTCTGGCGGACACTCAGATCGCGGTGGCGCACGCCGAGCACCGCTGGTCCCTCGGCCACAACCGGACCTTGGGGCCGTCCGCTCCAGCCCAGCCCGCCGGGCCCTTGCCAGCCTTGGGGCCCTTGCACCCCTTTGAGCAGGTTCACATGGCCTAGAAACTGGAGCACAAACGCGGTCTTGGGCTGGCGCCACACCTCGCGCGGCGAGCCGTCCTGCTCGATCTGGCCCTTGTGAAACACCACCACTCGGTCGGCCAGCTCAAAGGCCTCCTCTTGATCGTGGGTGACAAACAGGCAGGTCGTGCGAATGCGGTCGTGCAGGCTGCGCAGCCACCGGCGCAGGTCTTTGCGCACCTGGGCGTCCAGCGCGGAAAACGGCTCGTCTAGCAGCAGCACCCGCGGCTCAGAGGCCAGGGCGCGGGCCAAGGCGACGCGCTGACGCTGGCCCCCGGACAGCTGGTCGGGGTAGCGCGTGGCAAAGCCGCTCAACTGCACCAGCTCCAGCAGCTCGCCCACGCGGTCCCGGACTTCAGCGTCAGGTCTTTTGCGAACGCGCAGAGAAAATGCCACGTTCTCAAAGACATTCATGTGGCCAAACAGCGCATAGTGCTGAAAAACAAAGCCCACGCCGCGCTGGCGGGCAGGCGAGTCGGTCACGTCGGTGCCGTCATAGGTCACCCGGCCGGCGTCCAAGGGCTCCAGGCCGGCAATCGCCCGCAGCAAGGTGGTTTTGCCAGAACCCGAGGGCCCCAGAAGCGCTACCAGCTCGCCGTCCGCCACATGCAGGGACACGCCGTCCAGCGCCGGGTGGGCGCCGTATTTGCGCACCAGTCCAGAGACTTCAATGGCCACGGGGAGCTCCTTGGGGCAATCGCGCCGCCAGCGCCCGCCGCACCACCAGGGCGATCAGGCCCGCGAGCACCAGCAGGCTGGAGGCGGCAAAGGCCTGCTGGCTGTGGTATTCGGCGTACAGGACTTCAATGTGCAGGGGCAAAGTATTTGTTTCGCCGCGGATATGCCCGGACACGACGCTGACGGCGCCAAACTCGCCCAGGGCCCGCGCGCCCGTCAGCAGCACGCCGTACAGCACCGCCCAGCGCATCCGCGGAAAGACGATTTTCCAGAACAGCTGCGTGCCATTGGCGCCCATGGTGACGGCGGCCCACTCCACATCACTGCCCTGGGCTTGCAGCAGCGGCAGCACCTCACGGGCGACCATCGGCAGGGTCACGAACAGCGTAGCCAGGGCAATGCCTGGAATAGCAAAGAGAATGCGGATGTCGCGCTGCTGCAGCCAGCCGCCCCACCAGCCCTGCGAGCCAAACAAGAGCACAAACAGCAGCCCCGCCACCACGGGCGAAACCGAAAGCGGCAGGTCCAGCAGGGCCGTCACCAACTTGCGGCCGCGGAAGCGGAAACGCGCGATCCACCACGCCGCAGCCACGCCACCCAAGGTGTTGACGGGCACGGCAATCGCCGCGACTAGCGCGCTCAGCCGCAGCGCCCGCAGGGTCTCCTCATCGGTGACTGCCGCCCACCAGCCGCCCAAGCCGGCGGAGAAGGCCTGGCTCACCACCATGGCCATCGGCGCGGCAATCAGTAGACCTAAGATCAGCGCCGCAGTCAGAATAGCCAGCACTGCAAATGGGTTTTGGGGCGAGTTCAAGCGACTCATGCTTGCCCCGCTCGGCCCTGCAGCCGCGTCAGAAGGCCCAGCAGCACCAGAGAGCCGCCCAGCAGCACGCTCGCCAAGACCGCGGCGCCGGCATAGTCGTACTCCTCCAGCCGGGTGACGATCAGCAGCGGGGCGATCTCTGTGCGGCCCGGAAGGTTGCCGGCGATGAACACCACCGAGCCAAACTCGCCGACTCCGCGGGCAAAAGCCAGGGCAAAGCCGGTCAACAGCGCCGGGCGCAGGGGCGGAAGCACCACCTTGGTCAGGACTTGGAACGGCGAAGCGCCCAAGCACGCGGCGGCCTCTTCGACCGCGCCGTCCAGGTC
>JBIKTV010000368.1:0-5842 GCA_044347905.1 Myxococcota bacterium
GCGCTACATCGCCATCACCGCGCTGACGGCGTATCCGCGGGCCTGGCAGGTGGGCAAGCAGCACAAGGAACAGCAGAACATCTTGCTGTACATGGGCATCCTCCAGCTGGCCCTCCTGGCGACGGCGCTGGTGCTGCGGCCCTACAACGCGCTGTTTGTGTTTGTGCTGCCGATGATCCTCTCGCTGACCGTGACTGTGTGGGCGACCTACTTCCACCACGGCGGCTTGGTGACGGAAGACCACATGAAGGCCTCGTACAACATCTTGCACCGCGGCTACAATCTCGCCACCGGCAACCTGGGTTATCACACGGCTCACCACGCTCGCCACGGCCTGCACTGGTCGCGGCTGCCGGCGTACCACGCGGAGATTGAGAGCAAGATCCCCAGCAATCTGTACCGCCAGCCCGGGATCCCCTTCCGCTGGAGCGGCACAGAGGCGATTATCGACCAGACCGGCGGGGCCACGGCGCTCAGCAGCTAGATCCTCACCTTTGCGGAGTAGGCTCATGAAGGCACAACGGAATCCCGCGCCCCTGGGCCTCTTGACTTGGGCCGTGGTCCTGGGGCTCCTGAGCGGCGGATGTGGCCAAGCCTCAGAAGAGCGGAGCGACGCCGGCGGAAGCAGCGACACGGCGGACGGCGGCGCGACCTCAGGCGATCCTCCGCCCGCAGCGTGGCAGGCCGCGCAGACCCCAGACCAGTGCCAACCCCTTGCCGCAGCTTGGGATTGCCTGTACCCATGGCCGTCAGACTGGTACCGCGCCCAAACATCCGCTGGCCCGCGCATTGACCTGCCGCCCACGCCCGCGCCGCTGCGCCCCAACCCGGACGACGCCGCGCTGCCGGGCACGCCCATCGATTTCATCAACGAATACGGGGCAGATGGCTTCCCCGTGCTGCCGCAGATCGCCATCCGCCTGCCGGCTGGGGTCACGGCCAGCAACCTGACCGCGGCCTATGCCGGCGACCAGATCACCGCGGATTTTGCCCCTTCTACCCAAGCGGATCACCCGACCCTGCTGCTGGAAGTCAGCACGGGCAGGGCGATCGCCCACTTCTGCGATGTCGACCAGCGGCCGGAGCAGGTGCTGGACCGCGCGCTGATTCTGCGGCCGGTCGAGCCGCTGCGCCCGGGGCAGACCTACGCGGTGGCCCTGCGCGCCCAGGGGCCCAAAGGCGGCGTGCTGGGGGCGGATGGCAAGACGCCAGCTCCGCCCAGCGGCTTTCTGAGCCTGCGCGACGGCAAGCCCCTGCCAGCGCTGCAGAAATACGCCGGCGTGTGGGAGAGTCAGGTGTTTGCCCCGCTGCAGAAGGCCGGGGTGGCGCGCCAGGATCTGCTGCTGGCGTGGAGCTTTACCACCCGCACCCAGAGCTCCGCGGCCGGCGACATGCTGCGCACCCGCGAGCTCGTCCTTGGGCAATTGGCCGATCTGCCGCTGCAAGCCACGATTACCCAAGTGTTTGTCCAGCCCGCAGCGCATGTTGCCTTGCGCTTGGAAGGCCAGCTGCAGGTGCCCCTGGTGATGGACGCGGCGACGCCCGGGGCGCGCTTGGCCCGCGACGGCCAGGGCAAGGTCAAGCTCAACGGCATGGCATCCGTGGGGTTTTCTCTGGTCGTGCCGGCCAGTGTCGCCAAGAACGCCAAAGACGGCAGCGTGCGGATTCTGCAGTTTGGCCATGGTTTTTTTGGCTCGCGGGCTGAGCTGTATGACGGCTTTGTCGGCGAGTTTTTGGACCAGACGGGCATGGTGGGCATGGCGGTGGATTGGTGGGGCATGTCGTTCCCGGACGCGGCGTTTTTGGTCAGCGACCTGATCACGGCGCCCAACCAGGCGCCGCGGTTTGTCGAGCGGGTTCACCAGGGGATGGCCAACCAGCTGGTGCTGACCTGGGCGGCTCAGCAGGGCCTGTGGCAGCTGCCGCAGACCCAAGTGGCCGCCAAGGTAGACATGGCGCAGATCTACTTCTACGGGCTGAGCCAGGGCCACATCCTGGGCGGCACCCAAGTGGCGCTCAATCCGCGGCTCAGCAAGGCCGCTTTGGGCGTGGGCGGCGCGGGCTTTGGCCTGATGATGTCGCGGGCAGCGCCTTTTGAGACGTTTTTGGCGATGCTAGAAGGGGCCACCGGCTCGCGGCAGGGAGCCACGCGGGCGGCGCTGCTGCTGGGCACACCGCTCGAGCGCATCGACCCGGTGACCTACGCGCCGTGGCTGCTGGCCTCTGCCCAGGGCTATGGCGCGCCCCTGCCCGGCAACCCGCCCCAGCGGCAAATCCTGATGCACGCCGGCTTTGCCGACACCCAAGTGCCCAACCTGGCCACCCACGTGCACGCCCGCGCCTTGGGCCTGGCGCTGCTGGCCCCCGCGGCCCGGCCGGTGTTTGGCCTGAGCCCCAAGGCGGCGCCGCTGGAGTCTGCGCTTGTGGAATTCAACATGGGTTACAAGCCGTTGGACATGCTAGGCATCGGCCCCGACGGCGGCAACCCGGTGCACAACGGCCAGCGCGCCCTGCCCTCTTCCGTCAAGCAGATCGACCAGTTCATGCGCCCCGGCGGGCTTGTGCAGCAGGTCTGCGACGGGCCTTGCGACCCCAACTGATCACGACCCCGGGCCAGGGGCCTGCAGCACCGCTTTGAGCTCAGCCAGCTGGCTGCGGATGGCGGCCAAGGCCCGCAGGACCTCTGGGTTGTCGCCGCTGACATTCTCTGGAAGCTGGCGGAAATAGACATCGATCCGGCTTGCCTCGGCGGCGATCGCCTGCAGCCCAATCGTCGCGCTAGCGCCCTTGAGTGAATGGGCCAATTGCTGCGCGGCGGTCCAGTCCGCAGCGGCAAGGAGGTCGGCCAAGCGCTGCGGGTCGTCGCCGTGCAGCTTTATATAAGCGCCAAGAATATCCACATACTTGCCGACCGAGCCGCCGAGCACAGCCAGCCCGCGCGCGACATCGACGCCGTTGATTTGTTCCAGGGCCTGCAATCGGCCGCGCTGCTCATCCGTACCTGCGCGATTTTCGTTAGTTTTCTTCTGCGGCTTGGCCTCGCTCACCTCGACCAGGGGTGCAGGCTCGCGGACCGGCTGTTTGACCTGAGGCAGCCAGCGCGCCAAGGTGGCGTAGAGGTTCTCTGGATCCACCGGCTTGGCGATGAAGTCGTTCATCCCCGCCAACTCACAGGATTTTCGGTCCTCAGTGAAGGCGTTGGCGGTCATGGCGATGATGGGCACGCCCTGCCAGCCGTCCAGCAAGCGGATCGCCCGGGTGGCTTCAAGGCCGTCCAGACGGGGCATTTGCATATCCATCAGCACAAGCGCGTACCGCGAGCGCTGGGCCATTTCTACAGCGCACAGGCCATCTTCCGCGGCCTCTACCTGCAGACCCACCGCCCGCAGGAGCTCCATCGCAACCTCGCGGTTGACCGGGTTGTCTTCCGCCAGCAGCACGCACAACCCCGCACCGTGGATGCGCAATTGCTCAGCATGACTCAGCGCTTGCGGCCCAACCGCGGCATCCGCCGGGCCCACAGCGCATTGCAGCGGCACCTCAAACCAGAAGGTGCTCCCCGCCCCAGGGCTGCTGCGCACGCCGACCTGACCGCCCATCCGCTCGATCAGCCGCCGGGTGATCACCAACCCCAGCCCCGTGCCGCCGTGGCGCCGCGTGCTCGACGGATCGACTTGCTCAAAAGCCTTAAAAAGATTGGCCATCTGCCGGGGGTCCAGGCCCATGCCCGTGTCTTCGACCTCAAAGCGCAAGCGCAGCCCTGGCTCTCCGGTAGCGAGCGTCTGCACCCGCACGCGGATCGCGCCGCGATCGGTGAACTTGAGCGCATTGGCCGTGTAGTTCAGCAGGGCTTGGCGCAGGCGCACCGCATCGCCGTGGAGCCAGTCGGGCACGCCTGGGCTGGAGAATTCGAGCTGCAGGCCCTTGACTTGGGCCGCATCGGCCACCATCGCCCGAACGTGCTCCAACAGCGCCGCCAGAGAGAAGTCCGCCGTCTCCAGCTGGAGCTTGCCTGCCTCGATCTTGGACATATCCAGCACATCGCTGAGGATTTCTAGCAGATGCTTCCCGGCGTCGCGGATTTTGCCCAGGCGCTCGCCCTGCTGCGGAGTGGCCGACCCCTGCAGCAAATACGTCAGGCCCAGGATGGCGTTGAGCGGCGTGCGGATCTCGTGGCTCATGTTGGCCAGGAAGGCGCTTTTGGCCCGCGACGCCTCTTCCGCCTGGCTGCGCGCCAGGGTCAGCTCCGCGGTGCGCTCAGCGACGCGCAATTCAAGCTGGGCCTGGTGATTTTGCAGGGCCACCTTGGCCTGGTTGCGTTCGGTCAAGTCCAGACCAAAGGCCCAGTGCTGCTGGCCGTTGCTGACAAATCCCCAAAGAATGTCCCGCACTTCGCCGTTCTTGCAGGTGACCTTGGCCTCTTTCGGCTGCGCACTTCCACCTTCGGTCGTGACTTTGAGGATCTGTGGATTCCACTCCGTCGCCAGCTGGTCGCGGTACGCAGGGTCGGGGTAGGCGCAGCGCCACCAGTGGCCGGCCGTAGGCACGTCGGCCAGTTCGTAACCAAACATCTGACGAAACGCGGGGTTCACGTAAACGGCTTGGCGATCAGGGCCGATGGACATGTAGATCGCGAGCGGCGAGCTGTCTGCGATGGAGCGGAACAGCTGCTCGCTGGCGCTCAGTGCGGACTGCTGGCTCGCAAGGCCGTCCAGCATTTGATTAAAGCGATCGGCTAGTTGGGCAGCCTCATCCGTGCCGTCCAGGTGGACCCGCAGGCCCAGGGCGCCGTGCTCTACCGCGTCGGCCACGCGCCTGATTTCGTGCAGTCTCTTGGTCAGCAGCCGCCCCGTCAGCGCGGCAAACACGCTGCTCAGCAGGATCGCCACCAGCGCGTACAGCAGGCCGTTGCGCCGGACTTGATCGAGCTCAGCCATCAGCGAGTGCCCGCCCAAGCCGATGCGCACCCAGCCGATGGGCCGGCCCGCAGACACCACCGGACAAGCCACATCGACCATGCCGGGCGTGCGCTGCAGCACCTTCGGCTGAAATACCTTTGGAAAATCGTGCAGGTACAGCCCCACCCGCAGCGGATCGCCGTGGGCCAGCACCCGGCCATCGGCGTCGGCAACTAGGGCGTGGCGCAGGTCCGGATAGCCCGCGAGACCTTCGACGATCTCCAGGAGACCGGCGGTATCGTGCGAGGCAAGCCAAACGGACGAAGACTGCGCCAGCGCCCGGGCCAGCGAACTCGCCTGTTCCACCTGCTGGCGGCGCACCAGGGCCTCTGCGCGGCGGGTCAGCTCGACGACCGCGGTGGTCATCATCACCGCCACCACCAAGCCCATGCCCAGGGTCAGGCGCCGGCGAATCGTCGCCGTGAGCAGATGCGCCAGGGCCCGCAGCATCACGGACCTTCTACCGACCGAACTTCGCGTTCAAAGTCGGCGATGTAGGCGCGCACGGGCGCGTAGGTGGCGTTGTCCGCAGCGGTAAAACTGGAGGTCGACATGCCGGCCAACACCAAGCGGCCCTCCGCGCTAGCGCCCAAGGTCAGCAGGGTGCTGCGAATGCTCTCCGCCACATCGGGCGGCACGTCATCGCGCAGCATTACGGAATTATTCACTAAAGCTGGTGTCTCCCAGAGCACTTTGAGCTCAGCGGCTTCGCGCGGGTGCTCCTGCTGAAACATCCGCCACGGCGGCGGCCAAGTCGCTGCGACCGCGGCTTTGCCTAGATAAGCCTGGAGAATTGACGACTCCTGCGACCCCACATAGGCGTTGGTGATGTCGCGGTTCACGTCAAGGCCGCGCTGGTGCAGAAAAAACTGCGGCATGATGCA
>JBIKTV010000369.1:0-5841 GCA_044347905.1 Myxococcota bacterium
GCGTGATGGGGGCCGCGCCGCGGATTGAAACGGGGGCGCTGCTGTCCCTGGGGGTGCGCACCAGCGGCGCGATGATCGTGGGTCTAGATCCGGCGGCTGAGAAGACGGCTTCAACCGTGGCCAGAACTGTGAAAACCGGAAGTTTTTTGGGTGCGCCGCGCAAAGCAGGGGCCCTGCCCATGACCCTGGGCACGGGGCTGGCGCGAAGGTTGCACGCCAAGCTGGGCGATGAGATCACCTTGCTGGGGCAGGCCGCCGATGGCTCGATGGCCGCTGAGCTTTTTGAGGTGGTGGGCCTGACCGAGACGCGCACAACGGAGCTCGACGGCAACCTGGCGCTGATTCGACTGGCAGATGCCGCACAGCTGCTGGAGCTCGGCCAGCGGGTCCACACGGTGGTGGTGTCGCTGCAGCACCCGCAGCTGGCTGACGGTTTTCAGGCGGATTTTGTTCCCCCTCCGGGGGCGGTGGTGCTGCACTGGCGAGAATTGCTGCCCGGCATGCAAGACGCCATGGACGCCGACCATACAGGGAACATCGTATTTTTAGTGGTGATCCTGCTGGTCGCGACCTTGGGCGGTGTCAACGCCATGCTGATGACCGTCATGGAGAGGCGCCGCGAGACCGGGGTCCTGCTGGCCCTGGGGACGACGCCTGGCCGGGTGGTCGGCGAGCTGGTGTGGGAGTCCACTCTGCAGGCGATCCTGGGCGTCAGCGGCGGTCTGGCGGCGACCATCTTGAGCGTGCTGGCCTTTGGCGATGCCGGCATCCGCTTTACTGACCAGCCCATGGAGTTCTCAGGCGCAGTCTTTGACGCGGTGCACCCGCTGATCAACTGGCGCACGTACGCGTATGCTGCGGTGATCCTTGGGGTTAGCTCGCTGGCAGGGCTGTGGCCGGCCCTTCGCATAGCCCGCATGACGCCGCTGGAGGCGATGCGAGCGGAGGCGCGGGGGTAGGGCAGACTCATTGTCCAAGGAAGGGTCCTGAAAGAAGTCGATCGCCTTTTATGGATACGGAGCGGTGAGAAGGCCATCAAGGACACGAACTTGCGACCCGCTCAGCTAGCCAGGCGCCGGGTCGAGTTCCGCTCAGACCGATCCCAGCCGCAACTCCGCACGGGGGGCCGTCAGGCGGCGCTCTCAAGCCAGGTCAGCAAAGTCTCATACAGCACGGGCGGATCCACGGGCTTGGCAATGTGGCCGTTCATCCCGGCTGCCAGGCAAACTTGCCGGTCTTCATCAAAAGCATTGGCCGTCAAAGCTAAAATCGGCGTGGTCGCATTCAGCGAATCCGCACGCAGCGCCTTTGCGGCATCGACCCCGTTCATCAGCGGCATCTGCATGTCCATCAGAATCAGTCCATAGCGGTGCAGCTTGCTCAGTGCCAGCGCCCGCCGGCCGTCCTCGGCGACATCGACGTGCAGCCCCACGCTCTCCAGCAAGCACCGCGAAACTTCCTGATTGGCCGGCTCATCCTCGGCCAGAAGCACCCGGGTGCCTGCGAAATGGCTCTTGAGCCGCGCCTCAGCGCTCTCCGACCTTGAAATCGGAATTACCGCCGGAGCATTGTCGCTGCTGGCATTGCTGTGGCGGGTGGTAAACCAGAAGGTGCTGCCGTGACCCAGGGAGCTCTCCACGCCGATTTCGCCGCCCATGAGCTGCACTAGGCGCTGGCTGATCGCCAAACCGAGGCCCGTACCGCCGTATTTTCGGGTCATGCTGTTGTCGGCCTGCTCAAAGGCGTCAAAGAGGCGCGTTTGGGCCTGCGCGTCGATGCCGATGCCGGTGTCGCTCACTTCCCAGCGCAGGAGCACCCCGTCTTCGCGGTCCTCGACCAGCCGCACCCGCACTGTGATACTGCCCATCTCCGTGAATTTGAGGGCGTTACCGGTGAGATTGAGCAGGATCTGGCCAAGGCGCGTGGGGTCACCGCGAAAACGCCGACCACCCAGGCCGTCCTGCAGCTGCACCAACAGGCGGACACCTTTTTGCCCGGCCTTTTGGCCAATGAGGCCGACGACATTGCGCAGCACCTCCGCCAAGGCGAAGTCGACTTCCTCCAGGATCAGCCTCTCAGCTTCGATCTTGGAGATGTCCAGGATGTCATTGATAACGTGCAGAAGGTGCGCAGAAGCCGCTTTGACCTTGGCGATCTGCTCCATCTGCGTCGGGTCGCTGGTCCGGCGCAAGGCGAGCTCGGTCATCCCCAGAATGGCGTTCATCGGCGTGCGAAGCTCGTGGCTCATGTTGGCCAGGAAGGTGCTTTTGGCCCGACTAGCTGCCTCGGCGGCGTCCCTGGCCGACTGCAACTCCGCGGTGCGCGTGGCGACCTGTTCTTCAAGGTGTTCGCGGTGCCGCTTCAATTCCGCTTCAGCCGCCTTGCGCGCAGTGATGTCGTGGGCCAGGCCAAGTACGCCAATCAACTGATTATCCGATGAGAACATGGCCTTCTTGGTGGTCTCGAACAGTCCGCAATAGCCATCGGCGGCAAAGCGGAGCGGTTCCTCATTGACCACTGGACCTGGGGCTGCCATGGCGCCTCGATCATGGGCGCGAAAGAACTCGGCCAACTCGTGGTCGACAAAATCGTCGTCGGTTTTGCCCACGATCGCCGCCTCAGGGGCCCCATACAGGCGCTCAAAGGCCGGGTTGCACGCCAGGTAGCTGCCCTGGGGATCCTTTAGCCACACGGGATCCGGAATCGCAGAGAACAGGGCGCGCAGCCGCGAGCGCTCGTGATCCAGTTGCTGGTAGGGCACTTGCACTCTGGAAACAAACAGGGCGCGGTACACCATGATGCAGGCAATGGTTTTGTAGACGTGGCCCAGGATGTTGAAGAGGTCGGTGACGTCGACGTAGAGCGTAAAGAACAGCTCGGCGAGGCCGTGCATCCAAGCGCCAGCGGCGAGCCAGAGCATGTCCCTGTTGTGCAATATGCGGTTATTCCAGCAGATCATCGCCGCAGCAGCGCCGTACAGCCCTGCGATCACGTACTCGGCGTAGATTTTGAACGCGGTTAGACCTTGGCCCGCAATGAACGTGCGCGGGACCCATTCGGCATGGGCGAGGCCCGCCCACCAGACCGCAGCCGATAGGCTTACCGCGGCGGCCAGGATGAGATTGCAGGTGGCCACCGACCACTTGCGCAGGGGCACGACGGCGATCGCGAGAAGCGTCAACGCGGTCACAAGGCGTCCGGCCAACCAGAAGTTGATTGCCTTTTCCGACCCGCTAGAAGTGACGAGCGGCGGCATGCCTGCGAAGGACAGGGTGTGGGCCATGTCGATCAGGGCCGCCGCCAGGAAGCCCGTACCAAGCAAGATCAACTGGCTGTTGGCCGGCTGCCGGCGGAGGCTCCAGGCCAAGGCAAACACCATGACCGAGACAGCCATGGCGAAGAACTCCAGCGCCAAGTGCAGCGGCAGGTACTGCTCCGGCGAGGCAAAAAATCTTGTGGCCGGCAAAGCGTGGCCGCCTGCGAGCAGCAAGGTGAAGATGGCCACCCATGCGATAGGCGGCTTGGTCAGGACGCCCCGCAGCCAAAACAGGCGACGGTAGCGATCGTCCGCCAGCGACATTGCTCCCCCAAATTGGAGTATTCCGTTGTTACTGGCGAGCCTACGCCGACTCAGCGGCTCAGTCAAACGGGGCAGAGGCTCAAGAATCAGAGCATTGGGCGCCGCGCGCAGTTGCCGCCACCCAGCAGGCTAAGTACGTCAACTCCGAGTTCCGCGGTGGGTTCTGGATCGGCAAATTGACGTCCTGCGGGGTGAAGCGCGATAACGCGCGAGGGGCCGGCGAGGCCCCTAAAACGCCACGGCCGGCGGCTGCGAACCCGACGCGGAGTTCGGGTTCGCAGCACTAGTACCTCGTTACACGGGTTTCGATCAGTTCGCGGCCCGGTCAGGCGGCGCGAGCAGGAACTCCAACAGGGGGAGTTCGGCCGGTGGGATGTTGAGCTGAACACTACGAGCCCGTCTGGCCTCACGTGTGATCAGGCCCAGGCGCTCCAGGGTCAGCACCATGCTGTGGACCGCGGGTGCAGTGACGCCAAAGTAGCTCTGCATGTCTGCCTCTGCAGGCGGCCGTCGATTCAGTTTGATATACAAGTAGATAAAGACCAAATATCGTCCTTGGGTTGCTGTATATGGCGGCTGTTGCATGGCCGTTGTTGTACCGCGACGGGATCGACAATGCGAGCCCCCGATGGTCTATAGCGAATATTGGCAAGCGCTACTGGCATTGGGAGGTCGGTGTGAACATACGCTACAAGGTCGAGTTGGAAGAGGGCGAACGCGAGACGCTGCGTGCGCTGATCGCAGGCGGCGACCACAAGGCGCGCAAAGTCAAGCGTGCGCAGATCCTGCTGGCCGTTGATCATGGTCACCACGGCGTCGAAAAGCTTACGGACGAGCAGATCGCGCGGATTCTGGCCGTCGGCACGTCAACAGTGTTTCGCGTCAAGCGCAAGTTTGTTGAAGAAAGCCTTGAAGCTGCACTGGCCGAAGAGCCACGGCCTGGCGGGGAACGCAAGACCAACGCCAAGCAGGACGCCGCTCTTATCGCGCTGGCGTGCACAAAGCCGCCGCAAGGATGTGCAAAGTGGACGCTGCGACTACTCGCCGACATGTGGGTCGAACTGGCCGAAGGGCCAGATGACGTGTCGTTAGGGACGGTACGCCGCCGACTGGACGACAACGAGTTGAAGCCATGGCAGAAAAAGATGTGGTGTATTCCACAGTTCGACCTCGACTATGTCGCACGAATGGAAGACGTCCTTGACCTGTACGCCCAACCAGCTGATCCCAAACGGCCGGTTGTTTGCTTTGACGAAACGCCCCGGCAACTCATCGGCGAGACCCGAGAACCGGTGCCAGCGAAACCGGGCCAGGTGCAGCGATTCGACTACGAGTACAAGCGCAACGGAACAGCCAATGTATTCGTGATGATTGACCGACACCGCTCATGGCGCCACGCCGAGTTACCGATAGGCACACAAACTGCGACTTTGCCGAGCAAATGAGAAAACTTGTCGACGTTCACTACCCTGATGCGGACGTGATTCGCGTGGTGATGGACAACCTGAACACGCACAAGGCGGCCTCTCTATACGCCACATTTGAGCCGGTCGAAGCCAGACGAGTCCTGCGCAAACTGGACTTCCACTTTACCCCAAAGCACGCAAGTTGGCTGAACATGGCAGAAATCGAAATCGGCGCCATCATTCGGCAGTGCCTGGACCGACGTATCGGCGACAAGGCGACACTAACACAAGAGGTCAACGCTTGCGTCCGCCAGCGCAACGACGCAGGTGCGACGATCCGCTGGATGTTTGACGTCGACCAGGCCCGGGTGAAGATGGCGAGGGCCTACAGGTCAAAATCGGTGTAACGAGGTACTAGTGCCTCACCTGTCGCACTTGGGCGCCCATTTGGTGTCGAGCCAGTTTGCCGGGGTATCTCCAGCCACTGCGACGTTGCCGCGGACAGACCTGGCCCTGTCGGTCGTGCGCTTTCGCCCGCTCTTGGCCCTCGCGTGGGGCGACAATCTGCGCCTTGAGGCTGCGGCCGACGGCGTGGCGCTGCTAGGGTCGGGGCCAGGCGCCGCCGTGCAAGGCCTGGCCATAGCCCCGGAGAACCGCCTGCGGTGGCGCGAATTTTCCGGTCAGGCTTGGTCCGGCAGCGCCTTTGCCCTGCACACCAATCTCGACCGCCTGAACGCCACCGCACAATTCGGTCCCGTGACAATGCAAATTGGCCGGCAGGTCATTGGCCACGGCGGTGCGCGTCTGCTCCCCAGCGCCGATCTGTTTGGTCCGTTCGGTCCCGGGGCAATCGCC
>JBIKTV010000370.1:0-5805 GCA_044347905.1 Myxococcota bacterium
GGATGCAAATCAAGGCGGAATGAGGATCGGACCGGAGGCGACCGCAGCGGTCGTTGAGGACCGGACCGGAGTGACAACGCAGAGTTGCGCCCAAGGCGGCGATTCCGGGCTACAGCTCAAACTTGCCCGACTCATTGGCGTAGCGCATGGCGTCGTGAACGATGTCATAGGGCCGGGCTTCGCTGCCCTCCTCGCCCTTGGGCGTCGCCACCCACTCCTTGGGCCGCGGGATCAGCTTGGGCGAGAAATCCGCGCCGGGCTGGTCATCCGGATGGGTGCCGTCAACAATGAAATTGCGGACATTGCCGTTGTGGGTGCTGGTGGCGTCGGGGCCGTACTTCATCTCCCACGGGTCTTCGATCAGCAGGCGCCGCAGCTGGTTGCGCAGCCGGGTCACGTAGTCGCTCGTCCAGATCTGCACCGGCTCGATCGCCGGCAGCTGCGGTCGCCGCGCTCGCTCCAGATCGGCGTTTTCAATCTCGCCGCCCAAGCCCTTCCGCTTTTCCCATTGCAGCCCGCCTTCAACGTCCACGTGCATCTCATAGCGGCCGATGTTGCGCAGGTTGAACTGCGGCATCACGTCGTTCTGCAGGGCTTCGCTGGTCTTGTCATCGAGCTCGGAGTCGCGCATCTCTCGCCGCGGCCGGGCGTAGGTCTCTTGAAACTGGCTGCGCTCCACCACCCATGCGCTGATGCGGTCGGGCTTGAAATCGTGGGCGGCAAACGTGGCAAAGTGGTCTTTGCGATACAGGTAGTCAAACAAGGCAAAACGCTTGCGGTATCGCCCCTGGCGCTGCGCGAGTCTCTTGGCCATCGGCCAGGCCAACGGCTGAGCGAGCAGGTGATGGGCGCGGGCCTCAAACACCTCTGGGTCGTCGCCGCCGGGCTGGCGGGCCTCGCCGCTCACGGTTCAGCTCCCCGAGCCGGTGTCGCCGTCGCCGCTGCCTACCGTCAGGCCGGTCTCGGTCTGCGCGTAGTACTCGCTGGTGTGTTGGCGCGAGCTGACCACGCCCAGCGCGAGCTCAATCTCGCGGGTCAGGCGCTCGCACTCTTCGCCCTTGACGCCAAGGACTTGGATCGACACCTCGCCGTTGTCGTCGATGGTAAACTGGATTTCTCGCCGGCTAGCCATGATCTACCTCGACTACTTCAGTGAACCCCAATTTCGCGAAGGGCTGTCGGCCATCCCTAGGTCGATGGACGAAAAGAGAACCCCGCAAATGTACCCACTCCCCGCACTGCAACCTGCCGCGAACCTGCCGCGGAATTCGCGTCGAGGCCTCTAGTCGCCCCAAGAGGAGACTTTGATGTGGATCTGCTGCTTCTCGTCGACCTTCTCTTCTTCCAGCGTGTAGCCGCGCTTGGTCACTTCTTCTTTGACCGTGTGGTACGCATAGCGCTGCACCACCTTGCGGGTGAACTCGTCCTGGTTGTAACCCGCCGTCAGCTCTACAAATTCCCAGTCCGCCATGAACGTGACGTTGCCGGTCTCCGCGTCGACATTGACGCCGATGTCGTAGGTCTTGCTGGCGTGGATCACCATCTTGGCCTTGGCTTTTTGCCCCAGGTAGCCTTTGACGTGGAGCATCTCCTCCACATCGGCCTTGCTGTAGGCAAAACCCAGCTCTTTGAGCACCAGCTCCAAGCGCATCAGGTTATTGATCTTGGTCTGGACAGAGGTGAAATGCGACATTGTGCCTCGCTCGGGTTGCAGATGAGGTCGCCTCGGCGGTCTGGCCGCGGCCTACATCTCCAGTCGCGGCTGCTGATCGTCCTGGGTGAGCACGGTGTCATCCGGCGGCGAGGCGCGGCGGGCGCGCGACTTGGACCACTCGCGCATTTCAGCCAAGCGCTCGCGCATGGTCTGCGACAGCGGAATCACCTCGCGAATCGCCCGCACCAGCGAGTCGGTGGCGATGTCGATCTTGCCCTGGCCCTCGTCAAACGTGTCATACAGCGCGCCGACCACCGCTTCTTCCAGTTCCGAGCCAGAGAAGCCCGCGGTCACGTCCACCAGCTTCTTCATGTCAAACGCCGCTGGGTCGCGGTGGCGCTTCTTGAGCTGGATGAACAGAATCTCTTCGCGCTCCTGGCGGTTGGGCAGGTCGACAAAGAAGATTTCGTCAAAGCGGCCTTTGCGCAACAGCTCGGGCGGCAGCATGGACACGTCATTGGCCGTGGCGATGACGAACACCGGCGAGGTCTTCTCCTGCAGCCAGGTCAAGAAGGTGGCGAACACGCGGGCCGTGGTGCCGCCGTCGCTCGATCCGGAGGACTTGGTGCCAGAAAAGCCTTTCTCCAGCTCATCCAGCCACAGAATCGCCGGGGCCACCGCTTCCGCCGTCTTGATCGCCCGGCGCATATTCTCTTCAGAAGAGCCGACCAGCGAACCAAACACCTTGCCCACATCCAAGCGCAAGAGCGGCATCTGCCATGCCTGGGAAATCGCCTTAGCAGACAGTGACTTGCCGCAACCGGGCACGCCCAGCAGCAGGATGCCCTTGGGCGCCGGCAGGCCAAACTCCTGGGCCGCCGGGGCAAAGGCGTTGCGCCGCTTGTTCAGCCACTCTTTCATCAGCGTCAGGCCGCCCACCGACTCCATGCCCAGGGCAGTCTCATAGAACTCCAAAATCCCGGACTTGCGGATGATGTGCTTCTTTTCCTGCAAGATCGTCTTGAGGTGAAAGCCCTTGTCGCGCACCGTGGTCTTGGCGAACACCTGCCGCGCCTCTTGCTCGGTCAGGCCCAAGGCGGCTTCGGCGATCTCGCGCTGTAGCGCCGGACTCTCCAGCACCTTGGCAAAATTCTTACCAAATCGCGCGGACTTGGCGCCGTTGAACGCCATTTCGCGGACGATATCCTCCATGGTCTGGCGATCCGGCAGGTCAAAATCGACCACAACGGCGTCTTTTTCCAGTTCCATCGGGATCTTGACCACGGGCGACAGGAACACCACCGTGCGCTTGGCTTGGCCGTCGGCAAAAGTGTGCGGCAGGTCGCGGACGCGGCGCGCCACCATCGGGTCGTTGAAAAACGGATGGAAATCGCGCAGTACCACCACGGCATCGCGGGTCAGGTTGTTGCTCACCCAGTCCAAGGCGCGGATCGGATCGCGGATGTCGCCGGGCACATCGGCGGTGTCGCAGCGGAACCCCTGTGAACACGACCACTTAATCAGCTGGCGCGGCTGCCACGCGGTCACGTCCCAGCGATCGCGCAGCACCGGCGAGTCCAGCACCGCCAAGTCGCGCAGCCACGACTCGACCCGGTCCTCCTCGGCCGACACCACATAGATCAGCTTGTATTGCGCGCGGATTAGGTAGTGCAGATCGTCCACCGCGGTCGGCACCGGGCGATTGGGCGAGCTGACGGCGGCATCGACAACAGGGTGGCTTTGAGACATCGGCAAACTCCGTTGGATCTGATACAGAATCGGGTGCAGAAATTAATGCTCTGTCGATTGATGGGCGGCGACCTCGGCGGGCCTTTCCGGCTAATCGACCCCCAGGTCGCGGCGCAGCGTCTTGAGCATGCCTTCCAGCATCCCCAGGTCGCCCGCCAGCACCACCAGCGAATCGAACACCAGCTCGACATCGTCGGCCAGTCCGCCGGTCTTGTCTCGCTGGCGATTGAGCCTCTCCGCCGTGGTGCGGGCCATGGTCGCGCTGTGCTTGTTGCTCGACGCGGAATCCAGCAGGTCATCGAGCAGACTGCGGGTATCCTCGGTCATCGCCACGCCTTTTTGCGCGGGCTGTTCGATCAGCTCCGTGACGCGCAACTCGGCATCGCGCAGCTGCTTTTCCAGCTCATCGGCGCGGGCCTTGTAGCGCTCCAGGTCGACTTCCAGGCCCTTGGCGTTCTTGCCTTCCGCCATCACGTGTTCGAGCTTGCCCTCGGCCTTGGCCAGATCGCGCTGCACTTGGGTCAGGTCCTCTTTGACCCGCTCCAGCTCGCGCTGCTTGGCCTTGTAGTCCGGGTGCTCGGCAACGTCGATTTCCTTGGGTTTCTTGTCCGCCGCTGCCTTGGCCGCTTCCAGTTCGCCCTTGAGCTGCTCGATTTGGCGGTTCAGCTGGCTCAGCCGCTCGGCCTGCTCGTCATTGCGCTTGATCGAGTTGTGGAAGTCCTCAAGCAGCTTGCGCTTCTCGTGCTCCAGGTCCGACAGACCGACGCCCATTTGCGCCTGGCGCAGCTCGACCTCTTTGGCGCGCAGCTCGGCCTTCTTCTCCTGGATCAGGTTCTCTTTTTCCTGAATGATCTCCTGGAGCATATTGATCTTGCGCTCGTAGGAGTTGTTCGAGAAATTGCCGTCGTTGATGATCGACTCAAGCGACAGCACCTGATCCTTGAGCGCCCGCGCTTCGTAGTCCAGCTGGTCATATTGCCGCTGCAACTCTTCAATCTGCCGGTCTTTTTGTGTGACGCGGACCTTGAGGCCGGCGATCCGCTCCTGGGCGTCGCCGCTCTTGTCTTCCGCCTCTTTGAGCCGCCGGTCCAGATCGCGGACCTTGGCATCGGCCTCTAGCGCGCGGTTCTGTTCGTGGGCGAGCTCTTCGCGGGTGCGCTCCAGCTGACGGGTCAGGGTCTGGGCGTGCTCCTTGAGCTGGGCGTACTTGTCGTACAACCCCTCATCGGCGACCGAGTTGCGCTCCATTTCGCGGATGCGGTTTTCCGCCTTGGTGGCGCGGTCGGTCAGTCGGCCATTTTCAGCTTGGATTTCCGCAGTCCGCCGCCGCAGATCGTCCAGCTCAGCCAATTGGGCGTTCGACACCGCAGGCGACGGCCCTGTGGACGGCCGGTAAGGCTCGCGCGGCGGCGCAGCGGCCACCACAGGCCTCTCTGAGCTGCGCAAATCGGCCCGCACGGGCTCTGGACGCGGCGCTTCCGCTCGCGCGGGCTCTGGGCGCGGCTCCGCGGGCCGCGGCGACTCTGTGCGGGCATCCAGCCGCTGCAGATCGGGCATGTGGCCCTGGCGCCGCAGTTGATCGTGGAGTTCATTGAGCGCGCCGGCCTGGTTCAGCGTGGGCTGGGCCATTCGCGGGCGTTCACCCGTCGCTTCGCGGGGTTTTGCCGCACCAGCCGCCGGAGCATCGCCCGCGCGACAAGCGATCTCAAAGCGCTCCCCGCAGCGGACCACGTCGCCCTCGACGATCGTGGCGCGCTTGACCTGCTTGCCGTTGACAAAGGTGCCGTTGGCCGAGCCGATGTCCTTGATGTAGTAGGCGCGCTCTTGGTCGTCAAAACCGATGCGCCCGTGGTCGCGCGACACCGTGGTTTCGTTCGAGAAGACTCTGGACACATTGGGCTTTCGGCCAATCGTCACGGGCTCCATGTCTGGAGTCATCTGTGCCCGTTCGACTTTGCCGTTGACGTCGCGCCACTCGAGGTACATCGCGCTCTGCCTCCTGTGGCGCTCGCCCTTTCCCGGGCCGTCGCGAGCCGGGCTTCTGGGGGCCACACTCGTTGGCCCATCCACCCTGGCGCACAGCGTCTTCGCGCCTCATCAGCGTCGAGAGCCTACAACGCAGAGGATTGCCCGGCTGGCGAAATACTGCAAGCGCGCTGGCGAGCGTGGTTCTGTATCAAGCAGTTGCCCGCGTGAGTTCAGAAACCCTTGGCCATCACCGCGGGCATGCCCCGCTCAATCTCGCGGACCGTATGGGTCAACACCGCCAAAGAGTGGCGATCATACGCCTCCACCACGGTGGCCACGCCAATCTGCTCGTCGGGATAATCGCGGAGATTGGTCACCTGACCGCGGCGCAAGCCATCGCCGCGCCACATGATCTCAAAGCGATTGCCCTTTTC
>JBIKTV010000371.1:0-5778 GCA_044347905.1 Myxococcota bacterium
CTCTCTGCCCCCTCGGCTTGACGCGAGGTTGGCGGGCGCAGATGCAGCACAGCAGCTTGGCGGGTCGACTAGCCGCGAATTCCCTGGTGATTTTAGCCGGCGCCCTGGGCCTAGCGGCTTGCGAGAGCGACGATCCGCTGACCTACGAGACCATGGAAGACGACCTGAAGGCAGGCGGCAACCCCAAGTGGATCTACAACGGCCCGCTTCCGGCGCTCAAGAACGTCGCCATCGTCGTTTCGCTCAAAGGCCACACGGCGCGGGTCAGCGGCGACCTGCCGGCGGGTTTTGCCGGGCCCCTGCCCTGGTACGCCATGAAAGAGAGCGTGGGCGGCAAGGATCGCTTGACCGTGGTCTATCCCGTGGCGACTGGGGCGACGGCCAGCTCCAACGGTCCGGGGGCCTACAAGACCATCTTTGGCTTGGCTTATGTGCCAAATACCGACAAGGCGGCCTGGGGCGGCTTCCCGTTCCTCAAGTACCACGCCACCCGCGGCTTGGCGCTGCACGGGCCGATTACCGCTAAGGACGGCGAGTGGAAGCTGCTGCGCGGGCCGGTGTCGCACGGCTGCAACCGCATGCAGGGCGAGCACGTGGTCGAATTGGCCCACCTGATGGGCATGAACATGGCGATTCCGCACAAGTCCACAGAGAAATTCACCTTGCCCGTCAAGGTCGACGTCATCCCGGACTACGACTTGTGGAATGGCAAGTTCGTGGACGTCAATTACCCGGTGCAGTCCGGCGTCAAGCGGCCGCCGGCGGACAAGACCGCGCTGTTTGCCACCTGGAAATCACAGGATCTGCCGCGGGTGGTGTGTGCGTGGAACCCGGCGCTCTGGTCGTCGACCAACTCCAGCGCCAATGCCAGCCACTGCAACTACGCGGGGACCAATAAGATCAATCCCATTACCGGGCTGTAGCCGGCCGCGCTGAGCTTTGCCCAAGGATGGCCGCAGATGGTGTCTGAAGCGGCTTTTGCCGAAATCCGCAGCCAAATCGTGGGGATCGACCACACGCTGCTGGGGCCGCTGGGGCCGCGCACGCTGATCTACGCGGATTGGACGGCGAGCGGCCGGCTGTACGCGCCGATTGAGCGGCAGATGAGCGAAGTGGTGGGGCCGTGGCTGGGCAACACCCACTCCGAGGCTTCGGCGACCGGCCAGGCCATGACGGAGGCGTACCGCCTGGCCCACCAGCTGATCAAGGCCCACGTGGGCGCCGGCGAGGGCGAGCTAATCCTCACGGTGGGCTCCGGGATGACGGGCGCTGTCAACAAATTGCAGCGTTTGCTGGGGCTTAAGGCACCTGAAGGGCTGCGGCGCTTTATCGATCTGGAGCCCGCCCAGCGGCCGGTGGTGTTTGTCACCCACATGGAGCACCACAGCAACCACACGAGCTGGTATGAGACCGTCGCGGACGTGGAGGTGATCGCCCCTGACGCCAAGGGCCTGGTCGACGTGGAGGCGCTGCGCGAGCTGCTGCACGAATACCGCCACCGCGAGGTGAAGATCGGCTCGTTTTCAGCGTGTTCCAATGTCACCGGCGTTCAGACGCCCTATCGGCAGCTGGCCGCGGCGATGCATGAGGCGGGCGGCGTGGCCTTTGTCGATTTTGCTGCCTCGGCGCCCTATGTCGACATCGACATGCACCCGGCGGACCCGCGGCAGGCCTTGGACGCGGTGATGTTCTCTCCCCACAAGTTCCTGGGCGGCCCCGGATCGGCGGGGGTGCTGGTGCTCAACCGCGGCCTGTACCGCAACAGCGTGCCGGATGAGTCGGGCGGCGGCACGGTGGCGTGGACCAATCCCTGGGGCGAGTACGCCTTCTTGAGCGACATCGAAGCGCGCGAAGACGCCGGCACCCCTGGCTTTTTGCAGGCGATGCGCGCGGCGATGGCGACTCAGCTCAAGCAGCAAATGGGCGTGGCCGCGATCCACCAGCGCGAAAACCACCTGACGCAGCGCATGCTTCTGGGCCTGCACGCCATCCCGCGGCTGCATCTGCTGGCGCCGGCGCTGCACCAGCGGCTGCCGATATTTTCGCTGTACTTGGAGGGCCTGCACTATAATTTAGTGGTCAAGCTGCTCAGCGACCGATTTGGTATCCAAGCCCGCGGCGGCTGTTCCTGCGCCGGGACTTACGGCCACTATCTGCTGCACGTGGACCCGGAGCGGTCGCACCGCATTACCGATGAGATCGACTCCGGCGACCTGTCTAGGAAGCCCGGCTGGGTGCGGATCTCTCTGCACCCGACGACCAGCGACGCCGAGGTCGACGCGTGCCTGATGGCCCTGGATGCCATTGCCCGCCACGGCGAGCGGTGGGCGGCGGACTATCGCTATGACCGCCACACCAATGAGTTTTCCAGCGTGCACGGCCACTTTGGGCCGAACGTGCCTGGCTGGTTTGACCCGCGGCACTGGGGCGTGAAGCCCTAATCGCAGGGGTTTGCCGACCATGAGCCTTTGGGTGCCTCGCCTTCGGCGACCGGGCTGGGGCTTTTTGCCCGCGGCCGGCAGCGCCCAAGGGCGCCCCTGCGCTGGCAAAAAGGGGCGTCGGACGCCCCCCTTCGGGCCACCATCCCTGGCACTGCGCCCGTTTGGGCCGTCCGTCCGTCCTCTGCGAGAACATGGGCTCTGCGTTATCACAGCTGTGTCAGGACGGTACCGAATCGGCGGTGCAGGGCCGACCCGCATCCGTTCAAGCATTGGGAACCAATAGCTAACTTTGGTCCCCGCTGCCGCAAGCAGACGCGCGCAAGCCGGTACCTGTTGGCCAGACTCCCGGTATATAGTGCCGATCATCGGCTGCCGCTCATCCCCCCGAGAGGCGACCGCGGAGACACTCATGCCAGCCAAAATCCTGATGCGAGTCGGCGACACGCTCACTTTTAGGCACATGCCAATTCGCCGCAAGTTCACGCTGTTTACCATCGGTGTTTCTTTCTGGTACCTGGTCATTGGCGGCCTGGGCTTGGCGCAGGTGTCCGATGTGCAGAGCATGCGGGCCATCGTCGCCGGCCTGGTCATCGCCCACGTACTGCTGGTGGCTTTTGCCTGGTCGGCCACGCGCTCTCTCACCCGGCCGCTGCGGGCGATCAATGGCCAAGTGCGCGAGATTACTTCAGGTACCCTGACCGACCTGGAGCACATCCAAATCCACGCCCACGATGAAGTCGGCGAATTGTCCGCGCGCTTCAACGGCCTTTTGGACGTGCTGGGCGAACTGGCGACGTTCAAGAAGGTGATTGAGCACGACGACACGACCGACGAAGTCTGCGCCCGCTTGAGCCAAGTATTTGCCAGTAAAGGGCTTCCTGCGCACCAGATCTTCACGCTGGACGGCGACCGAACCGCCTTGCGCCGGGTCCTGCCGCAGCCGCAGGCCTGGTGTGGCGATGCCTTGACCGACGCCGCGGTGCAGTGCCGGGCCTTCAAGACGGCCACCACGGTCGCTTCTGAGGCATTTCCCGGCATCTGCAAGCACTTTGACGCTGCCGACTGCGAGCACCGCTGTGTGCCGCTGATGCTGGGCGGCTCGACGCGCGGGGTGGTGCAATTTGTCTATGGCGGCCAGCTGGGCCCCGTGCGCAGTGAGTTCAAGGCGCGCTGTGAGACGGTGCTGCGGTTCGTGAGCGAGGCCCAGCCGGTGCTGGAGGCCCGCAGGCTCACCGATACCCTGCGGGAGACCGCGATTCGCGACGGCCTGACGGGGGTGCACAACCGCCGCTACCTGCAAGAGATCGCCGGGCAATTGGCCGCACTGTGCCGTCGCCGCAAGTCGTCTCTTGGCATCGTCCTGTGCGATATCGACCACTTTAAGCGGGTCAATGACGACCACGGCCACGCCAACGGCGACCTTGTGCTGCGCGAGGTGGCGGGCGTGCTGCAGGGCCAAGTGCGCGCCTCAGACTCGGTGGTTCGCTACGGCGGCGAGGAGTTCCTGCTCTTGCTGCACGACACCGACGCTGCGGGGGCCTTGCTGGTAGCCGAGCGGGTGCGCGAAGCGGTGGCGGCGCGGGCCATGCGCGCGGGCTTGCAGACTCTGCACGTATCGATCAGCCTGGGTATCGCCGAGTTCCCTCGCGACAATGAGGTGTTCTGGGAGGTCGTGAAGCACGCAGATCAAGCGCTTTACCAAGCCAAGCGCACGGGCCGCAATCGATCGGTGGTGTGGACGAGTCAGTTCGGCGAGCCCGGCGAGGCCGAGTCGATTGCGCCGGCCAAGGGCCCGGTGCAAGAGCAGGCGGTGGGTTAGGGCCCGTGAAAAATCTAGTCGATTTTCCCCGGTCCCATTTGCCTGCTGGGTGGGTCGCAAGTGCGCGCCCCCTATCGGGTTCGCCGCACCGCTCCGCAAGAGGTCTTGTCAAGTTATCTTTGCACAGACCCTTAGCGATCGCGCTTGGGGCGGGTTTCCCTTTGGATGAGCTGCGAAACGGACCTGGACCGCTTTGCGGCGGCGTCCGACGCCGCCTGCGCCTGCGCAGGTCCGGGCCGGGTCCGGCCGCCGCACGGGCCGGCGGTGCCCGCAGGGCGCGCTGGCGGAGGCGACCGGATTCGCCCAACAACCCAAGCTTCGCTAGCGAATTCAACGGCACCCGAGCCACACCGCCGCGCCAGCGAAGCCGTTGCGCCGCGATCATCCCCAGCCCCGCGCTCGGCACCAGCGGCCATTGCCTGCACCGCAACAACTGACGCTGCGGCAGAGGGTTAGCGCTCATCCCGCCCAAGCGAGGGCGGCTGTGCATCACCGTCCGGTCACCATTGCGTCACGGAGGGGCGCGAACGGCGCATTGCCGTTGCCGCGTGGGTCTAGCGCTGCTACACGCCGCCAAAGAGCAGCGCGAGGGCTGCCGACCGAGCCGACCATGACGCTGTTCCGCTTCCCTGAAGATCGCCTGCCGGTGCTGCTTTTTGCCTGCTACTTTGCCCTGGACCTGCTGGTGCTGACGCAGGCGAATTCCTGGTGGCTGCCGCCGCTGTGGATGCTGGCCGGGGTGATCCCCAAGGGCTGGATTTGCTCGTGGAATCACCACCATCAGCACCTGTCTTTCTTCCGGCCGGCCTGGGCGAACCGCCTGCTAGAGGTGATGTTTGGCTTTCAGACCGGGGTGACCTCGCACGCCTGGTTCCTGCACCACGTGGTGGGCCACCACAAGAACTACCTGGATCAGAAGAAGGATGAGTCGCGCTGGATGGGCGAAGACGGCCGGCCCATGAGCGAGGCGCGCTACATCGCCATCACCGCGCTGACGGCGTATCCGCGGGCCTGGCAGGTGGGCAAGCAGCACAAGGAACAGCAGAACATCTTGCTGTACATGGGCATCCTCCAGCTCGCCCTGCTGGCGACGGCGCTGGTGCTGCGGCCCTACAACGCGCTGTTTGTGTTTGTGCTGCCGATGATCCTCTCGCTGACCGTGACCGTGTGGGCGACCTACTTCCACCACGGCGGCTTGGTGACGGAAGACCACATGAAGGCCTCGTACAACATCCTGCACCGCGGCTACAATCTCGCCACCGGCAACCTGGGTTATCACACGGCGCACCACGCTCGCCACGGCCTGCACTGGTCGCGGCTGCCGGCGTATCACGCGGAAATTGAGAGCAAGATCCCCAGCAATTTGTACCGCCAGCCCGGGATCCCCTTCCGCTGGAGCGGCACAGAGGCGATTATCGACCAGACCGGCGGGGCGGCGGCGCTCAGCAGCTAGATCCTCACCTTTGCGGAGTAGGCTCATGAAGGCACAACGGAATCCCGCGCCCCTGGGCCTCTTGA
>JBIKTV010000372.1:0-5770 GCA_044347905.1 Myxococcota bacterium
CCTGGCCGGACCGCCGCCCGCATCCCAGCTGCTCCGCGGCGCTCTGAGCCGGCGCCCGGGCACGCCGCTGCTGAGCCAGCCGGGCGGGGTCTGTTCACTGCTGGACCCCCAGGCCCAGGCGTGCCGGCTGCAGCAAAGCGGTGGTCTGACCGCGCTGCCCCTGGCGTGCCGCAACTTCCCGCGATCCGTGGTGGAAACGCCGCAGGGCCGCGAGGTGGCGTTCCTGCTCGCCTGCCCCACCGCCGCCGCTATGGTGGTCGCCCAGCCCCAGCCCTTTGCCTGGCAGAGCCTGCAAGACCCGCAAGATCTAGACAATTACCCCGCCTATCGACGCGTTGCCGATCGGGTAGCCGCGTCGCGCGCTGCCGATTGGACCCTGGCCGAGCTGGAGCGCTGGCGCGAGGGCTGGTGGCAAAGGCTGGGCGATCCGGACCAAGAGCTGCTGCAAATCCTCAGCGATGCCCAGCGAACTCCTTTGGATCCCTGGACAAAATCGCCCATCGACCCGGCTAGTGTGCTTCCGCAGCCCTGGACCCAGCCGCAGGTGCAGGCGGTGACCGAGGCGCTGAGCCGGCTGCGCGACAGCGGCGAGCTCCACCGCAGCCAAGTCCGCAACCTTTGGCAGCGCTGGCTCCAGCCCGCCGATCCGCAGGCGATTCGCGAGGCAGCTCAACAGCATCGGCAGCTGGCGAGCTGTTGCGCCGGCCTGTGGCTCCAGCACGCGGCAGTGCACGACGGCCGGCCTCTGGGCGAGGCCATGGGCATCGTTGCGCACCAGACGGGGCAATTGCTTAGACTGATCGGGGAGTTTCAGGTGGGTCCCCCCAATGCTTTGGCCCTGCGCGACGCTGTGGTGGCGGCGAGCCACTGGGCGCGGTAGCACAGATGATCTCAAGGTAAACAGGTATTTAGATGCTGGCCAAGTCGCGGCGGGCGTGGCGCTCCATCGTCGCCGCCAGGGCCTGGGCGTTGACCGGTTTGCTCAAGTAGGCGTCCATGCCCACCGCCGCGCAGCGCTCGCGATCTTCCGCCAGCGCGCTCGCCGTGAGGGCGACGATAGGTGTCGCCGCCGCCGGCCCCTGCAGCGATCGGATCGCCTCCGTTGCAGAAAAGCCATCCATCACAGGCATTTGGCAGTCCATGAGCACCAAGTCATAGATCTGATGGCTCATCGCCTCCACCGCCTGGGCGCCGTTCTCTACCTCGTCTGTGTGGTGGCCCAGCCTCTCCACCAACCTGCGAATAACTTTGCGGTTAATCGGGTTGTCTTCCACCACCAGGATGTGCATCGGCCGGCTCGGCGCTTCTGGGCGCTGGGCAGCGGGCGCGGGCAGCGGTTCGCCGTCCGGCGCGGGGATCAGCGGGAGTTCACACGTAAAGACAGACCCTTCGCCGTGCTGGCTCTCCACGCGGATCGTCCCGCCCATCGCTTCTAGCAGCTGCCGGCAAATCACCAGGCCCAGACCGGTGCCGCCATAGCGGCGGGTGATAGAGGCATCGACCTGAGAAAACGCTTGAAACAGCCGCTCTTGGGCGCGTTCGCTGATGCCGATGCCCGTGTCCTGGACCTGCACCAGCAGCCGCTGGACTTCATTGGCCCGCCAGCGCGCGCGGAGGGTCACGCTGCCGCGGCTGGTGAACTTGATGGCGTTGCCCACGAGGTTGACCAGCACCTGGCGAATCCGCCCCGGATCACCCCACAAATGCTGGGGAATATCCGGATCCACCTCGACATCCAGGGCCAGCCCCGCCTCCGACGCCTGTTGGCGAAACAGCGCCACGACACCGCCGATCAGCGCGCGCAGGTCCACCGCTCGCCTCTCCAGGGCGATTTTGCCGGCATCGGCTTTGGCAAAGTCCAAGATGTCGTCGAGGATCGCCACCAGCGCCGCGCCCGATTCGCGAATGACGGTGACCGGTTCCTTCTGTTCGTCGCTCAGCGGCTGGGCCAGCAGCACATCGGCCATGCCCACGACGCCGTTCATAGGCGTGCGGATCTCATGGCTCATGTGGGCCAAGAAGGCCGTGCGGGCTTGGGTCGCTGCCTCGGCACTCTCGCGAGCCCGGCGCAATTCCTCTGCAGTTCTCTGCAGCTGAGCGACCGTGTCGTTCTTGGCCCTCTCATACACCAGCGCCAAGGCGAACATCAGCGCCGCCATGGACATCACCCCCATGGCGTGGTTGAGCGCCGACGGCAAGGTCCCAGTGGAGGCGAGCCAGCCGCGCTCTACGGCCACGGTCATGGCGAGCGTCTCGATGATCACCGCTGCCAGCCAGATCACCCCCGCGGTGTGGCCGGCGAGGAACAGCCCCAGCACCGGCGTCGCCGCCAGCCAGTAATAGCTGCCCTGATCGCGGCCGCCCATCTGCAACAGTGCGACAAGATTAGTGATAGCATAGGCCGCGGTGGCGACATTGCCCGCCCGCTTGACCGAGCGGGTCCACCACAGCACCGGCAGACAAATCGCCCCGGCGGCGCAGGCCAGCGCCATGGTCAGCGCCACATCCGGGCGGTGGTCCACGATGTAGACCCAGACAAAAACCGTAGGCGCCAGCAGGACCAGCAGCGTGTAGGCCACCAGCAAGCGCGCTCGCAGTCGCACGCCGGGGTCGGCATGGAGCTCCGGCGGAATGCACCGGTCCATCCGCGTGAGGAATCGCGTCGCCATATCCGCCGCACGGCTTGGCCCGGCTGCGGGTGCGCCTGGATCCTGCTGCGCGGGGTCGGGGCCGGACATCACCGCAGTTCCTTAACGACCGGGGACGGTGCGGCTCCGGACGTTACGGCAAAGCTCTTTGCCCCGTCAATCGGCGGTTGCCTGGGAATGCCCCCAAGGTTAGGCTGCGGTTGCGCGCCCAAGCCCGCTTCCCCCGTCATTGGAGCCCCATGGATCACCTGCTCGCCGCCCTGCGCGGCACCACTGTCGCCATCACCGGCGGCGCGGGCTTTATCGGTTCGCAGCTGGCCGAACGGCTGAGCCGCGACCCCGCGATCACCGTGCTGTTGCTCGACAATTTGCACCACGACGCCACCGTGGGCACCGATCTGCTGACCCGGGCCAATGTGCGGCTGGTCAAGCTCGACGTCCGCGACAAATCCGCTTTGGCCACCGCGCTTTCTGGGGCCCACTACATCGTGCACATGGCGAGCATTGCCGGCGTGGACACGGTGATGAAGATGCCTGTGCTCACCATGCAGGTCAGCATGCAGGGCACGATGAACGTGCTGGAAGTCGCCCAAACCATGCGCGAACACGGCCAGGACGTGCGGCGGGTGGTGGACTTTTCGACGTCTGAGGTGTTTGGCCGCTACGCCTTTAATGTCGCGGAGAGCGATGCGACGGCGCTGGGCGCAGTGGGCGAGGCGCGCTGGACCTATGCCGTGGCCAAGCTGGCGACCGAGCACCTGGCATCCAACTATTTCAAGCAATTTGGCCTGCCTACCGTGGCCATTCGCCCGTTCAACATCTACGGGCCGCGCCAAGTCGGCACTGGGGCGATTCACCACTTTGTGCGCAATGCCCTGGTGGGCGAGCCGCTGAACGTCCACAACGACGGCAGCCAAATCCGCAGTTGGTGCTACATCGACGACATCATCGACGGCATGCTGCTGGTGCTGACCCGCCCCGAAGCGATCGGCCAGTCGTTGAACATCGGCAACCCGCGCTCGACCGTGACGATCTGGCAGCTGGCCCGCGACATTGTGCGCTTGGCCGGCTCGTCGAGTGAGATTCGGCATATCCCGTGGAATTTTGCCGACGTGGAGCTGCGCGTGCCCGACATTGGCAAGGCCCGGAAACTGCTAGGCTATGAGCCAAAGGTCGACCTGGAAGACGGCCTGGCCCGCACGATTGCTTGGTATCGCGAGCAGCGCTTGGGGCGGGCGGTGAACGACACCCACGGCTGAGGTCGATCAGCGTCGGTCGACTCCGCAGAGGCCAAGGGGATTCCGCTGTTTCTGCCGATCGTCTAAAAACCTGGGGTCGCAATCAAGAAACCTGCCTCCGCGGATTGACAGCCCGCCACGGCAGGCTCCTTGAGCGCGAGCCCACTGCTTCAGCAGTGGGTCGCCCACCGCACTATCGAAAACACCATGAGACTCATGGTCTATTCAAGATGCGATAGACCCTCCGGGCAGGTGCAGTGATAGACCCTCCGGACTGGTGCAATGGAGCCCTGCGACTAAAGTCGCGGGCAACAAAAGCAAAGCCTCGCCTGCGCGAGGCTACGGCCGGAAGGTCGTCTCCCATTCAGAGCTTGTTGTTGCAGTGCAGTGGTGAGTAGCCTGGTTTTCGACGTAGGCGCGGCAACGCGCGTAGCTGCCTCGATCAATCGTGAATGCGCCGTATCCGCCCTGCCAGCGAAACAGCACACCTGGGGCCAGTTGATGGTTGACGAGGTGGCTGGAGTTGCCCTTGATGCGTTTGGCTAGGTCGGCGATGGTCACCGTTGCGGGCAAGCCTACCAACATGTGCACATGGTCGGGCGTGCCGCCCACATGAACCGGGTGACAACCCAGACCCACTGCTGCCGCCGCCATCGCGTCGTGTAGCATCGACGCCCAGGGATCAGAAATTATGGGCGCCCGGTCCCAAGTCGACCAGACCAAGTGCACCAAACACTGCAGATACGGTTCTCGCATCGTGACCCTCAGCCTCGCGCAGGCGAGGCTTCGTTAGTGTTGCCCGCGACTTCAGTCGCCGGGCCCATTCGCTGTTGTTGCCAGCGAGTTTCAGTCGCCGGGCCCATTCGCTGTTGTTGCCAGCGAGTTTCAGTCGCCGGGCCTGTTTGCTTTTGTTGCCAGCGACTTTCAGTCACTGGACCCGAAGAATAGTGACCCCAAATTCCAGATCGGGCCGGAAATAGGTTGGGATGTCCGGGCCAGCAAGGTTAGGCTTGGCGCGTGCAGGAGCCGTGCCAAGCGCGGGTGCTGGAGTTTCAGCAGGTTGGCGGGGGCTGCTGGTATCGGCGATGGTGTCTGAGACGGCTTGGGACTGGGGTTGGTACCGGGCGGGGCGGCGGAGGACAGCGTCTTGCGCGGCACCCCAGTCCGGCGGGTAGGGCTGCGATTCCGGCGCGGCCGGTTCGTGCAACACCTTGATCTCAGGGTCCCAACCCTGGGTCGCCCACGAAAATGCACGGCGCCGTCGAGGATCCACGCGCAAAACCCACGACGACCCGCAGGCGTAGTACGAGATGCGATCAACCCTTAGGTCTCCGCGGGGTTGACGAAGGGGGGCAATTGTACCGCGCGGTCGCCCTGTAACTCCAGATCCGTGCTTCTTGCGATAGCCCAGCCGCTTGGGGGCAGGGCTATCGCAAGTTCGCAAACTGATAGAGTGTTGCCCTGGCCCCCGCCGCCGCGCGGCGCTGCCCTCTCCTAGAACTCTGGGCGACACCATTGAGAAGGCATCCCCTTCTCCCAAAGCGGAGGCTGCTGCACAAGCCTCCACGTCGCGAGCGCAGCGAGGTTGATGGTTTGGGTAAACCATGGAAATATATATGTTCACGCCAACGCCGACAGGGCGGATGACGACAGTGCTTGACCTTTTGCAGCAACCTCAGCGTTGGGAGAAGGGCTGGCGCGGTAGCGCCGGGGCTGAGGGCTTGTCGACAGCCGCCATCAATCTTGCGATTGCCCTGCCCGAGCCGCAGCCGCCCTTGAAGGTGCGGCCCAACTGTGCGACGCTGCCGGGCATGTTTCTCGCCCGCGTCATCGGAAATGTAGTCGCTACCAAGAAGCCCGAGGGCCTCACCGGCATCCGTTTGT
>JBIKTV010000075.1:0-17476 GCA_044347905.1 Myxococcota bacterium
CGATCAATGCCGGCCTGAAGTATCCAGAGCTGTTCCCCCACGCCATCGGTCTGTCGGGGCGGTATCGCGCCAACTACTTCACCGGCGGGTCGCGAGAAGAGGGCGCCTACTTCAGCGATCCTAGCGCGTATGTTTGGAATCTTTCAGGTGATTCGCTGGACCATGTGCGCCGCCACACCCACATCACCCTCGTTTGCGGTCAGGGCGCCCACGAGCAGACCTGCTTGGCCGAGACCCGTCACCTCGCCGCGGGCCTCCAGTCGGTCGGCGTGCCCACTTGGCTCGATCTCTGGGGCGGCGACGTAGCCCACGAATGGCAGTGGTGGCGCCGGCAAATCCGCTATCATCTCGCCAATTTGCTGTAATTTTCTCAGCGCTAGATCCCATAGCCTCTCCGCGCGTCCAAGTCCAAGGTTCTTGGCGTTTGGAGGTTTGAGATGAGGCAGTTTCCCAGTACTTGTGCAGGTTTAATCGCCGTCGCTGCCCTGGCCAGTTCTGGCGTGGCCGTGTCGGCAGAAGCGAGCGCTCAGGCGGGTGCGTACAGCATTGAGGTGTTGGACGCCCACGGCGGCAGCTTGCCCAGCTGGTGGCACGGCGGCCGTACTTTTGCCTTGGGCGAAGAGGGCCAGCGCTACCGCATCCGCGTCCGCAACCGCAGCTCACAGCGCGTAGAAGCGGTCATCTCTGTGGACGGCCGCGACGCCGTGGATGGCAAGGCCGCGCGCAGCGACAAGCCCGGCTATGTCATTGCGCCCTGGGGTGAAGTCACGGTGGACGGTTTCCGCGTGTCCATGCGCGATGTGGCGACTTTCCGCTTCGCCGGCGTCGCTGATTCCTATGCCGCCCAGATGGGCGACGCGCGCAACGTAGGCGTGATTGGCGTGGCGATCTTCAGTGAGCGCCGCCGCCCGCCGCCGCAGCCCATTGCCCAGCCGCCGCATCGGCACTCGCACGGCGACGCAGGTGAGCGCGAGGCCGCAGAATCCCGCGGATCCGCCGGTGCAGCCAAGGGCCAGGCCGCGGCACCCCGCAGCGAGTCTGGGCCCGCCGACCGCAGCCGCGCCGCCGAGGATCGCCCGGGCCTGGGCACGCGCTTTGGCGAGCGCCGCTCTTCGCAGGTCGTGCAAGTCGACTTTGAGCGCCAGTCCGCCCACCGCCCCGACGCCGTGCTGTCGATTCGCTACAACGACGCAGAAGGGCTCCTTGCGGCTGGTGTCCCCGTCTACCCACCGCGGCGACCCGACCTGCAGCGCGAACAGTGGCGCCGCGAGCGCGCCCGGCCGTTCCAGGATCAACCGCGGGCTTTTGCCTCGCCACCTGCTGGCTGGGATGGCGAGTGGTAGGGCGACCGAGGATCCGCGCCGCGCTGTCGGGATTTTCGGACACGCTGTCGGTGACCGGCGAAAGAAGCACATCTCCGCGAAATTAAAACATAAATCTGGCGATGGTGAGGGCGTGTCGGCATTTCCAGACGCCATGCGCCGACACGCCTTCCTTTGATGCCATCTATAACAGCTTGAAATTGCGCAATTCCAAAGTTGGCACGGCCCTTGCTATAGCTATGGTCAGGACGCGATGGCAAGCGCCCTCCCACCCAAGACCTAGCAGGTGAGTCCTGCGACGGGGGTGCGGACCAGGCAACGCCATCAGCATCGCCCTACCCAACGCCCAGCGCTTTGCTGGCCCAAGTTCACTGGAGGACCCCATGTCGACCAACTCTCGCAATCACGTCGCCCTCATGCCCACCTACATCGGCGCCGGCCTTGGCTTTCTGGCCTTCGCCCTCATCGGCGCGATCCCCGGCGTGCTCTACGGCGGCTACATGGGCATGGTCATGGCCAACGCCCTGTTTGGCCACGTTGACGAAGCTTCGACCGTCGCCCGCATGGTGACCGGCGGCGGCATGGTCCTGGGCGTGCTCGCCACCGCGTTCTTCTTCCTGGTCGCCGGCGCCTTTGGCGGCACCCTGGTGGGCCTGCCCTTCGCCAAGCTCCTGCGCGCCAAGGATACCGCGGCCGAGCCGGCCACCGCCAAGGCGCACAACTAGGCGCCACCTCGCTGGCGACGGCGACACTTGTCGGGAAAATCCGACGAATCGCTGTCGGGAAAACCAGACAAACGTCAGAGCGCTATGATAGTCTAGGAGAAACACCTGTCGCCCAATTCCGACAACCGGGGTTGGGCGACTGGCTTTTTGGACAAAGGCCACCGCCAGAGCGGCTCGATCGCCCGGAACCTTTGCTCAGGACGCCGCAGTCGCACCAGAGGTCCACAGATAAAGGTAATCATGTCAATGGGCTGTCGGATTGTGATCGTTGCGTCATGCCCCCAGCCTGTTGGCACGAATCTTCCATTTGTTTCCGTCCGCAACGGGTGGGCGAATCCCTTCTGACCCGCACCCGCACAGAAAAGCCGTACCGGAGGCCCGCGATGAACACCCCTCAACCCTCACTTTGGCGCAGAGCCGGCAAATCAGGCCGCTGGATGCGCCCCTTTGCGCTGGCGGTGCTCTCGCTTGCCGCGCTGTGGTTTTCGGCTCCGCTGCTGGCCGCGCCGCAAGATGCCGATGATCCCAAGTGGTGTCGCGCTTGCCACCAAGAGCCGGAGCTTTCTGCCAAGAGCTTTCGCGCCAGCGCCCACGCCAAGCAGACGTGCCGCGACTGCCACACGGGCTTTCAGTTCAACCCGCATGAGCCGGTCAAGAACGCGTCCAGCAAAGACATCGACGCGCTCAAAGAGATTGGCTTCAACCAGCCCGTAGCGCTGGCGGCGTGCATTAGCTGCCACGACGACTCGACGAGCACCATCGGCATGATGGACCACGCCAAGCTCAAAGAGGGCGCCAAGGCCCTGACGGCCAAGGAGGCCAAAGAAAAAGGCTTGCCGTATTGCCTAGATTGCCACGGGTCCGTGCATGAGATCGCCCTGGCCAAGGATCAATCGCCCGTAGACCGCCGCCGCGCCATGAACGAGCGCTGCGTCAAGTGCCACGGCGATGAGAAGAAGATGAAGCCCTTTGAGCGCAGCGCTCTGATGCCCAAGGAGTACGAGCACACCATGCACGCCCGCAAGCTCGAGCTCGGCTCGGACGGTGCGCCTGGTTGCATGGATTGCCACCCCTCGCACAAGAAAGCCCGCGCCAAGGCAGAGAAAGCCGGCAGCCCGTGCGCGGAATGCCACAAGGGCGTGGCCGCTGAATTCAAGGTCTTGGCCAACCACAAGCCGGTGGACCGCGAGACCCGGCCCGTCAGCTACTGGACGCAGAAGTTCTTTGCCTGGCTGACATTCCTGACCATCTTGGCGCTCTCTCTGCACGTGCTGCTGGACCTCTTGGGCGTGATTCGCCGTTCCTGGACTCGCCGTGGCAAGCCGGAGCACCATGTGGTCCCAGAAGCGCCGCTGCCCGTGCTGGCAGAAGTGAGCGAGGGCCGGGTTGAGAAGGGCGGAACCGTGCTGCGCTTTGACGTTTGGCAGCGAATTGCCCACGGCGTGATGGCGCTGTCCTTTACCACGCTGGTGTTGACGGGCTGGCCTCTCTCGGCCGCCGGCATTGGCGCTTCGCAGTCGCTGGTGCGGGCCTTTGGTGGCCTTGAGACGGTCGGCTGGCTGCACCGCGTGGCCGCGATTGGTCTGATCGCCGCGTGCGTGATCCACCTGATTTACCTGGTCATTTTGGTCGCACGCGGCAAGCTGCGTTTGTCCATGCTGCCCAAGCCCAAGGATATCTTTGACCTGTTTGGCAACCTGGCCTGGTTCGTGGGCCTGCGCGAAGAACGGCCCAAGTACGACCGCTTCTCCTACTTTGAGAAGTTTGACTACTGGGCGGTGTTCTGGGGCTGCGTGATCATGATCGGCTCGGGCGCAGTGCGCTGGTTCCCCGACTTTGTCCTGCAGTATTCGCCGACTTGGGTCTATGAGATCGCCTTCCTCGCCCACACCGATGAGGCCCTGCTGGCCGCCCTGGCGATCTTTGTTTGGCACTTCTACAACGTTCACCTGCGCCCCGCCGTGTTCCCCATGTCGTGGGTGTTCCTGACGGGCCGCATGACCCTGGAAGAGCACGCAGAAGAGCACGGCGCCGAGTTTGACGCGTGGCAGAAAGCGGCCAAGGCCAAGGTGACGGCGGCCCAGGCAGCAGCTGGCGAAAAGGCCGGCAGCGAAAAGGCCAGCAGCGAGAAGGCCAGCAGCGAGAAGGCTCCTGCTCAGAAGCCGGCGGAAAAAGTCGCCGATCTGCCGGCGGCCAAAGCGGAAGACAAGGCCCCCGCCGCGGCTCCGTCAGCGCCGAATCCTGAGGCTGCCCCGGCCGCTTCGACCCAGCCCCAAGAGGCCGCCAAGACTGAACCGGAGGGGAGGTAGCCATGTCAGCTAAAACCCTGATGACTTTGGCGGTGTCCGTCCTAGCTGCGCTGGCGGTGTGGACGGTGGGCAGCCGCGCTGTGCTGGGCGATCCGGCCCCAGCGGTGGACCCGGCAGCGGCGGCGACGGCGGCACAGGCTGCGGTGGCTGGGGCAGGGGAAGAAGCCGCAAAGGCCGATCCGGCGGCGCTGGCCCGCGCCAAGAAGAATGAGAAGGTCAAGAAGCTCGGGTGCTTCCAGTGCCACAGCTTTGAGACCTACCTCAATGGCAAGCCCAAGACGGCCAAGCCTCCGGGCGGGGCGGCGGAGATCGCTGCGCCTAGCGGTTGTGTCGCCGGCGCGGCAGGGCAGGCGGAGTGTCGCCCGGCCCTGCTGATCGCCCAGGCGGACAGCGAAGACGAGGACGAAGAAGCGGATGACAAGGGCAAGGACCAGGCCAAACCCGCGGCCGCAAAGGGCGAAGAGAAGGGCGAGGACGGCGACGAGGAAGCTGAAAAGGAAGAAGAGGAAGAAGAGGAAGAGGACGCTCCGCCGGATCCCAAGGACTTTGCCCACGGCCCCCATGAGGAAGAGGGGGTTGGCCATTGCCACCAGTGCCACGCCATGGAGGGCCACTTCCAGGTCAAGGTGCGCATGGAAGCCTGCGCCGCGTGCCATTGAGGCCAGCGGGCCTGAGCAGGAGGGGCTGAAGCCAGACTGAAGCGAGGCCGATGGCTCGCCGACGCTTGGAAAAGCGACAATTGCCGCACTGAGGCCCGTATCGCTCTGCACGTAGCCGCAGTACCTTGGGCAGCCAAAGCATCTTGGGCAGCCACAGTGCCCTGGGCAGCAGGAGGTGAGACCGGCCATGCACGACGACGAGCCGCTTCTGCCCTGGCCCTTGCACACCCGCGCGGCGCAGCTGCTCGCCTTTGGCTTGGCTCCGGCGCTGGCTCTGCTGGCCTATTCCAGCTACGTTGACGTCAAGAGCTACATCGAGCGCGACCCGGCCTATTGCGCCCAGTGTCATGTCACCCGCGATCAATATGTGGTCTGGGACCAGGACGCCCACCACCGCGTCCCTTGCCAAAAGTGCCATCAGCAGACGGTGCAAGAGGCGGTGACGATGATGCAGGCCTATGTCGAGGGCGGTCGGGCCAGCAAGACCGGCAAGACGCAAATGCTGCATTCCGCTTGGGTTGAAGACCAGACGTGCCTGCATTGCCACGGACCGCAGGGCAGCAGTCGCGTGTCGCTGGCCGACTCGCCGGGCCACAAGCTGCATCTGGAATTGCCCAAGGTGTCCTGCCTGTCGTGCCACGCCCGCGGGATTCACCGCCACAGCGAGCCCGGCAGCGCCTGCCAGAAATGCCACGACGAGAGGTCCAAAGCCGGTTGTGCCAATGACGGGCAGTGCTCGGCTTGCCATACGTTTGTTGGCCACGACAGCTCGCTGCTCCCGTCGCGGCACACCTGTGAGGGCTGCCACCAGCTCTACCGCGTGGGCAAGAGCGATCACGCCGGCGACCCGCACGCGGGCAGCTTGGACTGTTCGGTGTGCCACAGGCCCCACGTGCCCAGCGGGCCCAAGGTGGTGAGCTGCACGTCGTGCCATACAGGCATGGAAAAGAAGGGCTTTCACGCCAGCGCGGGCCACTCTGACTGTCGCGACTGCCACAAGCCCCACAGCTGGGACGCGTCCAAGGTCGACTGCAGCGACTGCCATGACGGCGATCACGTGGGCAAGGCCAAGGACAATTGCCGCAGCTGCCACAGCGTGCGCGCAGCGGGGGGGAAGCAATGATCCGTTGGCTTCCGGCGCAGTTGCCGCAGTTCAGTCTGCGCGCCAAGCTGTTGGTGATGCTGTCTTCCGTGATTTGCCTCATTCAGCTGGGCCAGACGCTGTTTTGGCTGTCGAGCGAGGTCACGTCCATCGATCGGCGGATGATGGCCCAGGGCATTGTGCAGGCCCAAGGGGTGGCGACCGGGGTGGGCGACAAGCTGAGCAATGCCGATCCGCGGCGGCTGCAGCAGCTGCTGGAGCGGGTGGCCAAGGTCATCGACGTGCTCAGTTTGGAGGTCTACGACGCCCAAGGGCGGCTGGTGGCCAGAGTGGGGGCGCCGGAGTTTTCGCCAGGCAAAATCACGCCGTTGGGTGTGTTTGATCGGCCGCGGGCGGGGCCGGGCCTGGCGGGGCTGCTCGGCGGCAAGGTCGTCTACGCGGTTCAGGCGCCGATTGTCCGCGACACCAGTGTGGTAGGGCACGTGGCCTTGACCTGGAGGTCCACTGAAATTGGCGACAAAGCGGCTAGACTGATTACAGTTGCCCTGGCTTTGGCCGGATTCTGGCTGCTGATCGGCGCGGGCCTGGGCACCCTGTATGTGCGCAAAATTACCAAACCTCTTGGGGTGTTGACTGAAGTTGCCCTGCAGGTCGCGGCCGGCAAGCTGAACGCGGTTGAGCTGACGCCGAGCAGAGGCAGCGACGAGGTCGCGGTGCTGCGCCGGGCATTTGCCAAGTTGGTGCTGGACCTCAAAGAGCAGATGAAGGAAAACAGCCAGTTGCTGGAGGTGCAGCGGCAGCTCAATGCCCGGCTGCGCGAGCGCGTGGACGACATGAGCGACGACCTCAAAGAGCGGGTGTCGCACTTGCGCGCGGTGATCGGCGGCCTGCAAGAGGGCGTCATTACATGTGATCGCGAGGGAGACGTCGTCGAGTTCAACGCTGCGGCGACCCGGCATCTGGTGGGTCTCGCTCGGCTGGCGGTTGGCATGGCGGCGGCAGAGGTTCTGCCCAGCAGTCAGGACCTGGCCGCGGCGGTGCGCCAGGTGCTGGCGGGGGCGAGGCCGCGGTCGGTGGAGCTCGCGGTGGCCAGCAACATCGGGCCGTGGGGATCAGAGACGGCGGTAGATCGCAATTCGGTCGCTGGCGAGCGGGCCCTGCTGTTCTATGTGGCGCCGATCGTCCACGGCACGGCCGAGCCGGTCGGTGTAGTCCTGACCCTGCGCGACATGACCGTGGCCCGCTTGGCAGAAGCGCAATTGCGCCGCCACGATCGGCTCATTTCCCTTGGCACGATCGCCGCTGGCCTGGCCCACGAGCTGGGCAACTGCATGCACGCGATCAATGGATTCGCAACTCTATTGTATCGCGACACCCCGGCGGGCGATCCGCGGCGCAGCGACATTGCCACGATTCGCGACGAGAATCAGCGCGCCGTCGACTTGCTAGAGCGCTTTCTGCAGTTTGCCAGGCCGCGAAGGGTTGCGGTGCGCGATGAGCCCTTGACCGACTTGATCGCCGAGACCCTTTCGCTCTGCGCCTACAAGATTCGCAAAGGCAAGATCGAGGTGATCCTGGATCAAAGCGATCCCCTGCTGACGGCCCGCTGCGACGGCGCGCTGCTCGTGCAAGTGCTGGTCAATCTGGTGCTCAATGCGGTAGACGCGATGGAAGGCCGTGAGATTAGGCAGTTGCGCCTCATTACCCGGGCGATCGAGGCCGACCGCGTGTCCATCGACGTCAGCGACACCGGCGCCGGCATCGCCAAAGAGCACTGCGAACGCATTTTTGACCCGTTTTTTACCACCAAAGAGGCGACGGGCACCGGGCTCGGCTTGTCGATTGCCCACCAAATTGTCGACGCTCACCACGGCTCGCTCACCGTCCACAGCGTCCTGGGCGCCGGAGCCACCTTTACTGTGACCCTGCCCCACGGCCCGGAAACCACAGAATTGCGCAGCGAAAGCCGCCCTTCGCCCCCCTTAGAATCTTCCCCTGAGGCCTCGCCATGAAGCGACCTGTGGTGCTCTTTATCGACGACCAGCAGGCGGCCCGCGACCTGTTCATTCGCTTGCTAGATCCGGCGCGGTTTCAGCCTGTTGTGGCACCTGGCGTGCGCGCCGCAGAGGACTACCTGCGCACCGGTCCGGCCGATGTGGTGGTGACCGACCTGCGCATGCCCGACGTGGACGGTCTGGAGGGCCTAGAGCGCCTGCACGCCATCGATGCCGATCTGCCGGTGGTGCTGATTACCGCGTTTGGCACGGTGGAGACCGCCGTCGAGGCGATGAAGCGCGGCGCCTTTGACTACCTGCGCAAGCCCTTTGACCCGGGCGAGTTGGAGATCGTCATTGAGCGGGCGCTGCAACACCGGCAATTACTCCAAGAGAACAAGCATTTGCGATCACAGGTGGCGCGAAGCAACGTGCCGGCGGAGATCATTTGCGCGGCCCCGGCCATGCAGCCCGTCATCCGCCTGATTACCCGGGTGGCACCTTCCGATGCTTCGGTGCTGATGCTCGGCGAAAGTGGCACAGGCAAAGACGTTTTTGCCCAGCACTTGCACAAGCTGAGCCACCGCGCCTCGGCGCCGTTCGTGTCGATCAACTGCAGTGCGATTCCCGAGCATCTGCTGGAGAGCGAGCTGTTTGGCCATGAAAAAGGTGCGTTTTCTGGCGCAGCCACGGCCCGCGACGGCTTTTTTGCAGAGGCCGACGGCGGCACGCTCTTTCTGGACGAAATTGGCGACATGAGCCTGGCCCTGCAGCCCAAGCTGTTGCGCGTGCTGCAAAACGGCGAGTACTACCGGGTGGGCAGTCGCCGCTTGGCCAAGACCGACGTTCGCTTGGTCTGCGCGTCCAATCAGGCGATGGAAGAGCTGGTGGAGAAAGGGCAATTTCGTCGCGACCTGTACTACCGCATCAACACCGTGCGCATCGATCTGCCGGCGTTGCGCCAGCGCATGGAGGATCTGCCCGCGCTCGCCGATCTGTTTTTGGCCAAGGCCCGCCAACGCGATCCGGCTCTCCCTTCGCGCTGGTCGCCTGCGGCCCTGCAGTGCATGATGGATTACCGCTGGCCAGGTAATGTCCGGGAATTGCAGCATATGGTCGAGCGGGCCGCGCTGGTGACGGACGGCGACGTCATCCTCCCCAGTGCGCTGCCGGAAGCGATGCACGGCAAGGCGCCCCAGCGGACCGCCGCAGTCAGTGAGGATCTGCCGTTCAAGGAAGCCAGAAAGTCCTTTGAGCATGGCTATTTCACCCGGCTTCTGGAGCGCTGCCATCACAACGTGCAAAAGGCCGCGGAAGAGGCCGGCCTGCACCGCAGCACGCTGTACGAAAAGCTGGCGTCGCTGGGCATCGCCACGGAAGCGCCTTGACGTCGCCGCCGGCCCCTGCAAACTCGGGCCATGAAGCTGCTGCTCGCCGATCCGCCAGAGATGTTCCTGCAGGGGCAGGGCGCGACCCGTCAGGTCCAGCCGCTGGGGCTCGCTTGCGTGGGGGCGGCGGTGCAAGACCTGGCGCAAGTGCGCTTTTTGCTTCCCGATACCCGCGCCTACGTGGGCGACGATCCGTGGCAAGAGATCGCCCAGGCCCTGATCGCTGAACAGCCGGACGTGCTGGGGATCACCGCGGTCACGGCCAACTTTGCGGCGGCGGCGCAGCTGGCGGCAGTGGCCCGCAAGGTGTTGCCGGAGCTGCTGATTGTCCTGGGCGGCGTTCACGCCTCGACCGATCCGGAGGGCGCGCTGCGCGGGGCGCCGGCCGTGGACTTGGTGGTGCGCGGCGAAGGCGAAGAGACCTTGCGCCAGATTCTTGAGCACTGGCAAGAGGTTCCCAGAGGGTCCCCCCAGCGAAGTCAGGTCGAGTGGAGTCAGGTCGCCGGGGTCTGGTATCGCAGCGATGGCCAGATCTGCGCTGCGCCGCCGCGGCCACCCCTGGCTGACCTGGACGCATGGCCCCTGCCGCTGCGCCAAGGCTTTGTCTGGCCTCAGGATATCCAGCCCGCGTTCTATCAGGCGCTGATTACCCTGCGCGGCTGTCCGTACCAGTGCATCTACTGCGCGGTGCCGTCGCTGGACAGTTCGCGCACGCGCTATCGCTCCGTCGACCGGGTCATGGCCGAGATCGATCAGCTGCGCCAGCGCCATCAGGCCAACTACCTGTTCTTTCACGATAGTGTCTTTACGCTTCACCGCCGCCGCACCTTGGAGCTGGCGGTACGCCTGGCCGCGCTGGAGCCCAAGGTGCCGTTCTGCATCCAGACGCGCGCCGACCGCTTGGACCAAGAGCTTCTGGAGGCGCTGATCAAAGCCGGCTTGCACCAAGTGTTTTTTGGCGTGGAGTCGGGGGATCCGCACTCGCTGGAGCGCATTCGCAAGGCCATGCCGCTGGCGGTGATTCGCGACGCCGTTCAACGGGTGCGCGACGCAGGGGTGCGCTGCAGCGGCTTCTTTATGATCGGCTGGCCCTGGGATGACGCAGAAAGTATCCGCCGCTCCATTGATTTTGCCGTGACGCTGCCGCTCGATGCCATCAGCCTGTTCTCCGCCACGCCGCTGCCCGGCACCGAACTCTGGCGGATCAGTCAACATCAGCAGATGCCTGAGTCCATTGACTTCCGCAGGCCGCAGGTCAACTTGACCGCCCTGAGCGACGCCGCCTATGCCGAGCTCTATGCGGAGGCCAGCGCCCGCGTCGACCGCTTCAACCAGCAGCGAATGGGCGAACGCTTTGTCGCCCCCGCTTGGCTGCAGGCCGTCAACGGTCCCAGAGAGTGCTGAAAGTCAGAGGCAATTCCATCTGAGCCGAGCGCCGCCCCTCGATCTGCCGACTCCCCGGGGCCAAATCGCCCAAGCCACTGACAGAGACGCCGACCAGGCGAATCGGCCGCCTCCCCAGTTCCGTTGAGGTCTTCAGCAGTTCTACGGCCATCTGCACCAGCGTCTGGGCGTCATCGGTCGCCGTTGCCAGGGTGCGGCTGCGGCTAATCGTTGAAAAGTCACTGTATTTGACCTTGAGGGTCACCGTGCGCCCCGGCTTGCCCATGCGCCGCAGGTCCGCCGCCACCTCATCGGCGAGCTCCGCGGTCAGCTGCTCCAAAGCCTGTGCGTCCAGGGAATCAGCGGCTAAAGTCGTCTCTGCGCCTACGCTTTTGCGCTCGTGGTGCGGCGTCACCGGCCGATCGTCGCGGCCGTGGGCCAGCTCGACCAGGAACCAGGCAAAAGACCCGACCATGGCCTGCAGATCGGCCAGCGGGGCGGCGCGCAAGTCGGCAGTGGTCTTTATTCCAGCCTGTTCAAGGCGTTTGGCTGTCACCGGGCCGACACCCCACAGCTTGTCCACCGGCAGGCGCGCGACAAACTCCGCCACCCTCTCCGGCGAGACCACCACTAACCCATCGGGTTTCTTCAGATCGCTTGCGACCTTGGCGATGAACTTGTTGGGACCCACCCCCGCTGAGGAGCTCAGCTGCAGCTCGTCGCGAATGCGCTGCTTGAGGTGCATGGCGATGCGCGTGGCCGACGGCTCGCCCAGCAGGTTGTCGGTCACGTCCAGGTACGCCTCATCCAGGGACAACGGCTCGACCAGCGGCGTCGCGGACAGGAAGATCTCGCGAATCTGCTTGCTGATCTCGGCATAGAGGCCAATGCGCGGCGGCAAGAACACCGCTTGGGGGCACAGCCGCTGGGCCTTGGCGCAGCTCATCGCCGAACGCACCCCAAAGCGCCGGGCCAGATAGTTGGCCGAACACACCACCGCGCGGCTCTGAGGACTGCCGCCGACCACCACCGGCACGCCCTGCAGCTCCGGCCGCTCGCGAATCTCTACCGAGGCATAATAGGCATCCATATCCAAATGAATGATCTTGCGGGGTTTTTCTTGAATCCCGCGGGTGATCTCGCTGGCGCTGTCAGTCGACACAGTTGGGCCGGTCGCTGTCCGGGCAGCGAAAGCGCACGTGCAAGTGGTCTGCGTGGCCCGCGGCGTGGCGAATCAGGCCCTTGGGCGCAGACCGCGGCGCCGGGTACTGAAACAGCGGCTCCAACTGCGCCTCGCTATAGCCGCCGTCCAGCAGGTCCTGGTACAGTACGGCCTGCAAGTCATAGTCCATAAACACAAAACCTAGGCGACCGCTGGCGAGCCAAGCGTCCAGTAGCGCCCAGAGCCGCTCCGTGTCCACGCTGCTCGCGTCGGTGGGCAGAAACTGGCGAGCCCCTTTGTCCACGCGGGGATAGCCCAGATCGACGTCGCGACCGCTCTGATGCGACTTGTGCGGCGGGTAGAAACCCCCCTCTGGCTTGGAGAGGGCACCGATAACTAGCGGAGAGCTCCCGGGAAACTGCTGGGCCATCTGCAAGGCCGCCCACTGCAGAAGCGCCACGGTCTCATCCGTGCCGTAGCCGTTCTTGTTGGTCGACACATAGCCCGGGCCAGAAGCGGCGATGCGGCAAGGCGATTCCAGCGAACCGGAGGTCACGCTCCCCACCGACATCGAAGGGCCGTTGCGCTCGGCCTGGTTGGCGCAGCGCGGCGCTGGCAGGCTCAATTCCGGTTCAGGCAGGCGCGCTTTGCCTCCCTGGGGCCTTGGACGCGGCCGCGGCGTGCCGATCACCACCACGGCGCTGTCGACCACGCCGTCATCCATTTCGCTGGGGTCGGCAAACTCCATGCGGTCAAAACCGCTGCGGCGTTCCGGACCGCTACAGCCAAGCGCAAGGAGCGCGCCGCAGCACACCAGCGCCCGCCAGCCCCAAAATTGCTCAATCATTGGCCAATTTCGCGTTGCGGTGGGTCACAGTCACCCGGCCCAGGCTCAAGCGCCTCAGGTGGGCCGCCATCGCCTCCGCCAGCGCCACGGAGCGGTGCTGCCCACCGGTACAGCCGATGGCGATCGTCACCAGCGCCCGGCCCTCCTGCGCGTGCTGGGGCAGGGTAAAGTCCAGCAAGTGGGTCATGTGCGCCAGCGCCTCGATGCCGCCGCGGGCCATGACAAACTCCGCCACCCTTGGATCAACCCCCGTCATCCCCGCGAGTTCAGGCACAAAATACGGATTGTCGACATAGCGGACGTCAAACACGTAGTCCGCATCGCGGGGCATGCCGTGCTTGAAGCCAAAACTCTCCACCGCCACCTGCATGCGCAGCTCACTTGACGCCTCGACATCAAACAGCCGCTGCACATGGCGCTTCAGTTGGTGGATATTCATATCGGATGTATCGATGACGAGCGTGGTCCGCTCGCGCACTTCTAGCATCACCGCCCGCTCTTGGCGGATCGCTTCAGTGATAGTTCCAGCTTGCCAAATCGGGTGCTTGCGCCGCGTCTCGGCAAAGCGCCGCACGAGCACGTCATCGGCGCAGTCAAGGAACAAGAAAGTCGGCTTAGCCCCGCGTTGCTCCAGGTAGGTCACCGCTTGGTCCAGATCGCCCAGCAGCTGACCGGCGCGGATATCGATCCCCACCGCCACCGGCGTCTCCGCCAGGCGCTCGTGCAGCGTGTCCACCAGCGTGGGCAGCAGCACGGCCGGCAGATTGTCGACGCAGTAATAGCCCAGGTCCTCAAGCGCCCGCAGACACGTCGAACGTCCCGAGCCGCTGATGCCCGTCACCACCAACAGTCGCGCTTGAGCCATGCAAACTCAATAGGCCTTGCGGCGCTTAGATGAGGACTCAATCCCCAGTTGTTCTCTGTATTTGGCCACAGTGCGTCGGGCGATATCCATGGGCGACTGCGGCCGGAGCCCGTCCACCTGCGACTCGCTGCCCTGGAGCCGCGCCAGCATTCTACCGCGATCCCAACTGCCCTGCAGGATTTCCGCGATCTCCTGGTCGGACAGCGGCGATGCCGGTCGTTCGCGCTCCAGCAGCCTCTTGATCGCCGACCGCACGGCACTTGCCGCCATGTCTTCGCCGCCCTGGGCTACAATGCGGGAACCAAAGAAGTATTTGAGCTCGTAGATGCCCTGAGGGGTGTGCACGTACTTGTTGGTCGTGACGCGCGAGACCGTCGATTCGTGCAACCCCACGTCTTCCGCGACCTCTCTCAGCACCAGCGGACGCAGCTTGTCGACGCCAAAATCCAGAAATGGCCGCTGAAACCGCATGATCGACTCGGTGACCCGCTGGATCGTCGACTGGCGCTGGTGAATCGAGCGAATCATCCATGTGGCGGCGCGCAGCTTCTCTTGCAGGTACTCGCGGGCCTTGTCGCGCTGCATTTCGCGACCACTGGGCGGATGGGCGTGGGCACCCTCGCGATGGGTCCCGGGCGAGTCCCTATGGTTTCCAGAGCCTTCTGTGCTGCTTTCCTCGGCCGCCAGGGCGGTGTGGTAGTAGTTGGCGATGCGCAGCTTGGGCAGGCCGTCCTCATTGAGGGTCACCAAATAGTCGTCGCCCACCTTGGTAACAAAGACATCGGGCGTGATGTAGCGGGCCATCTCGCCGGTAAAGCGCCGCCCAGGTCGAGGCTCCAGTGTCGCCAACGTGTGCAGCATCCGCTCTAGATCTTCCGCCGTGCAGCGCAGATCGCGGCGAATTCCGGCGTAGTCACGCGCTTCAATCCGCGGCAGATGCTGGTCGATCAGCCGGTGCAGCAGCAGATCGTCTGGATAGCGCTGTTCGGCCTGGAGCGCCAAGCACTCGCGCAAATCGCGGCTGGCAATCCCGGCGGGATCCAACGACTTGACCAAGTCGAGCGCCTGGATCACGTCCTCTTCCGTCGCGTGGCAGCGCATGGCGACATCGCGCAGGCTGTTGGCGACAAACACCTCGCATTCAAAGCCTTTTGCTTCTGCCAAGGTCTGCCACTCTAGCAGCTCTGGGTCGGTCAGCCAGGCCAGAGAAAGGGCACTGCCTACCTCGCGCGCTTCAATTCCTTGGGCTTGGGCCTGCCGCAGCAGCGATCGCTTCAGGGTGTCATTGCCCCCGCGCACATCGAGCCGACTCGGCCGGAAATAGCCGTCCTCATCCAGGTTGCCGATGATGTCTTCCGTGATCCGCAGCAGGTCCGTGTCGAATTCTTGAGTGGCCAGTTGCTCTTCCAGGTGCTCCCGCAGCGTCGAACCGCGGGTCAGCGTCTGGGCCAATCCCGGCCTCTCCTCATCCGTGTCGCGGTAAGAGCCGGCTCCTTCCGTCGGTGCCCGGGCCAAGTCCGTGAAATAGCTCTGCCAATCGATCTCGTTGCGTTCGGCCTGCTGAACCGGCGCCTCAAAGTCCGTCGTGCTGCCCTCACCCTGGGTGATCGGGCTTGGCGTGTCCCCCGGCCCAATATCGGCCATCGGCACTTCTTCCAGCATCGGGTTCTCAGAAAGAGCTTCGCCAATACTGTCCATCAGCTCTGTGCGGGACAGTTGCAGGAGGCGGATCGCCTGTTGCAGCGACTGGGTCATGACCAGCCGCTGCTCGAGCCCCATCTTGACTTGCAGGCTTTGTCGGAAGTCCATGTGCAGGATCTTTTGGGGTAAGCCCTTTGAATTTGCGATGTTGTCTTGCGGGTTCAAGGGGCCAACCGGCCACCTCGCTGCTTCTGCTGGCAGTGTAGCCGCGGCGCCAATGACTGCACAAGCAAACTCGACGAGGCCAGCGGCACTTTCTAGCAATCTTCATGCCAGAATTGTCACATGTGCCGATCTCGGGGGAGAATTGGCTGCGAGGCCTTGACAGCAGGCCGCTGCGGCCTTGACTGTCGCCGCGCCGGGCGCGTTACCGCACGTCCCCGCCCTGTCTGCAGCTCGCCGGCGAACCCCCAGGCCCCGTTCTGATCTTGCGCCGCCTCACTCAACCGTTGGAGCCGAAACGGAATGTCCAAGCGCGACTACTATGAAGTTCTGGGCGTGGCCCGCGATGCCGCTGATGCCGACATCAAAAAGGCCTTTCGCCAGAGCGCGCTCAAGAACCACCCAGATCGCAATCCCGGCGACAAAGAGGCAGAAGAGCGCTTCAAAGAGGCCGCCGAGGCGTACGACGTCCTGTCTGACGCTGAAAAGCGCAGTCGCTATGACCGCTTTGGCCACCAGGCCGTCGGCGGCGTTGGTGGTGCGCAGCAGTACGCCAACATGGACGACCTCTTTAGCCATTTTGGCGATATCTTTGGCGATATCTTTGGCGGTCGCAGCCAGGGCCGCAGCAGACCCCAACGCGGAGCGGACCTTCGTTACGATCTGGCGATCAGCCTGGAAGAAGCCGTCCAGGGCGTGCGCAAAGAGATCACCTTGCCGCGGGTCGATCCCTGCGAGACCTGCAAGGGCAGCGGCGCCAAACCCGGCACCAGCCCAGATGAATGCGGCCAGTGCCGCGGCCGCGGCCAGGTCAGCACTCGCCAGGGACCGTTCATGTTTTCCGTGACGTGTCCGGCGTGTTCCGGGCAGGGCCGCACGCTCAAGCCCGCCAACCGCTGCGGCACTTGCAGCGGCACTGGGCAGACGCGAAGCGACCGCAAGGTCGGGGTGAGGATCCCGCCGGGTGTCGATACCGGGACCCGGTTGAGGATCTCTGGCGAGGGCGAGAAGGGGGCGGCTGGGCAGCCGGCAGGGGACCTTTACGTCGTTGTGCAGGTCGAGCCGCACGCCTCGTTTCAGAGGCATGAAGATGATCTCCATTGCGAAATCGCGATTGATGTCGTTCGCGCCGTGCTCGGAGGGTTGGTGGATGTGCCGCTTGTCGACGGCACTGTCGAGAAGGTGAAATTGCCGGCCGGCATCCAGCCAGGCGAGCAAGTTCGGATTCGAGGCAAAGGCGTGCCGCATCTATCCGGCGGAGGCCGGGGCGATCAATTTGCGCATGTAAAGATTGTCGTTCCAAAGAAGCTTTCTGCTGAGCAGCAGGAGCTTTTTGAGCGATTGGCCGCCCTTGGCTGAGGTCAATCAGCGGCGCAGCCGCACTCCGTGCGAGGAGGGAAATCGCTTTTCCTTACTTGCGTATGCAAAGGGGGAACCATAGGGGCCGTGGGGGCGTTCCGCCCCCTTCTGCCCTAATGTTTCCCCCTCTGCACTCCCCCTCCTTTACCCTCCAACCCCCTGATCAATTAGCTATATAGCGGCTTCTGTCAGCCGCGAGCGCAGCGCCGTGGCGGTGGGAGCAGCGCGGTCCAGTCGAAAAGTGGATCGCCAAAGCCAGCCGCGAGCGCAGCGCCGTGGCGGTGGGAGCAGCTCGGTCCAGTCGAAAAGTGGATCGCCAAAGCCAGCCGCGAGCGCAGCGCCGTGGCGGTGGGAGCCGCTCAGTCCAGTCGAAAAGTGGATCGCCAAAGCCAGCCGCGAGCGCAGCGCCGTGGCGGTGGGAGCCGCACGGTCCAGTCGAAAAGTGGATCGCCAAACCCAGCCGCTAGCGCAGCGCCGTGGCGGTGGGAGCCGCAAAGA